>NZ_JAPPTH010000007.1:0-242598 GCF_027587015.1 Vibrio sp. Makdt
TTGCTAGAAATAGCAGGGCTTTTTTACATCTATCAAAAATGTATATTTAGTAATCAATTGGCGAATAGATAGAATGACAACTCAACTACATCAAACCTTTAGAAAGCCTAGTCTTACGACTAGGCTTCGTCGTTTCTAGAATGCGATAATTTGGTCTTCTACACCAGTTCAGCTATTCATACTAAGCCCAAGTACAACTTCTTGGGCTCTTTTTACATTTGAATCTCTGTATTCGCCTTTTGGTAGAGAGCGTCTCTCAAAAGGTTTACCGATTCCACAAAGAACGAACTAGGTATGTCCGCCTTTCGTCATTTATCAGAAGGCCTAGCCTTACTACTAGGCCTTCGTCGTTTCCAGGTAATGGTCTTTTGCTCTTCAAATAACAAGTCCTCGCTACTTTCGACCTAAGCTATTCTCTGGTGTTCAATGGCGCTGAACACCTAAAATTATATGTGCGAGTATTGATTGATCTAGTTACTCACTATGTTTGCGAGTGCTTACAGAGAGGCGACTTATGAATACAAAAACGCCTAGCGTTTGCTAGGCGTTGGTAAATCATATCTTGCGTATGTTCACTAGAGTATTTGTTTAAGTACTCTGTCAGCTTTGACTCGAGTGATCTTGCGAATCAGCTTTTGAACTTCTTCTGGGTAGCTATCTACTTTGTCTAACTGCTTATAAGTACAAATAAGCTGAGTGTGTTGAAGAATGTTATCTACTTCAGCTTGGAACTTATCAGTTAGGTGGTGATAGTTGTCCTGAATAAAGATTCCGTTCTCTAGATCTAGTTTCCAAGCTCTAGGGTTTAGGTTATTACCAGTAAGCAGCATATAGCGCTTATCGACCCAAATGCCTTTCAGGTGGAAGCTGTTAGAGTCGTGTCGCCAAAGTTGAATCGATAGATTGCGGCTTGCAATATGAGCTTCATTAGCTTTAGCAAAGCGACGTAAGTTCATCTCATAAAGATATGGTAGACCACCAATCGTTTTAAACTCTTCCTCTGGAGAGATGAAGAAATCATTCGCGGTTTTATCACCAACCACAATGCTGACCTTTACTCCACGTTTGAGTGCTTTCTTCACTTCTTTAGCTAGGCTAGGAGGAAAGTTAAAGTAAGGGGTACAAATGAATATCTCGTCTTTAGCCTGAGCGACCAGTTGATTGATGCCTTGGTTAAGACGATTACGTCGTTTGCCGATGCCTACTAGCGGTGTTACGGCAACTTGCTCTGGTGATACTTCCTGACCATCAAATTGATACTGAGATCTGGCTAGAGAGGCACGAAACTGGCGGATCGCTGGCTTTAGCTCTTTAGTCGCTGGCTTGTTTTTATCAGCTAAGTCGTAAACAGCGCTGTCAGAGATCATTTGTTCATGCACGTAGGCAAACATTGAATCTGCCAGTGTCGCGTTGTTTAAAACATGGTAGCGGTCAAAGCGGTAGCGGTCGTGATAGTTCAGGTAGATATTATTGAGGCTTGCACCACTGTATATCACGCTGTCATCAACGATAAAGCCCTTTAAGTGCAATACGCCAAAGACTTCTTTACCACGGACAGGAATGCCGTAGACAGGAACTGAATGTTGATATTTTTCAGCAAACTCTTTGTACATTGCTGCATTGCCTTCAGAAGACTCTGCACCAATCAATCCGCGTTGAGCTCTGTGCCAATCAACACAAACGCTCACATCTAGATCTGGATTCTTTTGTTTTGCTTCATATAAGGCAGTTAGGATCTCACGGCCAGCCTCATCATCTTCAAGATACAAAGCGACTAAACTAATACGAGTCGTTGCGCGAGCTATCTCATCAAGTAGACGAATTCGAAACTCTTGCGCTGATAGTAGTACTTCAAACTTATCAGGATTCTGCGCTATGGTTGGCAACTGTATGAATGGATTCCTACTGGCAATCATATTGACTGTTTTACCTTAAAAATATGCAAAATTGCGAACCTTTAATTTTACCAAAGGCATAGCCCCAAATACTAGATAATCGAGGCATTCTCTAACAATTTTGCTGATATTGCATAGGAATGAGATCTTTTCCGCTATTTGAATAACGCTCATATAAAACCCGTAAGGCGTTCGGTAGCTGTTTAGAATCGATCTGCACAAATTGGTGCCGAGTGTAGAAGCTCGTAAGGTGCGCATAGGCAAAGCAGTAATCGTTCTCTGTGAGTGTGTGTTTTGCACAGTACTCCATTAGCTGGGAACCTAACTGTTTGCCGCGATGTTGCTTCGAGATCGCCATACCTGTCAGTAAGCGCGAGTCTTCTATCGTACGGAAACGGACGACACCACAAAGTTCGTCATCAAGTAAGAGTGAATAAATTAACTCACTTTTATTGGCTTTCCCTGTTGGGTAGTGCTCTTTATAGAAGCGTTTAACAAGGGGAACCTTTACTGGGTCTAATTGAGTAATGATGACATTGTTCATTCAGTCACTGCGCCACTGGTTTATCTGCTGTAGAATGAACGCAGTGTAAGTTAATTGAATATCGCCATGCAATTCCATCTCAATGCTAGTTTAAAAAACGTTCATACCTTTTCTATTGATCAAAGTTGTGATGCTTTGGTTGAAGTGACCACAATTGAAGAGTTGGTCTCGGTTTATCAGGACCCTAAATGGCAATCTACGCCTAAGCTGATGCTAGGAAAGGGCAGTAACATGCTTTTCACTGAGCATTTTGCAGGCCTTGTCATTATCAATAAGCTGTCTGGTATTACCTTAACGGAGTCGGATAACAATCATTTACTCCATGTTAATGGTGGTGAGGATTGGCCAAGCTTAGTTAAATGGACCGTTGAGCAAGGTCTTGGTGGGTTAGAAAACCTAGCCATGATTCCGGGTTGTTCTGGCTCAGCGCCTATCCAGAACATTGGTGCTTATGGAGTTGAGCTACAGGATATATGTGAATACGTCGATATTCTTTGTCTGGATACTTATACAGTTAAGCGATTAAGCAAAGAGGAATGTCTCTTTGGTTACCGAGATTCGATTTTTAAACACGCCCTGTACGGCAAAGCTATTGTGGTCGCGATTGGCTTAACTTTAGCGAAAGCATGGCAGCCATGTAATCACTATGGCCCCTTGAAAAGTCTGTCTGAAGAGACACTTTCACCTCAAACGATATTTAATGAAGTATGTGCTATCCGCTCGAGCAAATTGCCAGACCCTTCTGTTCAGGGTAATGCTGGCAGCTTCTTTAAAAACCCGATGATCAGTAAAGATCATTTTGATCGCTTGCAGTCTGAGTATCCAACGATTGTGGGCTATGCGAGTGAGAATATGATCAAAGTCGCTGCTGGTTGGCTGATCGATCAATGTCAGTTTAAAGGTGTTAATCAAGGTGGCGCTCAGGTTCATCCAAATCAAGCACTTGTGATCATCAACTATGATGAGGCGACGGCCGTTGATGTGCTTAAGTTAGCAGAACGAGTTCGTCAGGCTGTGCTAGATAAATTCGATATTCGCCTGGAACATGAGGTTCGCTTTATGGGAAGAGATGGTGAGACAAATCTCGACAAGGCTTTGGAGGCGTTAGTATGAGAGAGCATAGCACTAAGCTAGCACTGTTAAAATGCCTTGCTGATGGTGAGTTTCATTCTGGTGAAGACCTCGGTGAGGTGATTGGGGTATCTCGAGCCGCTATAAGCAAGCACATCAAGGGTATTCAAGAGTGGGGTTTGGATATCTACCGTGTACAGGGTAAAGGCTACAAGCTAGCGGACCGATTGGACATGCTGGACCATGAGCGACTATCTGCTGCTAATAGCAACGCATCTCTTGAACTGATCCCTATTATAGGTTCGACCAACCAACACCTGTTAGATCGCACCAATGAGCTAGAATCTGGCTCGGTTTGTGTTGCTGAATACCAAGCCTCTGGTCGCGGTCGTCGTGGCAGAGAGTGGGTGTCACCATTTGGAGCCAACTTATACCTTTCGATGTACTGGAGACTCGACGCTGGGATGGCAGCTGCGATGGGCCTAAGTCTTGTTGTCGGAGTTGCGGTTGTTGAGGCTCTGGAAGAAATGGGTGTTGAAGGCGTGAAGCTCAAATGGCCAAATGACCTTTACCATAACGATAAGAAACTTGCGGGAATCTTAGTTGAGCTGTCGGGGCAATCTGGCGGTGCTGCTCATATTGTGATTGGTTTAGGGCTTAATCTCTCTATGGATCCTGCTACCTCAGGTATTGGTCAGCCGTGGACCTCGCTTAAAGAGGTGTGTGATGGTCAAGTCTCAGATCGTAACCAATTAGCACAGACCCTAATAAACGCATGGGATAAGGCGCTGGTTGATTACGAAATGAAAGGGATGTCGAATTTTGTAGAGCGTTGGAACCGCTTGGATAATTTCTTAGGTCGCAATGTGAAGCTGATTATTGGACCTAGAGAAATTGAAGGTGTCGTACAAGGTATTGATGAGCAGGGTGCTGTGTTACTCAAAACCGAAAATGGTATCGAAAGTTATATCGGCGGTGAAATCTCACTAAGGAAAGGTAGCTAAGACCTTCCTATTTTCTTAGTAGTACTTCTTCAACCATGTGATCTGCACCTTTTCTTAGAATTAGGTGCGCCCGCTCTCTGGTTGGAAGGATGTTCTTCTCTAGGTTCAACCCATTGATTGAACTCCAGATCCCTTCTGCTTTATCCAATGCCGCTTGGTTCGATAATTTAGTGTAATGACTAAAGTAAGAGCCCGGCTTGGTAAATGCCCCTTCTCTAAACTTCATAAAGCGGTTGATATACCACTCTTTGATTTGCTGGCTGTCTGCATCCACATAGAGTGAAAAGTCCAGGAAGTCAGAAATGAACACACGGTGTGGCTCGTGTGGGTAGTTCATTCCACTCTGCAATACGTTTAGGCCTTCAATGATCAACACGTCAGGTAGGTCAACACACTTAACATCATCAGTAATGTTGTAGGTTAGATGCGAGTATACTGGCGCGGTGACGTTTCTTTTGCACGCCTTGACGTCTGAGACAAAATTAACTAAACGCTTAATATCGTAAGACTCAGGGAAGCCTTTCTTACTCATCAAGCCTTTCTCTTCCAATACTTCATTTGGATATAAGAAACCGTCAGTGGTGACGAGCTCAACTTTTGGGTGGTTTTCCCAACGAGAGAGCAGGGCTTTAAGTAGACGGGCGGTTGTACTTTTACCTACCGCAACACTGCCAGCAATACCAATAATAAATGGTGGTGCTTTCTCTTTTTTATCGAGGAACTGATGAAGAACTGAATTGCGGTTTTGTCTGGCTGCCACATAGAGGTTCAATAGACGAGAAAGCGGCAGGTAGATCTCCACAGCTTCTTCCATGGTGAGCTTTTCATTGATGCCTTGAAGCTCTTTTAAGTCGCTCTCAGAAAGTGTCATCGGAACTAAATTCCTTAGTTCAGACCAATGTGTACGGTCAAATGACATAAATGGGCTCATACAAAACTCTATAGTGGATAACAAAACAAGTGCATGGAAAATACATCAAGCGCTAGATAAATAAAATATCTTCCTGTACTAGATGCGGGTTAAAGACGGAAACCTTGAGCTAAATAGTCGTATGTAGAAGTTTGAGCAGAGAATTTTGCACTTTTTTTCAATTTGCTATTGCAAGGTGGAAAATCATTCAATAAAATGCGCCCCACTTGTGCCGACTTAGCTCAGTAGGTAGAGCAACTGACTTGTAATCAGTAGGTCACCAGTTCGATTCCGGTAGTCGGCACCACTTTCTCCCTCCTTTAAGGCAGCGAGAGAAAGCTCAAAAATTTGGAGAGGTTCCCGAGTGGCCAAAGGGAGCAGACTGTAAATCTGTTGGCACTGCCTTCGATGGTTCGAATCCGTCCCTCTCCACCATATTCTAAAGGTTAAATAGCTCAAACAGAGTTACGTGTTGCGTGCATCGTATAATGGCTATTACCTCAGCCTTCCAAGCTGATGATGCGGGTTCGATTCCCGCTGCACGCTCCAACTCATTTTGTGTGCTGATATAGCTCAGTCGGTAGAGCGCACCCTTGGTAAGGGTGAGGTCCCCAGTTCGACTCTGGGTATTAGCACCAGTCTAAAGCTTCTTCTCCTTTAATAAAGAAAACCATTTTTTTTGGTTGCGTGGTCTTATTTTAAGCCACCTAATCCGTACCTAGAGGGACACCCCATGTCTAAAGAAAAATTTGAACGTACGAAACCGCACGTAAACGTTGGTACTATCGGCCACGTTGACCACGGTAAAACAACTCTAACTGCTGCTATCTGTACTACACTTGCAAAAGTGTACGGTGGTGTTGCTAAAGATTTCGCATCTATCGATAACGCTCCAGAAGAGCGTGAGCGCGGTATCACAATCGCTACTTCTCACGTTGAGTACGACACTCCATCACGTCACTACGCACACGTAGACTGCCCAGGACACGCGGATTATGTTAAAAACATGATCACTGGTGCTGCGCAAATGGACGGTGGTATCCTAGTTGTTGCTGCGACTGACGGCCCAATGCCTCAAACTCGTGAGCACATCCTACTTGGTCGTCAAGTTGGTATCCCTTACATCATCGTATTCATGAACAAATGTGACATGGTTGATGACGAAGAGCTACTTGAGCTAGTAGAAATGGAAGTTCGTGAACTTCTTTCTGAGTACGACTTCCCAGGTGATGACCTACCAGTTATCCAAGGTTCTGCACTTGGCGCACTAAACGGCGAGAAGCAGTGGGAAGACAAGATCGTTGAGCTTGCAGAAGCACTAGATTCTTACATCCCTGAGCCAGAGCGTGCAGTTGACCAACCGTTCCTACTACCAATCGAAGACGTATTCTCGATCCAAGGTCGTGGTACTGTTGTAACTGGTCGTATCGAGCGTGGTATCCTACGTGTAGGTGACGAAGTAGAAATCGTTGGTATCAAAGAGACTACTCTTACTACTTGTACTGGTGTTGAAATGTTCCGTAAACTGCTTGACGAAGGTCGTGCAGGTGAGAACGTTGGTGCACTTCTACGTGGTACTAAGCGTGACGAAGTTGAACGTGGCCAAGTACTATCTGCTAAAGGTTCTATCAACCCACACACTAAGTTCGAGTCTGAAGTATACGTACTTTCTAAAGACGAAGGCGGCCGTCACACTCCTTTCTTCAAAGGTTACCGTCCACAGTTCTACTTCCGTACAACTGACGTAACAGGCGACATCACTCTACCAGAAGGCGTAGAAATGGTAATGCCAGGTGACAACGTTCAAATGACTGTTGAGCTAATCGCTCCAATCGCAATGGACGAAGGCCTACGTTTCGCTATCCGTGAAGGTGGCCGTACAGTTGGTGCTGGTGTTGTAGCTAAAATCTTTGCATAAGATTTGACGAACCACTAGTAAAAAGGGCATCATTTGATGCCCTTTTTCTGCGCTAAAAAAAGAGTTGAACGAATTGGCATCAATTTCAGCTCTTAGTAAAGAATTAAACAGTCTTTTTGACTAAAATGACTGTTAGATGTGTTGTTCTGCAACGCAAAGGAATGTGCCCTGCAACAGCGGGGTTATTGTCGTCTATATTTAAGACTTATCACAGGTTGGTTTTATGAAAGCAAACGCTGAAACTCCTGATAGCTCAAGTGCAGCAGATACAATGAAGTGGGTAGTCGCTTTTGTACTGTTAGCCGCTGCTGTTGTGGGTAATTACCTGTATGGTGAATTGTCTGTTGTAATTCGCGCTGCAGGTGTAGTTGTGCTGATTGCTGCCGCACTAGGCGTTGCAGCAACAACAACTAAAGGTAAAGCTGCGATCGATTTTGCAAAAGAATCTCGCATGGAGATTCGTAAAGTGGTTTGGCCTACTCGCCAAGAAACTATGCAAACTACATTGATCGTTTTAGCTGTATGTATTGTTATGTCTCTAGTGCTTTGGGGAATTGACGGCATTATGGTCCGTTTAGTTTCTCTAGCGACTGGGGTGTAGAGGGTTCTGATTCATGAGTGAAGCTCCAAAAAAACGTTGGTATGTAGTTCAAGCCTTTTCTGGTTTTGAAGGTCGTGTTGCACAATCGCTACGCGAGCATATTAAAATGCACAACATGGAAGAACTATTTGGCGATGTGCTAGTACCTACTGAAGAAGTAGTGGAAATGCGTGCTGGACAACGTCGTAAAAGTGAACGTAAATTCTTCCCTGGCTACGTATTAGTTCAAATGATCATGAATGATGAATCATGGCACTTAGTACGCAGCATTCCGCGTGTTATGGGCTTCATTGGTGGTACCTCTGATCGTCCAGCACCAATCACTGATAAAGAAGCTGATGCTATCTTGAACCGTCTAGAGAAAGCGAGCGAAGCTCCACGTCCTAAGACTATGTTCGAAGCAGGTGAAGTGGTTCGTGTTAACGATGGTCCATTTGCTGACTTCAACGGTACTGTTGAAGAAGTAGATTACGAGAAGAGCCGCATTAAGGTATCTGTATCGATCTTTGGTCGTGCAACACCGGTTGAGCTTGAATTTGGTCAGGTTGAAAAACTGGACTAAGACTCGATTAATTGAACTAAGTTGTGGATAACTTATTAGCAACTTGTTCAAAATAAAAGAGTATAAAAAATCACCTTTTTAGGGTTGTTAAAGGCGCGAATTATGATTATAATTTCGCGCCTTTTTGCTTCTATGGAAGTAAAAAGCGTTAATTGAATTTATGGGGAGCTTGCCTTACGGCTAGCGCATGTACCCAAATATTAGGAAATATCATGGCTAAGAAAGTTGAAGCTTATATCAAACTGCAAGTTGCAGCTGGTATGGCAAACCCGTCGCCACCGGTTGGTCCTGCTCTAGGTCAACACGGTGTTAACATCATGGAATTCTGTAAAGCGTTCAACGCAAAAACAGAATCTGTTGAGAAAGGTCTACCGACTCCAGTAGTTATTACTGTATACAACGACCGTTCTTTCACGTTCGTAACTAAGACTCCACCTGCTGCTGTTCTTCTTAAGAAAGCTGCTGGCGTTAAGTCTGGTTCAGGTCGTCCAAACACTGAAAAAGTGGGTACTGTAACTGACGCTCAAATCCAAGAAATCGCAGAAACTAAAGCTGCTGATATGACTGGTGCTGACATCGAAGCAATGAAGCGTTCAATCGCTGGTACTGCTCGTTCAATGGGCCTAGTGGTAGAGGGTTAATAAGATGGCAAAACTTACTAAGCGTATGCGCGTAATCCGCGACAAAGTTGACGCGACTAAAGAATACGAAATCAACGAAGCTGTTGCACTTCTTAAAGAACTAGCGACTGCTAAATTCGTTGAGTCTGTAGACGTTGCTGTTAACCTAGGCATCGATGCTCGTAAATCTGACCAAAACGTACGTGGCGCAACTGTGCTACCTCACGGTACTGGCCGTGAAATCCGCGTTGCTGTGTTCACTCAAGGTGCAAACGCAGAAGCAGCTAAAGCAGCTGGCGCAGATGTTGTTGGTATGGAAGATCTTGCTGAGCAAGTGAAGAAAGGCGAAATGAACTTCGACGTTGTTGTTGCTTCTCCAGATGCAATGCGCGTTGTTGGTCAACTAGGTACTATCCTAGGTCCACGCGGCCTTATGCCAAACCCTAAAGTTGGTACTGTAACTCCTAACGTTGCTGAAGCGGTTAAGAACGCTAAAGCTGGTCAGGTTCGTTACCGTAACGACAAGAACGGCATCATCCACACTACTATCGGCAAAGCATCTTTCGAAGCTAACCAGCTTCAAGAGAACCTAGAAGCTCTTCTAGTTGCTCTTAAGAAAGCTAAGCCTTCTTCAGCGAAAGGTACTTTCCTGAAGAAAGTAAGCATCTCTACTACTATGGGTGCTGGTGTTGCTGTTGATCAGGCTAGCCTGAACACTCAAGCAAACTAATTTGCTTAGGCGCAGATTTAGTGTATACTTCTGCGCCTAATATTTGTGGTTGGGTGATTTGAAGCAATTCAAATTATCTATCCCAAGACCGTAGGCGCTGTACTTTTCGGAGCTACAGCTTAATAAAACCTACGTAGGCGGTGCCTAATTTAAATGAAGTGATTCATATTTATTAGCATCGTAAACGCTCATTACACACTGTAATGGGTGCTGTAATCACAACCAGAGGTTAATCCAAATGGCTTTAAATCTTCAAGACAAAAAAGCAATTGTTGCTGAAGTCAACGAAGCAGCTAATGGTGCACTTTCTGCAGTTGTAGCTGATTCTCGTGGCGTTGAAGTTGGCGCAATGACTTCTCTACGTAAACAAGCTCGCGAAGCGGGTGTTTACATGAAAGTTGTTCGTAACACACTAGCACGCCGTGCGGTTCAGGGTACAGACTACGAGTGTCTAACTGACACTTTCACTGGTCCAACTCTGATCGCGTTCTCTAACGAGCACCCAGGTGCTGCAGCGCGTCTTTTCAAAGACTTCGCTAAAGAGAACAAAGATTTCGAGATCAAAGCTGCTGCATTTGAAGGCGCAGTTACTGATGCTGAAGTACTAGCGACACTACCAACTTACGACGAAGCTATCGCACGCCTAATGATGTGCATGAAAGAAGCTTCTGCTGGCAAGCTGGTTCGTACTATCGCTGCACTACGTGACCAAAAAGAAGAAGCAGCGGCTTAAGCCTTGCTTTTCACTGGTTGCAAATTAAACTTATTGTTGACTTAAAAGAGAATTGTTATGTCTATTACTAACGAGCAAATCCTAGACGCAGTTGCAGAAATGTCTGTAATGCAAGTTGTTGAGCTTATCGAAGCTATGGAAGAGAAATTCGGCGTATCAGCTGCTGCTGCAGTTGTAGCTGGTGGCGCTGCTGGCGGCGACGCTGCTGCTGAGCAAACTGAATTCGACGTTATCCTAACTTCTGCTGGTTCTAACAAAGTACAAGTTATCAAAGCTGTACGTGGCGCAACTGGCCTAGGTCTTAAAGAAGCTAAAGGTCTTGTAGACTCAGCTCCAGCACCTCTAAAAGAAGGCGTTGACAAAGCTGAAGCTGAAGCTCTTAAAGCACAGCTAGAAGAAGCTGGCGCTTCTGTTGAAGTTAAGTAATTATTACTTAATTTCTTAGCCGCAAGGCTAATGGCTGGTGGTTATTTAACCACCGGCCTTTTTGCGCTGTAGGGCTATGACGAATTTTCCGCTGTTTAAGCGTCATAACCCGAGCAAAAAAACAGTCATGTTTTCGATATGATTGTTCACTACATTAAACAGCTGTTAGTCACTACCCCCTCTGAGGAGTGTTTTGGGTAGTTTGGGTCACTTATCAGCGAGCTGAGGAACCCCATGGTTTACTCTTATACCGAGAAAAAGCGCATCCGTAAGGACTTTGGTACTCGTCCACAAGTTTTGGACATTCCATACCTGTTATCGATCCAGCTTGATTCTTTCGATAAATTCATCGAACAGGATCCAGAAGGTCAATACGGTCTTGAGGCTGCTTTTCGTTCTGTATTCCCAATTCAGAGCTACAACGGCAATTCTGAGCTGCAATACGTTAGCTACCGTCTTGGTGAGCCAGTTTTTGATGTTAAAGAATGTCAAATCCGTGGTGTAACTTACTCAAAGCCACTACGCGTTAAACTACGTCTAGTTATCTTTGATCGAGATGCGCCAGCAGGTACTGTAAAAGACATTAAAGAACAAGAAGTCTACATGGGCGAAATTCCGCTTATGACAGACAATGGTACTTTCGTAATTAATGGTACCGAGAGGGTTATCGTATCCCAGCTGCACCGAAGCCCAGGCGTGTTCTTCGACAGTGATAAGGGTAAGACCCACTCATCTGGTAAAGTTCTTTATAACGCACGTGTAATTCCTTACCGTGGCTCATGGTTAGACTTTGAGTTCGATCCTAAGGACAACTTATTCGTACGTATCGACCGTCGTCGTAAGCTACCAGCTTCAATCATCCTTCGTGCACTAGGTAAGTCAACTGAAGAGATCCTAGATCTGTTCTTCGACAAGGTGAACTTCGAAGTGAAAGACCAAACTCTTCTTATGGAGTTGGTTCCTGATCGTCTACGTGGTGAAACTGCGTCATTCGACATCGAAGCAAACGGTAAAGTTTACGTTGAGACTGGTCGTCGTGTTACTGCTCGCCACATCCGTCAACTTGAGAAAGATGGCGTTGAGCACATCGAAGTACCTGTAGAGTACATCGTTGGTAAAGTTGCATCTAAAGATTACATCAACGAAGCAACTGGCGAGATCATCGTTGGCGCAAACCAAGAGATCAGCCTAGAGGCACTTGCTAACCTATCTCAAGCAGGTCACAAAGCTCTAGAAGTACTGTTCACGAATGACCTAGACCATGGTCCATTCATGTCAGACACTCTACGTGCAGATAGCACAGTAGATCGCATCTCTGCATTGGTAGAAATCTACCGCATGATGCGTCCTGGCGAGCCACCAACGAAAGAAGCTGCAGAGTCTCTATTCGAAAGCCTATTCTTCTCAGAAGAACGCTACGACCTATCAACTGTAGGCCGTATGAAGTTCAACAGCTCTATCGAGCGTGAAGAAGAAGAAGAGCGCGGTACTCTGGATGAATCAGACATCATCGAAGTGATGAAGAAACTGATCGGCATCCGTAACGGTAAAGGCGAAGTGGACGATATCGACCACCTTGGTAACCGTCGTATCCGTTCTGTAGGTGAAATGGCAGAAAACCAATTCCGTGTTGGTCTAGTTCGTGTAGAACGTGCCGTTAAAGAGCGTCTAAGCCTTGGTGACCTTGATGCAATCATGCCTCAAGATCTAATCAACGCTAAGCCTATCTCTGCTGCAGTTAAAGAATTCTTTGGCTCTTCACAGCTTTCACAGTTCATGGACCAAAACAACCCATTGTCAGAAGTTACGCACAAGCGTCGTATCTCTGCTTTAGGTCCTGGTGGTCTTACTCGTGAGCGCGCAGGCTTCGAAGTACGTGACGTTCACGTAACTCACTACGGTCGTCTATGTCCGATCGAAACGCCTGAAGGTCCAAACATCGGTCTAATTAACTCACTATCTGCATTTGCACGTTGTAACGATTACGGTTTCCTAGAAACTCCGTACCGTCGTGTAGTAGATGGCGTAGTAACAGACGAAGTTGATTACCTGTCTGCAATCCAAGAAGGTCAATTTGTAATCGCGCAGGCGAACACCGTTCTTACTGAAGAAGGTACGTTCGCAGATGAGCTAATCACTGCTCGTCAAAAAGGTGAATCTGGTCTTCACCCTCGCGACCACGTTGACTACATGGACGTTGCGACAAACCAAGTAGTATCTATCGCTGCATCGCTTATCCCGTTCCTAGAACACGATGATGCGAACCGTGCGTTGATGGGTGCGAACATGCAACGTCAAGCGGTACCAACACTTAAGGCTGATAAGCCTCTAGTAGGTACTGGTATCGAACGTAACATCGCAGTTGACTCTGGTGTTACGGCGGTTGCTAAACGTGGCGGTATGATTCAGTCTGTGGACGCTTCTCGTATCGTAGTTAAGGTTAACGAAGATGAGCTAGTACCTGGCGAAGCTGGTATCGACATCTACAACCTAACTAAGTACACGCGTTCAAACCAGAACACATGTATCAACCAACGTCCTACAGTGCTACCGGGTGAACCTGTATCACGTGGCGACGTACTAGCTGACGGTCCTTCAACAGACCTTGGTGAGCTAGCACTTGGTCAAAACATGCGTATCGCGTTCATGCCTTGGAACGGTTACAACTTCGAAGACTCGATCTTAGTATCTGAGCGCGTAGTTCAAGAAGACCGTTTCACGACAATCCACATCCAAGAACTATCTTGTGTGGCTCGTGATACTAAGCTGGGCTCTGAAGAGATCACAGCTGATATTCCAAACGTAGGTGAGTCTGCTCTGTCTAAACTAGACGAGTCAGGTATCGTTTACATTGGTGCTGAAGTTAAGGGTGGCGACATCCTAGTTGGTAAAGTAACACCTAAAGGTGAAACTCAACTGACTCCTGAAGAGAAGCTACTACGTGCAATCTTCGGTGAGAAAGCATCTGATGTTAAAGATACTTCTCTACGTGTACCAAACTCTGTTTCGGGTACTATCATCGATGTACAAGTCTTCACTCGCGATGGCGTAGAGAAAGACAAGCGTGCACTTGAAATCGAACAGATGCAGCTTAAAGAAGCTAAGAAAGACCTAACTGAAGAGTTCCAAATTCTTGAGGGTGGCCTTCTTAACCGTGTTAAAGCTGTACTTCTGTCTGGTGGTTACTCTGAAGCTAAGCTTGATACGATCGGTCGTAAGCAATGGCTAGAGCAAGTTCTAGAAGACGATGCGCTACAAACACAGCTTGAGCAACTTGCTGAGCAGTGGGATGAGCTAAAAGCAGACTTCGATAAGAAGTTTGAAACTAAGCGTCGTAAGATCACTCAAGGTGATGACCTAGCGCCTGGCGTTCTTAAGATTGTTAAAGTTTACCTAGCGGTTAAACGTCGTATCCAGCCTGGTGATAAGATGGCGGGTCGTCACGGTAACAAAGGTGTAATCTCTAAGATTAACCCTGTTGAAGACATGCCATACGATGAGAAAGGTCAGCCTGTAGACATCGTACTTAACCCACTGGGTGTACCATCGCGTATGAACATCGGTCAGATCCTAGAAGTACACTTAGGTCTGGCAGCGAAAGGTATCGGTGACAAGATCAACCAAATGGTTAAGGAACAACAAGAACTTCATAAGTTCCGTGAGTTCCTACAGAAGGTTTATGATCTTGGTGATACTCGTCAGAAAGTTGATATTGCTGAACTGTCTGATGATCAAGTTCGTACACTGATCAAGAACCTACGTGGCGGTCTACCGATTGCTACTCCTGTGTTCGATGGTGCTTCTGAAGCGTTAATCAAAGAACTACTTAAACTGGGTGATCTGCCAGAATCTGGTCAGCTTAAACTGTTTGATGGTCGTACTGGTGACTCGTTTGAGCGTCCTGTAACTGTAGGTTACATGTACATGCTGAAACTGAACCACCTTGTTGATGACAAGATGCACGCTCGTTCTACTGGTTCGTACAGCCTAGTAACTCAGCAACCACTTGGTGGTAAAGCTCAGTTCGGTGGCCAGCGTTTCGGTGAGATGGAAGTATGGGCACTAGAAGCATACGGTGCTGCTTACACGCTTCAAGAAATGCTAACAGTTAAGTCGGATGACGTTAACGGCCGTACTAAGATGTACAAGAACATCGTAGACGGCAACCACAGCATGGAACCTGGCATGCCAGAATCGTTCAACGTACTGTTGAAAGAGATTCGCTCGCTAGGTATCAACATCGAGCTAGAAGACGAAGAGTAATCCCTTCTTTCTTTCTAGAGAAAAGAGATTATTTGGTTGAAGGTGCTCACTTTTGCGGGTGAGCCCCTTTTAACTCCTTACAGGAGCTGATTGTGAAAGACTTATTAAACTTTCTAAAAGCGCAGCATAAGACCGAAGAATTTGATGCAATCAAAATCGGTCTATCTTCACCAGACATGATCCGTTCATGGTCTTTCGGTGAAGTTAAAAAACCTGAAACGATCAACTATCGTACGTTCAAACCTGAACGCGATGGTCTGTTCTGTGCGCGTATTTTTGGTCCAGTTAAAGACTACGAATGTCTTTGTGGTAAATACAAGCGTCTGAAACACCGTGGTGTTATCTGTGAGAAGTGTGGCGTAGAAGTTACACAAACTAAAGTTCGTCGTGACCGTATGGGCCACATCGAGCTTGCTTCACCAGTTGCTCACATCTGGTTCCTAAAATCGCTACCGTCTCGTATCGGTCTACTAATGGATATCCCTCTACGTGATATCGAACGTGTTCTTTACTTCGAAATGTACGTAGTAACTGAACCAGGTATGACTGATCTAGAAAAATCTCAGATGCTTACTGAAGAAGAGTATCTAGATCGCCTAGAAGAGTGGGGTGATGAATTTACTGCTAAGATGGGTGCAGAAGCGATCAAAGATCTGCTTGCAACAATGGACCTTCATCAAGAAGTGGAAGAAATGCGCGAAGAGTTGGAAACAACTAACTCTGAAACTAAGCGTAAGAAGATCACTAAGCGCCTGAAGCTAGTTGAAGCGTTCATTGCATCGGGTAACGATCCGCAATGGATGATTCTGACTGTACTTCCGGTTCTTCCGCCAGATCTACGTCCTCTAGTACCACTAGACGGCGGTCGTTTTGCGACTTCAGATCTGAACGACCTTTACCGTCGTGTGATCAACCGTAACAACCGTTTGAAGCGTCTTCTAGAGCTAGCTGCTCCGGACATCATCGTACGTAACGAAAAGCGTATGCTGCAAGAGTCTGTTGATGCACTTCTAGATAACGGTCGTCGTGGTCGTGCAATCACAGGTTCGAACAAGCGTCCTCTGAAATCTCTTGCTGATATGATCAAGGGTAAACAAGGTCGTTTCCGTCAGAACCTTCTAGGTAAACGTGTAGACTACTCTGGCCGTTCTGTAATCACAGTAGGTCCATACCTTCGTCTACATCAGTGTGGTCTTCCTAAGAAGATGGCACTTGAGCTATTTAAGCCGTTCATCTACAGCAAGCTAGAGACTCGTGGCATGGCTACGACAATCAAAGCTGCTAAGAAGATGGTAGAGCGCGAAGAAGCTATCGTTTGGGATATCCTAGACGAAGTAATCCGTGAACACCCAGTACTACTTAACCGTGCACCTACACTTCACCGTCTAGGTATCCAAGCGTTTGAACCAGTACTAATCGAAGGTAAAGCGATTCAGCTTCACCCACTAGTGTGTGCGGCATACAACGCCGACTTCGATGGTGACCAAATGGCGGTACACGTGCCTCTAACTCTAGAAGCACAGCTTGAAGCACGTACACTGATGATGTCGACAAACAACATTCTGTCGCCAGCGTCAGGTGATCCGATCATCGTACCTTCTCAGGACGTTGTATTGGGTCTTTACTACATGACTCGTGAAAAGATCAACGTGAAAGGCGAAGGTATGTACCTTGCTGGCCCTGAAGAGGCTGAGAAGGCATACCGTACTAAGACTGCTGAGCTTCACGCTCGCGTTAAAGTTCGTATCACTGAGACCGTAGTAGACGAAGATGGTAACAGCACTACTGAAACGAAGCTGGTTGACACAACAGTTGGCCGTGCAATGCTATGGCAAATCGTTCCAGCAGGCCTACCGTACAGCATCGTTAACCAAAAGCTAGGTAAGAAGCAAATTTCTAACCTACTTAACGAAGCGTACCGTAAGCTTGGTCTTAAGGACACAGTAGTATTCGCTGACCAAATCATGTACGCAGGTTTTGCATACGCTGCACTTTCAGGTGTTTCTGTAGGTATCGACGATATGGTTGTACCTCAAGCGAAATACGATGAAATTGAATCTGCTGAAGAAGAAGTTCGCGAAATCCAAGAGCAATTCCAATCTGGTCTTGTTACTGCGGGTGAGCGTTACAACAAAGTTATCGATATCTGGGCATCTACGAATGACCGCGTTGCGAAAGCGATGATGGATAACCTATCTTCTGAAACAGTTATCAACCGTGACGGCGAAGAAGAACAGCAAGAATCGTTCAACAGCATCTACATGATGGCCGACTCGGGCGCACGTGGTTCTGCAGCTCAGATTCGTCAGCTAGCAGGTATGCGTGGTCTGATGGCGCGTCCAGATGGTTCAATCATCGAAACGCCGATCACAGCGAACTTTAAAGAAGGTCTAAACGTCCTTCAGTACTTTATCTCAACGCACGGTGCTCGTAAGGGTCTTGCGGATACGGCACTGAAAACAGCGAACTCGGGTTACCTAACTCGTCGTCTAGTAGACGTTGCTCAAGACGTTGTAGTACACGAACATGACTGTGGCACGCACGAAGGTATCGACATGATGCCTCACATCGAAGGTGGTGACGTTAAAGTTGCACTTTCTGAGCTTGCTCTAGGTCGTGTAGTAGCTGAAGACGTTCTTAAGCCTGGTACTGAAGATGTACTGATCCCACGTAATACTCTGATTGATGAGAAGTGGTGTCAGATCATGGAAGACAACTCTGTAGATAGCATGAAAGTGCGTTCTGTTGTTACCTGTGATGCAGACTTCGGTTGTTGTGCACAGTGTTACGGTCGTGACCTAGCACGTGGTCACCTAGTGAACCAAGGTGAAGCAGTTGGTGTTATCGCTGCACAATCTATCGGTGAACCGGGTACACAGCTAACGATGCGTACGTTCCACATCGGTGGTGCGGCATCTACTGCAGCAGCAGAGAACAGCATCCAAGCTAAGACAACTGGTACTGTGAAACTTCACAACGCTAAGTTCGTAATCAACAAAGACAAGAAGCTAGTTATCACTTCTCGTGCATCTGAGATGACGATTATTGATGAGTTCGGTCGTACTAAAGAGAAGCACAAACTTCCTTACGGTTCTGTACTGAGCAAAGCGGACAACGACGCAGTAGAAGCTGGCGAAGTTGTTGCTAACTGGGAAGCGCACACTATGCCAATCATCACTGAAGTGGCAGGTCGCATCCAGTTCGTTGATATGATCGATGGCGTAACTGTTTCTCGTCAAACGGATGATCTAACTGGTCTTTCTTCTTCTGAAGTTACAGACGCAGCGGCTCGTCCAGCAGCAGGTAAAGATATGCGTCCAGCTATCAAACTTGTTGACGAGCAAGGTAACGATGTAATGATCCCTGGTACTGAAATGCCAGCTCACTACTTCCTACCTGGTAAAGCGATTGTAAACATTGAAGATGGCGCTGAAGTTGGCATTGGTGACACACTATCTCGTATCCCTCAGAAATCTGGCGGTAACAAAGATATCACCGGTGGTCTACCACGCGTAGCAGACCTATTCGAAGCTCGTAAGCCAAAAGAGCCTGCGATCCTTGCTGAGCACACAGGTACTGTGTCTTTCGGTAAAGAAACGAAAGGTAAGCGTCGTCTAGTAATCACTCGCGAAGGTGGTGACACTTACGAAGAGATGATTCCTAAGCATCGTCAATTGAACGTGTTCGAAGGTGAGAAGATTGAACGTGGTGATGTAATCGCCGACGGTCCTGAAACTCCACACGATATCCTGCGTCTACGTGGTATCCACGCAGTAACTCAGTACATCGCGAACGAAGTTCAAGAAGTTTACCGCTTACAAGGCGTTAAGATTAACGATAAGCACATTGAGACTATCGTTCGTCAAATGCTACGTAAGTGTACAATCACACATTCTGGTGACTCTCAGTTCCTACCTGGCGAACAAGTTGAGTACCACAACGTGAAGATTGCTAACCGTAAGCTAGAAGCTGAAGGTAAAGAACTAGTACGTTTCGAACGTGATCTACTAGGTATTACTAAAGCGTCTCTTGCAACTGAGTCATTCATCTCAGCTGCATCGTTCCAAGAAACGACTCGCGTACTAACAGAAGCTGCGGTTTCTGGTAAGCGTGATGACCTTCGCGGTCTGAAAGAGAACGTAATTGTTGGTCGTCTGATTCCAGCTGGTACTGGTTTCGCATACCACCAAGAGCGTCAAGCTAAGCGTGAAGAAGAGCAAGAAGGTCCATCAGCTGAACAAGCTACTGACAACCTTGCAGCACTTCTAAATGCAGGTTTCTCTTCAGAAGAGTAATCTCTAAGAGATAACAAAAAGGCACCTTCGGGTGCCTTTTTTGTATCTGGCGTTTGGGTTATTGGTGTATGGGTTTAGGCCTGCTTTTACTGATGCTAGCCGGTGAATCACAAGCATTGGTGGAAAGAGGATAATCGTGGATGAGTCGTAGATACGGATTGGTGGTTTGCTGGTGGTACTTAGGCTTCAACAAAGTTGAGTGGGTAGGGGAATTATGGGCAAAATAAAAAGCTTGCACAGAGGCAAGCTTCTTAAGGGTTCAGTTAACTAAGCGCCTGGTGGAATCGCTAAGCTGTCTGCAATAAGCTGGATAAGAGTATCTTCTACTTCAAAACGCACTTCGAGTAGTTCACCTACTTTCGACATATCTCCTTCGAAGCTAGGCAACTCATCGTTTGCACTTACTTTAACGTACTTATCATTGAACTCTAGAAGCGGCTCGGTTGTGAGTACGATCTTCGCGTAAGTTGTATCAATCTCGTCATTGGTTTTAAAGCCTGTTGCTTGCCATTTCTTCATGACCATATCGTAGATCTTAAAATGGCCTTCTGAGATATAATCGACAACATGATCGCAGAATGAGCTTATTTCTTTGGGAGAAGGGAGTTCAACAACGTTTGATTGCCCGTTGCTAGCTGGCTGCAAGGCACCTAGCTTGCAATATTCGACGATGAGAGCTTGTCGAGTTTCGAGCCAATGATCGATGACCTCGCTTGAGCCACCCCATTGTTCTTGTATTTGTTTAAATTTATTTAGCATGACCATGTCCTCATGATCTGATCACAACCTTGTGATCATTGAAATTGCCTAAGCAGGGTCCGTTTATCGATATCTACTAAAAGTAATAGCTTGAAATATTCTCTGCCACAACTCTAGTATGAAATTAGATTGCCAGTAAAATGAACGAACTGCAAGCAATGAGGCATAGGGATGTTAAAAAAAAGTGATAAGAAAATGACAGAGCAAGCTTATTGGTGCGTCGTTTCCGGTAGTGATATTTGGGTCGATAATGACCAGTTTCCTTTCGGCTCCGCTGATGAACTTGGGCTCAGTGTTGAGCACGCAATCTACATTGGTCAGCATCAAGGTCGCAAAGTGTATTGGTTGAACGACTGTGATGTTGAGCGCGAGCTGACGATGGTCAACCTAAGAGAGTTATTGCACTGGCCTGAATCGAGTTTTCTTACTGCAAGTAAAGCCATCCAATATGGCCATATGACCCAGAGCATGCGTTTCTGCCCGCAGTGTGGTGGTCGCAATCACCTAAACCACAATCAAGTGGCGATGCAGTGTGGAGACTGTCGTACACTGCATTACCCGCGCATTTTCCCATGCATCATTGTCGCTGTACGAAACGACAACAAGATATTACTCGCGCAGCACCCAAGACATAAAACGGGCATGTATACCGTTATAGCGGGCTTTCTAGAGGTCGGAGAGACCTTAGAACAGTGCGTAGCACGCGAAGTGAAAGAAGAAACGGGGATTGATGTAGGGAATGTTCGCTACTTTGGCAGTCAACCTTGGGCATTCCCGTCGAGTATGATGATGGGATTTCTTGCTGACTATGCTGGTGGAACGCTCAAGCCAGATTATAGCGAGC
This sequence comes from Vibrio sp. Makdt, assembly GCF_027587015.1. Lineage (NCBI taxonomy): Bacteria > Pseudomonadati > Pseudomonadota > Gammaproteobacteria > Vibrionales > Vibrionaceae > Vibrio > Vibrio sp. Makdt. The sequence continues at coordinate 21,176 of NZ_JAPPTH010000007.1, forward strand.
TATCTGACGCGCAATGGTTTGACGTGACGACTCTGCCAGATGTGGCGCCAGTGGGCACCATTGCTAGACAACTGATAGAGAAAACGGTTGATGACGTGATTAAAGCAGGCGCAGCTAAACAAGCATTGGAGCACTAAATTGCCTACAGTAGTATTTGGCCTATGGGTGGTCAAAAGCTAAAAAAAACCCTCCACAAGTGGAGGGGGTAAGTAAGATGTCGTTATGAGATGCTGAGTAGTGACTACTCAGGTGTTATAATTGTAATTTTCGCTAGCGAACAAATTTTTAACATGCTCCCTTAATTGGGTGCAAATTAAGCATTGATTTAAAAGTTAATAACTTGATCTAGGTTGCAAAGCACACAGCTTTTACCCCTCAATCAGTGTTAGAATACTTGCTATCAAAACTAGACAAGATTGAATTGGAATTTAACGGAATGACCGAATTAAAGAACGATCGCTATTTACGCGCACTTTTAAAGCAGCCTGTTGATTACACGCCGGTATGGATGATGCGCCAAGCTGGCCGCTATCTTCCAGAGTACAAAGCAACGCGTGCTGAAGCAGGCGACTTCATGTCTTTGTGCAAAAACGCGGAACTTGCATCAGAAGTAACCCTTCAACCTTTACGTCGTTTCCCGCTTGATGCGGCAATCTTGTTCTCTGACATCCTAACGATCCCTGATGCTATGGGCCTAGGTTTGTACTTTGAAACAGGTGAAGGTCCTAAGTTTGAGCGTCCTATCACGTGTAAAGCTGACGTAGAAAAAATTGGCCTGCCAGATCCAGAAGGTGAGCTTCAATACGTAATGAACGCAGTACGTCAGATCCGTAAAGATCTGAAAGGCGAAGTGCCACTGATTGGTTTCTCTGGTAGCCCATGGACTCTAGCGACTTACATGGTTGAAGGTGGAAGCTCTAAAGCGTTCACTAAGATCAAGAAGATGATGTACGCAGAACCACAAACGCTGCACCTACTTCTAGATAAGCTGGCTGACAGTGTCATCGAATACCTAAACGCGCAAATCAAAGCGGGTGCTCAATCGGTGATGGTATTTGATACATGGGGTGGTGTACTGACTCCTCGTGATTACAACCTATTCTCACTGCAATACATGCACAAAATCGTTGACGGTCTGATCCGTGAAAACGATGGTCGTCGTGTACCAGTAACACTATTCACTAAGAACGGTGGCATGTGGCTAGAGCAGATCGCAGCAACGGGCTGTGATGCAGTTGGCCTAGACTGGACTATCAACATCCAAGACGCAGTTAAGCGTGTGGGTGATAAGGTTGCTCTGCAAGGTAACATGGATCCTTCAATGCTTTATGCTTCTCCAGAGCGTATCCGTGAAGAAGTATCGACTATCCTTGAAGGCTTTGGTGATGCGGGTACTGGCCACGTATTTAACCTAGGCCACGGTATTCACTTAGATGTGCCGCCAGAAAACGCTGGTGTGTTCGTTGACGCTGTTCACGAACTGTCTAAGCCTTACCATAAGTAGTTCTGAGTAAGATAATTGAAAGCGCTGCTGGGTAACCAGCAGCGCTTTTTTATTGCCTTCAGATTGGTAATTCTATACTCGTTTAATTTCGGTTGTGTGCAGTTCATTAGGCATTTGGATCATGGTAGGCCAAATGTTCTGAGATGTGTTTGCGGATGTAAGGAATAACCTCAGTTTCAAACCACGGGTTCTTCTCGAGCCAGATATTATTACGTGGTGAAGGGTGGGGAAGTGGTAAAAACTCTGGTGCCCAAGCCTGCCAGTTTTTGACGGTCTCTGTCAGTGTATTGGTGGTTCTTTGCTTCAAGTAATAGTTTTGCGCATACTGACCAATCAAAAGTGTCATTTGAATATTGGGCAGTGATTGCAGTACTTTCTTATGCCAGAGCTCTGCGCACTCCTTGCGTGGTGGTAGATCGCCACTCTTTCCTTTACCTGGGTAGCAGAAACCCATAGGCACAATCGCGACCTTTTGTTCGTCATAAAAGGTATCGCTGCCTATCCCTAGCCACTCTCTTAATCTTTCCCCACTGGCATCATTCCATGGGATGGATGACTCATGCACCTTGATACCCGGCGCTTGACCAATGATCAACAAGCGCGCGTTTGGATGTGCTTGAATGACAGGGTTGGCACCGTGTGAGAGATGAGGCTCACACGCAGTGCATTGTCGTATCTCTTTAAGTAGTGAAGAGGACATCAGTAGCCTTTATCAAAATCAATGACATGGTTTAGGGTAAAGCCATCTCGCCACTGTTGGTAATTCTCAGCAAAGATCTCTACCACTTGTCTCGGTTCACTGAGTGCAGCGATATGTGGCGTAATGGAGACTTGTGGTAGCTTCCAGAAAGGGTGATCTTGCGAAAGGGGCTCGCTTTCAAACACATCAAGAAATGCATGCTCAACCCAACGGTTTTTAATCGCCAGCAACAGCGCTTTGTTGTCGATGCTTTCGCCTCTGCCAACATTAAATAGCAGTACGTTAGAACAATAACCAAGGGTCGTTTGGTTGAGCAGTTGATAGGTTTCAGCGGTCGATGGCAAGGTGTTGACCACAATGTCTGCTTGCTTGAGAGCCGCCTCAAGTTCATTGATATGGAAAGTGTCTTTAAAGGTTTCTTGCTTCGATGGGATACCAGTACGGTTGACACCAATGGTATGAATGCCAAACGCCGCAGCGGTTTTTGCTAAATGGCTGCCGATAGACCCTGTGCCTAAAATCACCATAGTTTTGTCAGTTAGGCTAGAATAAAGCTGTGGCTGCCAGTTTCGTTGCTGTTGTTGCTGGTGGTAGTGAGGAAAGTGTCTAAAGTGGCTGATTGCGTAACCTAAAACGTACTCCGCGATAGCAGGGCCGTAGATACCTTTTACATTGGTTAGCGTGTAATCCTGACGAAGTTCTGGTTGAGTGAGCTTATTGATGCCAGCGTAGGTGCTTTGTACCCACTCAAGCGCTTTAAACTCGTTAAGACGCTCGGCTATCAGGGGAGGCGACCCTAATATAATCTCAGCTAACTCGGGGTTTTGAGTGATTTCTAGGTCGGGTAAATCCCGGTTTAGAATCAGTTGCGTATAGGTATCGTCATGCTCAGTCATAATATAGAGCTTATTCGTAAAATTGTTCATCGGCTTACCTTTTCCCCCCAGAGTTTATCAAGTACACTTTCGCTGTCTTTTTCTGCAATTATTGAGTGACTATGCTTCAGAATCCACTGCAGGTTCGTCTTGAAAAGTTAGAACCTTGGCAACAAATTACCTTTATGGCGTGTCTGTGTGAGCGTATGTACCCTAACTATGCCATGTTTTGTGAGAATACAGAATTTGCCGAAGCTCGCATCTATCGTGATGTTTTGGATAGCATTTGGGAAATCCTAACGGTAAAAACGGCAAAGGTGAACTTTGAACGCCAATTAGAGAAAGTTGAAGAGCTTTTCCCTAGCGCAGACGATTTTGACTTCTATGGTGTTTACCCTGCAATGGACGCTTGCCAAGGTTTGGCAACGCTTGTTCATGGCCTGCTTGACCGCGAGCACATGTTTGAAGCTGTGATTAAAGTGAGCCAACAGTCGGTGAAGACGGTTGCTGAGCTTGAGTTTGCTCAGGGTGCTGAAGAAGTGACTAACGAAAACCAGAAAGAAAACGAAGCGGTATGTGAAGAGTGGGACGTTCAGTGGGCTATCTTCCGACCATTGCGTGAAACGACGGAGCGTGACATCGAGTTGATTAAAGACCTACGTCATGAACTGCGTGAAGAACCCGTTAGTAACATTGGTGTTGCTTTGTAATTCAACATCGCACCAAAGTACGAATAAAAACAAAGGCTCCCTTGGGAGCCTTTGTTGTATCTATTGATAGCAAATTACGATTAAGCGTCTTTTTTATCTGCTTTTGACGTGTGCTCTTCATCCGCTGGTTTTGAATCTGAGTTATCGTCTTCTGCTGTAGCTTCTTGCTCTAGCTCGTCTTCTTCGTCGCGGTTTTCGATCACACCGTGGGTCTCTTTCCACTTTTCCCAACGCTGAAATGCCAGTTCCTGCATGTCGGTCGTCTTATCCGCTTCGTCAACGATCTCTTCGCCAACAAGGTGTTCAAAGATATCTTCTAGGGTAATGATGCCTTGGATTGTGCCGTACTCATCAACCACGAGAGATAGCTGTAAACGTTGAGCCATCATTTGGTCAAACGCTTTTGGTAACGGCAAGTTGTTCAGTAATACATGAATAGGGCGCATCACGTCACCTAGAGATTTCTCTCCGCTGCCAGCTTGTTGAAGCCTAAACAGCTCTAAGCGGTGCACAAAACCGATGATGTTGTCACTCTGCTCGCTGTAAACCAACGGACGTGAGAATGGCGTATCTTTATGATCCGCTAGGAACTGATTGATACTCATCTCAGCATCGACACGGAATACTACTGGTCGTGGTGTCATTACTTGCGTCACAGGTACATCTTGAATGCCAAGTAGGTTGCTTAGGATTTTCGATTCGCCTTCTGCAAATTCACCACTCTCTTTTGCCAAAATCGCCATCGCAGACAATTCATCACGCATTTTTGGTGCTTCGTGACCACGAGCTAGGCGCTTAGTGATCTGCTCAGAGAACCAAACAAACGGTGTTAGGAAGAACACCATCCAACGAAGCACGCTCGCCGATGCTGGCGCAAGTTGACGCCAGTAAGTTGCACCAATGGTTTTTGGAACAATCTCAGACAGTACCAAAATACCTAGAGTTAGCACGGCAGAGAATACACCTAGCCATTGGCTACCAAAAACCACCGCCGCTTGTGCACCTGCTGTCGCAGCACCGATTGTATGCGCGATGGTGTTAAGCGTTAAAATTGACGCCAGTGGGCGGTCGATGTCTGTTTTCAGTTTGTCTAATGACTCTGCTGCAGGATGCCCATTTTGTTTTAGTTGAGCGATGTAGCTCGGACTAATACTCAAAAGTACAGCTTCCAAAACAGAACAAATGAAAGAAACTCCAATGGCGATGGAGACGTAAATAGTTAGCAGCAGCATGTTTGCCCTTAAATTAAATTGTACGCTTTATCAGCGATTCAGCGTGGATTATAGAGAAAAAGTAGTGGCTAGGTCATCATTAATTTTGCGCTCAGCCCCTTTTAAACAAGGGCTTGCTTAAATAAATCAGTAACAAATTGTGAGTTATTACTCATATTATGGCTAAAACTACGGCATTAGAGTCAAAGATCGACGACAAACCTTTGCCAGATGGGGCATTTATGTTTTAGAGTGAATTGAATTCAAAAATACAAAGAAGGGAAACCTAAAATGAACAAGACTCAATTAATCGACTTTATTGCTGAAAAAGCGGACCTTTCTAAAGCACAAGCTAAAGCTGCTCTAGAAGCGACTCTTGGTGGTGTAACAGATGCTCTTAAAGATGGCGATCAAGTTCAGCTAATTGGTTTTGGTACTTTTAAAGTAAACCACCGTGCAGCTCGCACTGGTCGTAACCCAAAAACTGGTGATGAGATCCAAATCGCTGCTGCAAACGTTCCAGCATTTGTTGCAGGTAAAGCGCTGAAAGATTCAGTGAAATAATCTAAACTGTACCGAGGTAGTCGTATTCCACCTCGGTACAGGTTTTTATGAAAAAAGCATTTCTTCTCGTTTCACTGTTATCTACATTTCTTATTGGCTGTTCTTCAACAAGCCCTCGCAAAAACCTAGAGCAATTTGAAACCTACACCGGCGGCCAAGTCATGGGCGACGCGACAAGTTTCTACTGGGTGACTAACAAGCTCACACAACCTCATACTTCAGCAGACTACGTCACTATGGGTGATTATGGCTGGTATCAAACTGACTATGCATGGTCGGATGGTGTGCTTCGTGAATTTATTCGTGAAGGTGAGCAGCGCAACGCATCAAATGAACTGGCTCCATTTCGGGTTCATGTACGTTTCAACAAATCAGGCGAAGCTGTGTATCAGCAGTACCGGATTGACGGTAAAATCCTACCAATCCGCGCTAAGCAGCTTGAAACTTACAAGAATGAAGCCTCACAGACCTTAGATACCACGGCTAAGCAGAATGACGAAGGCTTCAAGTTGATCCAAGGCTATTGGAATGGTCAATCTTTCGAAACTTGCTCGGGTAAAGAGTTTTCAAGTATCGATATTAATCAAGCCTTACCAAACTTTGTGATTAATCGCTTAGCGTCAGTAGAAAGCTATGCTGCGTTTCTTGGTAGTGATTCACTCGGAAAAATCACTGTAGAAGAGCTATTGATGTTAGCGGAAGAAAGCCACGATTGTGTCGTAAGACCATCATTGCTGAAGAGCAGCGAATAAATCATTAAGAGCATTTGGCCTACTGTAGGCCAAATGCTCTTTAGTCTGTACATGTGTACGTTGGACAATAAAAAAGGCGCCCACTAAGGCGCCTTTTTCGTTCTTCGCTGCTGTCATTTACTTACTGTTATTGGATAGTAAGCGAGTGACAATCTTGATTACTGCTCTTGCTCGCGCGCAATCGCACGGTAACCAATGTCATTGCGGTGGAACATACCATTCCAGCTCACTTGCTTCGTTAACGCGTATGCGCGCTCCTGAGCTTCAGAAACTGTGTTACCCAGTGCTGTTGCACAAAGTACACGACCACCGTTTGTCACCACGTCGCCAGCTTCGTTATTTGCAGTTCCTGCGTGGAAAACCTTTTGGCCTTCAACTTCGCTTGTTGGTAGTGAAATTACGTCACCTTTTGCGTAGTCAGCAGGGTAGCCGCCAGCTGCAAGAACAACACCAATTGAAGCGCGTGGATCCCACTTAGACTCAGCTTGGTCTAGTTTCTCGTCGATAGCCATTAGGCAAAGCTCAACAAGGTCTGACTCCATGCGCATCATGATAGGTTGCGTTTCTGGATCGCCGAAGCGGCAGTTGTATTCGATAACTTTCGGAGTGCCGTCAGCATCGATCATTAGGCCTGCGTAAAGGAAACCAGTGTAAGGTGCGCCTTCTGCATCCATGCCACGTACCGTTGGGTAGATAACTTCTTCAAGGATACGGTTGTGGATCTCTGGCGTTACTACAGGAGCCGGAGAATAAGCACCCATGCCGCCCGTGTTAGGGCCAGTGTCTTTGTCGCCAACACGTTTGTGGTCTTGGCTGGTGGCCATAGGTAGAACGCTAGAGCCGTCAACCATCACGATGAAGCTTGCTTCTTCGCCTTCAAGGAACTCTTCGATAACCACGCGGCTGCCTGCTTCGCCAAATGCGTTGCCTGCTAGCATATCTTTGATTGCGTCTTCTGCTTCTTCAAGAGTCATCGCAACGATAACGCCTTTACCAGCCGCAAGGCCGTCAGCTTTAACTACGATTGGTGCTCCTTGCTCACGAACGTAAGCGATAGCTGGCTCAATCTCAGTGAAGTTCGCGTAAGAACCTGTTGGGATGTCGTGACGAGCTAGGAAGTCTTTAGTGAATGCTTTAGAGCCTTCCAGCTGTGCTGCTGCTTGAGTTGGACCAAAGATAGGCAAACCCACTTCGCGGAACGCGTCAACCACACCAATAACCAATGGCGCTTCAGGGCCAACGATAGTCAGTTCGATTTTTTTCTCTTGAGCAAACGCCACTAAACCAGCGATGTCTTCAACACCGATGTTTACGTTCTCAAGCTTTGGCTCAAGTGCAGTACCTGCGTTACCTGGAGCGATGAATACTGTTTCAACGTTTGGGTTTTGTGCTGCTTTCCAACCTAGTGCATGCTCACGACCGCCGGCACCAATAATCAATACATTCATGTTTTAAAATCCTTATAGCTGCTTCAGAATCTTTATTTCTGTGTCAAACATGCTCACTTATAGTCATAAGCTCCGCGTGTTTACCTTGAACTAAAGTCACTGACTTGCTCTACGTATTTCAAATATCGGAATATTTAAAAAAACAAAATTATAAGTTTTGCTCAAAGTAGTTGGTGATGTGGCTAGGCAGCAATTGAGCCCATCCCCGGTCACATAGCTCGCTATGTGACCGGGGTGGGCGAAAGCAGCTAACGACGCCACAGTGCCAAATACGAAGAGGAAATTAGTGGCGGAAGTGACGCATGCCAGTAAAGATCATCGCCATGCCGTGCTCGTCTGCTGCTGCGATAACTTCGTCATCACGCATAGAGCCGCCTGGTTGGATAACACACTTGATGCCCGCTTCTGCCGCCGCGTCGATACCGTCACGGAATGGGAAGAATGCATCTGATGCCATCACACAACCTTCAACCTGTAGACCTTCGTCTGCAGCTTTGATGCCTGCGATTTTCGCAGAGTAAACACGGCTCATTTGGCCTGCGCCCACACCGATAGTCATGTCGCCTTTCGAGTAAACGATCGCGTTAGATTTCACGTACTTCGCTACTTTCCAGCAGAATAGGGCATCTTTTAGCTCTTCAGCGGTTGGTTGACGCTTAGAAACCACTTTAAGGTCATCTTCAGACACCATGCCTTGGTCGCGGTCTTGAACCAGTAGGCCGCCGTTAACGCGTTTCACGTCAAAGCCAGTCGTCTTAGTTGTCCACTCACCACACTCAAGTAGGCGAAGGTTTTTCTTAGCCGCTACGATTTCTACTGCTTCAGCAGAAACAGAAGGAGCAATGATAACTTCAACGAATTGACGCTCAGTAATAGCGGTTGCTGTTGCTGCGTCTAGCTCACGGTTGAATGCGATGATGCCGCCAAATGCAGACGTTGGGTCTGTTTTGAATGCACGGTCGTAAGCTTCTAGGATGTCTTCACCTAGTGCTACACCACATGGGTTAGCGTGCTTAACGATCACACATGCTGGCTCATCGAACTCTTTCACACACTCAAGTGCTGCGTCAGTGTCAGCGATGTTGTTGTAAGAAAGTGCTTTACCTTGGATTTGGCGAGCAGTAGAAACAGACGCTTCTTCAGGGTTTGCTTCAACGTAGAATGCTGCCGCTTGGTGGCTGTTCTCACCGTAGCGCATGTCTTGTTTTTTCTCGAACTGTTGGTTGAACGTGCGAGGGAACTTAGACTCTTCATCACCTTCCTTGTTCTCACCGTAAGATGGAACCATAGTGCCGAAGTAGTTTGCGATCATGCCGTCGTAAGAAGCTGTGTGCTCAAAAGCTGCGATAGCTAGGTCGAAGCGCGTTTCTAGTGTTAGAGACTTCTCGTTCGCGTCCATTTCAGCGATAACGCGGTCGTAGTCGTGAGCGTTCACAACGATAGTTACGTCTTTGTGGTTTTTCGCTGCAGAGCGAACCATTGTTGGACCACCGATGTCGATGTTCTCAACGGCATCAGCAAGCGTACAGCCTTCTTTAGCAACGGTTTCTGCGAATGGGTATAGGTTTACAACAACCATATCGATAGGGTTGATACCGTGAGTTTCCATCACGTCATCGTCTTGGCCGCGACGGCCTAGGACACCACCATGAACTTTTGGATGCAGAGTCTTAACACGGCCGTCCATCATTTCTGGGAAACCAGTGTAGTCAGATACTTCTGTAACAGAGATGCCTTTTTCAGCAAGCAGGCGAGCAGTGCCACCGGTAGATAGGATATCTACACCACGGTTAGCAAGAGCTTGTGCAAATTCAACGATACCAGTTTTGTCTGATACGCTGATTAGAGCGCGGCGAATTGGACGAGCGTTATTCATGCTTCCATCTTCCTCAAATTCATGGGGTTAAAATAAAGATATTTGCCAAAAAAGAACTTGTTTCTATCTTCTCAACGTGGATTATTTTAGATTCCAGTAAGAGATAAAATATTGGCCAGTTTTGGTAAAGACCTTTGAGGTTAGTCTTACGATTAAGCTATAAGATAACCAACTCCAAATTTGATGGCGCAGATTCTAACTAATTTATTACAAAAAAGCTCGCGCAATCGTTTGGCATCTCAAAAATAATTATGAAAAGTGCCATTTCAGCCTAAAAAGTAACGATAAGGTTAATTGTGAAATGGATGAAGGAATAGGGAAAAACATGTTTCAGATCGGTGAATTGGCGAAACGATGCGGTGTGACAGCCGATACCTTGCGCTTCTACGAAAAAAATAATTTGATTGCACCAGCGAGCCGTAGTGAATCGGGTTATCGCCTATATGATGAAAATAACCAAAAACAGGTGACCTTTATCCTCAAATCCAAAGAGTTGGGGCTGAGTTTAGATGAGATTAAAGAATTGCTCGAGATTCGCCTAGAAGCAACACAACATAGTTGTGCCGAAGTGAAGTCCATCACCACTGCCAAGTTGGAGATGATCGATGAGAAGATTACTGAATTAACCAAGATTCGCACCGCGCTTAAAAAGATTAACGATGCGTGTTGTGGCCATATAGACGACGATGCTAGCCATTGTTCAATTCTGGCAGCGTTAGACTCAGCTAATGTTGAAAAAGGGCGCTGCTGCAGCTAACAGGCGCTCTGGTAAATGGGTAACCTATCCATTAGTACCAATTTATCTGTTCTCTAATCTACAAACCAAAAAAAAGCCAAACTCAATCAATGAGCTTGGCTTTCAATTCAATTAATTACGAAAGAACGATTAGTTCATGCCGTATTTTTTAAGTTTCTTGCGAAGAGTACCGCGGTTGATACCCATCATAGTTGCTGCGCGAGTTTGGTTACCGCGAGTGTACTGCATGATGGTGTCTAGTAGTGGCTGTTCAACTTCAGCTAATACTAGTTCGTATAACTCGCTGACTTCTTGACCGTTTAATTGAGCAAGGTAGTTTTTCAATGATGCTTTCACTGAATCACGTAGTGGTTTCTGCGTGATTTGGTCTTGTGATGTTACTGTAGTCACTGTCAATGCTTCTGAAGTCAGATTTTGTTCGAACATATTCGGTCTAGCTCTTCTCGTAATTATGGTGCAACGTTATCAAAATAACCTTCTAGCGCCTCAAGCTGCAGATCACCTGCTTCGAGTGCGTTGAAGGTACGGCGAAACTCACTCGCTTGTTCATGCTCTTTTAGGTACCAACCCACATGCTTACGAGCGATGCGAGGGCCTAAAAACTCTCCATAAAATTCATGTAGAGCGTGAACATGGCCAAGCATGATGTCTTTCACTTCCGAAACCGGGAGTGGATCCATCGTGGTGCCGTTTTCCAAATAGTGTAGGATTTCGTTAAAAATCCATGGACGACCTTGGGCAGGACGACCAATCATCAAAGCGTCAGCGCCGGTGTACTCCAGCACAAACTTAGCTTTTTCCGGGCTATCGATATCACCGTTAGCAATAACCGGAATAGATACAGCTTGTTTCGCCGCTTTAATGTGTTTGTATTCTGCCTCACCTTTGTACATACAAGCGCGAGTTCTCCCGTGAAGGGCAAGTGCCTGTATGCCGCAGTCTTCGGCTATTTTAGCGATTTGGACACAGTTTCTGTTATCTGTATCCCAGCCTGTACGAGTCTTTAACGTTACTGGAACGTCGACTGCGTTTACCACAGCTTTCAAGATCTCTTCAATGAGGTCTGGATACTGAAGTAGGGCAGAGCCCGCAAGCTTCTTATTCACTTTTTTGGCTGGACAACCCATGTTGATATCGATGATTTGCGCACCGTTATCGACATTGAATTGCGCAGCCTCGGCCATAAGCTGTGGATCTGCACCAGCGATTTGTACTGAACGAATGCCCGATTCGCCTTCATGTACCATACGCTGCTGAGACTTCGACGTTTTCCAAACCTTTGGATTGGAGGACATCATTTCACTGACTGCCATCCCCGCACCGTAGCGAAGACACAACTCACGGAATGGTCTATCCGTTACGCCAGCCATTGGAGCGACGATTAGATTGTTCTTAAGTTGATAATTTCCGATTTTCAAAACGTCATCACAGTTCTGTACCAGCAAGGGCGCGCATTTTACGCATTTTTTCGCTGCGTGAAAAGACTAATATTTGAGCATTTACAATTTGTTTTTGTAATTTGCATAAAATTCAATCAATTAGCACCCAAAGTCTTGTCTAGCCTTGCTTGCGACCAGAGATTCGACACCACTCTTGCTGCTCGATAATCGGATCAATGTGAAGCTCATCACGATAATAAGTCGCAACATCTTCCGCTTGTGTATCTAAAACACCCGACATCGCCAGCACACCATTTGGCTTAACTAAGCCTTTGATGATGCCTGAAAGATCGCGCAGTGGACCGGCAAGAATGTTGGCAACAACAACGTCTGCTAGTAAACCTTCAGGCTGATCTTGTGGTAAGAACACCTCAAGTTGCTCAGCAACGCCATTGCGCTCTGCGTTATCTTTTGATGCAAGTAGTGCTTGAGGATCAATGTCGATCCCGATAACTTTTTCTGCGCCTAGTTTGATCGCTGCGATCGCTAGGATGCCTGAGCCACAACCGAAGTCGATGACGGTTTTGCCTGTAAGATCTAATCCTTCAAGCCACTCAAGACACAATGCTGTTGTTGGGTGAGTACCGGTACCGAATGCAAGGCCAGGGTCTAGCATTACGTTTACCGCGTCAGGTTCAGGAATATCGCGCCAGCTAGGGCAGATCCATAAACGCTCACCAAACTTCATTGGGTGGAAGTTGTCCATCCATTCACGTTCCCAATCCTTGTCTTCAATTTGCTCAACTTTATGAGCAAAGTCTGCAGGGAACATGTTGCTTGCTTTAATCTGCGCTAGAACGACACCTGTATCAATCTCAGCGTCGTAAAGCGCAAGAATGTCAGTGTCACCCCAAAGGCGAGTTTCACCCGGCAGAGGCTCAAATACAGGGGTATCTTGTGCATCCAGGAAAGTTACAGAAAGAGCACCAGTCTCTTCCATTAACATGTCGCCGATTTGTTCGGCATTTTCATTGGTAGCATTAAGCTTGATTTGAATCCAAGGCATGGCTGAATCTTCTATATGAGAAAAATTGGATGGCGAGTCTAGCAGAAAATATGAGCAAATTCACCAAAACCCCAAGGAATATCATGGGGAATATTGATTACGTTTTTTGGACGCTTAAAAACAAAAAATGCCCACCAAAGTGAGCATTTTATTTTGTTCATTTAAGAACAAATTACACGAGGCTAATTTCTATTGAAGACCAAGCTTCTTCTCAAGGTAGTGGATGTTTGCACCACCGTGTTGGAAGTTTTCGTCGTTCATGATTGCTTCTTGTAGAGAGATGTTTACTTTGATGCCTTCTACAATCATCTCTCCTAGTGCGTTCTTCATACGAGAAATCGCAACATCACGGTTCTCACCGTAAGTGATTAGCTTACCGATCATTGAATCGTAGTGTGGTGGAACTGTGTAACCCGTGTAGATGTGAGAGTCCCAACGAACGCCCATACCACCAGGAGCGTGGAAGCGCTCAATCTTACCTGGTGAAGGTAGGAACTTCTCTGGATCTTCCGCGTTGATACGACATTCGATCGCGTGACCTTTGATCTTGATATCGTCTTGCGTGAAAGATAGAGGTTGACCAGCAGCAACACGTAGTTGCTCTTTGATTAGGTCAACGCCAGTTACCATCTCTGTTACTGGGTGCTCTACTTGAATACGAGTGTTCATTTCGATGAAGTAGAATTCGCCATTTTCGTATAGGAATTCAAATGTTCCTGCACCGCGGTAGCCGATTTCTAGACATGCACGAGTACAACGCTCACCGATGTACTTACGCATCTCTTCAGTGATACCTGGAGCTGGCGCTTCTTCAACAACTTTTTGGTGGCGACGTTGCATTGAACAGTCACGCTCACCAAGGTGGATAGCACCGCCTTGACCGTCAGCAATCACTTGAACTTCAACGTGACGTGGGTTTTCTAGGAATTTCTCCATGTAAACCATGTCGTTGTTGAAACATGCTTTTGCTTCAGCACGTGTCATTGCGATTGCTTCTGTTAGTTCACCTTCAGTGCGAACAACACGCATACCACGACCACCGCCGCCGCCAGACGCTTTGATGATCACTGGGTAGCCAATGCGCTTAGCATGTGCTTTGTTTGCTGCTTCGTCGTCGTTTAGCGGGCCGTCAGAACCAGGTACACAAGGTACGCCTGCTTTCTTCATTGCCGTGATTGCTGAAACTTTGTCACCCATGATGCGGATAGTTTCTGCTTTAGGACCAACGAAAATGAAACCGCTTTGTTCAACTTGTTCAGCGAAGTCTGCGTTTTCAGATAGGAAGCCGTAGCCAGGGTGGATAGCAACAGCGCCTGTAACTTCAGCTGCACTGATGATACGAGGGATGTTTAGGTAGCTATCGATACCACGAGCAGGGCCGATACAAATGGTTTCGTCTGCTAGCAGTACGTGCTTAAGGTCACGGTCAGCTGTTGAGTGAACAGCAACCGTTTTAATGCCTAGCTCTTTACATGCTCGCAGAATACGTAGTGCAATCTCACCACGGTTCGCGATTACTAATTTATCTAACATAATGAGGCTTCTCTATTATTCGATAATTACTAGAGCTTGATCGAACTCAACTGGTTGGCCGTCTTCAACAAGGATTGCAGTTACAACACCAGACTTATCAGCTTCGATTTGGTTCATCATCTTCATTGCTTCAACGATACATAGTGTGTCGCCAGCGTTAACTTGTTGACCAACTTTTACGAATGGTTTTGCGTCTGGGCTTGGTGCGCCGTAGAACGTACCAACCATTGGAGAAAGAACTTGGTGACCTGCAGGTGCTGCTGGAGCTTCTGCTGCTTCTGGAGCTGCCGCTTGAGCTGGTGCTGCTGCAGGAGCTGGTGCCGCTGCTGGAGCCGGAGCTGCTGCGTATTGAATTGGTGCTGCTACAGGTGCAGTGCCGTTGCGGCTGATGCGTACTGACTCTTCACCTTCAGAGATTTCTAGTTCTGCGATACCAGACTCTTCAACCAATTCGATTAGCTTTTTGATTTTGCGAATATCCATCGTTTCTTTCTCTTTTGTTAATTAACCATGCTCTATGACTAGAGCTGGTGTCTATTAGTTCGGTTATGTTCGTTATTTTGACTGCAACTTGTGAATCGCAGCAGTCAAAGCAAATTGGTAGCCTTGTGCGCCTAAGCCACAGATTACCCCTTCGGCTTTATCTGAGAGGTAAGAGTGGTGCCTAAAAGGTTCACGTGCGTGAACATTCGATAGGTGCACTTCAATAAATGGGATCGCTACGCCAAGTAGTGCATCACGCAACGCCACACTGGTATGTGTAAAGGCCGCTGGGTTGATGATAATGAAATCAATATCTTGATATGCACTATGGATAGCTTCGATCAGTTCATACTCACGATTTGACTGTAAGTGAGATAGCGCAACATCTTGTGTTTTCGCTTGCTCTGTTAGTGAGCTAATAATCTGGTCAAGTGTTTGAGAGCCGTAGTGTGCCGGTTCTCTTAGGCCTAACAGGTTAAGGTTTGGGCCATTTAAAACTAGAATGCGAAACTTTGTAGACATCGTGGGGCTATCTTCCTTTATCGTGATTACGACCGTGAATGTTGCCATTTTATTGAAAATTTGGGGTTAATTTCCAGTGAGAAAAACCCAAATTTAAAAATTAGAACCAGATTATAGCTAATTCAGCGCAAATCGCAGCAATTTACTGGTCTAATCTCCTATTGATAGCAAGTGAAATTGTTACTAACTTAACAAAAAAGCGTTATTACCTTAATTGTGGTATGGATATTTGAGAGCAAGATCAGCCATAAAAAAACCGCCACATAGGTGACGGTTTGGAAATGATCTGTTTTAAACAGTGATTCTGGTGTGATAGCTATTATGCCAATTCAGCTTTCTCTGCAATCAGCTTATCAACCACACTTGGGTCTGCTAGCGTTGAAGTATCACCAAGGTTGCCAGTATCGCCCGTTGCGATCTTACGCAGGATACGACGCATGATCTTACCTGAACGTGTTTTCGGTAATGAATCGGTCCAGTGCAGCACGTCTGGTGTCGCAATAGGGCCTATCTCTTTACGCACCCAGTCTTTCACTTCTTTATGAAGCTCTGCGGTTGGGAACTCGCCATCATTAAGCGTGATGTAAGCGTAAATCGCTTGGCCTTTGATGTCGTGAGGAATACCGACAATCGCAGCCTCTGCAATCTTATCGAATGCAACGAGCGCTGACTCAATCTCTGCAGTACCCATACGGTGACCAGATACGTTCAGCACGTCATCAACACGACCAGTAATCCAGTAGTAGCCGTCTTCATCACGAC
Source organism: Vibrio sp. Makdt (assembly GCF_027587015.1). Taxonomy (NCBI): domain Bacteria; kingdom Pseudomonadati; phylum Pseudomonadota; class Gammaproteobacteria; order Vibrionales; family Vibrionaceae; genus Vibrio; species Vibrio sp. Makdt. Next base: position 37,318 of record NZ_JAPPTH010000007.1, read on the forward strand.
GAGCGCCATCACTGGTGAAGTACATGCCTTTAAACGTAGAGAAATATGTCTGCTCAAAACGGTCATGATCGCCATGAACAGTACGCATTTGACCTGGCCACGAGTCTAGAATGACTAGGTTGCCGTCGGTTGCGCCTTCAATGATGTTACCCATATTATCTACTAGCGCAGGTTGTACACCGAAGAATGGACGAGTCGCTGAACCCGGTTTTAGGTCGGTAGCGCCTGGTAGTGGGGCAATTAGGATACCGCCCGTTTCGGTTTGCCACCATGTATCAACAATAGGAGACTGCTCGTTACCAATCGTTTTGTAGTACCACTCCCACGCTTCTGGGTTAATAGGTTCACCTACCGAGCCCATGATTCTCAAGCTGTCACGAGATGTGCCTTCAACCGCTTCATTGCCTTTCGCCATCAATGCACGAATAGCCGTTGGTGCAGTGTAAAGAATGTTGACTTGGTGCTTATCCACCACTTCACTCATTCGACTTGTGTTCGGGTAGTTTGGCACGCCTTCAAACAGGATTGTCTTAGCGCCATTAGCCAGTGGTCCGTATACAAGGTATGTGTGGCCAGTAATCCAACCCACATCTGCAGTACACCAGAAGGTTTCGCCTTCTTGGTAATCAAATACGTATTTAAAGGTCATCGCGGCATAAACAAGGTAACCACCGGTAGTGTGCATTACACCTTTTGGTTTGCCTGTTGAGCCTGATGTATAAAGGATGAATAGTGGGTCTTCCGCATTCATCTCTTCTGGTGGGCAGTCTGCTGACACGTTTGCTGTCGCCTCATGCCACCAAATATCACGGTGCTCATGCCATGCAACCTCACCGCCAGTACGCTTAAGCACCATCACTTTTTCGATGGTTTTCACTTCTGGGTTGGTCAGTGCTTCGTCGACGTTTTTCTTAAGAGGGACAGCTCGGCCGCCACGCACGCCTTCATCGGCAGTGATAACGACTTTAGCATTCGAATCGATAATACGACCTGACAGTGCTTCTGGTGAGAAACCACCAAATACCACGGTATGAACCGCACCAATACGAGTACACGCCAGCATAGCAACTGCAGCTTCAGGAACCATAGGCATGTATAAACAAACCACATCGCCTTTACGTACGCCTTGCTCTTTTAGAGCGTTAGAGAACAGACATACTTCTTTGTGCAGTTCATTAAAAGTTAGGGTTTTATCATCAGCAGGGTCATCGCCTTCCCAGATGATTGCGACTTCATCACCGCGCTCAGCAAGGTGGCGGTCAATACAGTTAGCCGAAACGTTAAGCGTGCCATCTTCAAACCAGCGAATATCGATGTGGCCTGGGTCGAAAGAGGTATTTTTTACTTGCGTGAAAGGTTTAATCCAATCCACGATTTTTCCGTGTTCACCCCAAAAGCCTTCTGGGTCAGAAACAGATTGTTGGTACATGGCTAGGTAAGTGTCATTATCCGCGTGTGTGGTTGATTTAATATTTTCTTTTACCGGATAAACGTGGGCTTCACTCATTGCATCTCTCCTTGTGCCTACATTCCTAATGAACTGGCAACTTCCTTTGTGTTCGTTCAGTTTCTAGGTCTATTACAGAACCGTCTTTGTGTTATCACTCTCGGTTAGGACGGCGATTTCCACAATTAGACTTTAGGATGAGACGCCGCTTTTCACTTACAAAATAGCGAGTTAAGTTCATTTTTGAGATGTTGCTCTCTATGTCGAGCTGCAAGGGTTGAATTAGGTGTACGAAGAGTTGAAGCGGGGCAGATCACCATGTTTCAGGCGGACAAAGATCAGCGCAGCAGAGATAGCATCTTGTAATGCATCATGTTTATTGACTGGAATTGGTAAGTCGAGCTGGCGACAAATCGCATCCATGCTGAGGTCGAAATAGGCATTGGGCAGCTGTCTTTCGAGTTTGTCTTGATAGAGTTGGCTCACTTCGATTAATCGGTTAGGCAGCGGAAATCCGAGTTGCTTTAAACAGGCGCGGTCGAGAATTTTTTTGTCATAGCGGATGTGATAGCCGACTAAAGGACGATTACCAATGAAGCTTAGCAGTTCAATTAGGGCTTGTTTCTCTTCGATTCCGTGTTTGAGATCTTGATGGCGGATGCGGTGGATTTTTATTGAATTGCAATCGAGCGATTGAGGGGCTCGTAGCCGCACTTCGAAGGGGTTGCTGGTGATGATGCGGTTACCGATGATCTTGGTCGCGGCAATGGTCACCAGTTCAGCCTGATTAGGGTCGAGGCTGGTGGTTTCACAATCGAGTGAGACATATTCTTGATGAACAGGCGCAGTAAACAGAGGCTGATAAGAAGAGCCTTTGAGCTTGTGATGCCAGTAATAGCGAACCAGTCTATTCATCGTGCAATCGCCTAGTCCCTTATCTGATAGTGGTAGCCGAGCCATTGCTTGAATTTCTTAACCACGTGCAGGCTATGACGAAGCAGATCTCGATCTGCTCGCTCCATTAGTTTGACGTCGATTTTATTGCTGCTGTGCTGTTGCGACAGGCGTTGTGATAAACGCCACTTAAAAAACTGCTTGAGCGCTTCACTGAGGTTATCCGCGGTGCTTTGCTCTAGTACCTTCTTACTCACGAGATGCTCAATGCGTTCAAAGGTGTTATTGACCGTCACGCCGTGTTCAAGGCTCAGTGCTCTAACACCATGCACTATAGGGAAAATACCACCTTGTTTGATGTCGAGTCCGGACTTGGACTGTTTCACATTACCAAACAGGGTCAGGGGAACTGAGAAGTTAAGGGCAGGGCGGCAGAACTCGGTCAGAATTAATTCCTGTCCGAGCATCAAATCACTCAAGTGCTGCTTAACGGGGAGTAACAGGTCTCTATTGCCTGCAACAGCATGTGCATCCGCCATGATCGCAATATCCATCACCGTATCTGGCGTCGCTTTTCTTACCCAACTGGTGAGAGTTTGTTTCCATTCTTGTTCTGAGTGAACCCACTTCGGGTTGTTGACCATGACGTTGCCAGGACACAGTGGATAACCTAACTGTTGCAACGTATGAGTGAGATCATTCATGGCGTTTTGGCATTGGTGCCACTCTAATCCGTCTTGAATGATCAACGCATTGTCTTGATCGGTTTTGAGTATCTGTTCTCCGCGTCCCTCTGAACCCAGCACGATGAGGCAGCAATGGTTGTGTAGTGCAGGGGGAATAACCAGTTCAAATGCCTTTTCAATAATCTGTTCATTTACGGCTGAAATTAGCTCCATGATAAAGCGTGTACGAATGCCATTACTGAGTAGGCTTTCGACCAATTGACGCTGCTTGTTGGAAGCCATGGCCAATTCTTCAATGCTAGTGGCTCGAGCGATACGCAAAGTAAGAACATGCGAGTGAGTGGAGAACGCACTGAGTATTTGCGTCATATCCACCATGCCGACCGCATTTAACCCATCACAAACCATCAGCCTTTTTACACGATTCCTTGTCATGGTGATCATGGCGTTAAACAAGAAGTCACCATGATTAACATGCAAAACAGGGTAGGTTGCTATCTCGCCGACAGGTGTATCGAGCGGGCGATCATCAAGCATCACCGCGTGTAATAAATTGGTCCGTGTGACGATTCCGTACGGAAAGGAACGTGATGATCCAAAAGCTTTTGGATCATCATGTTCCAAATGAACCAAGGCCGAGTCTAAGCCTTGTTCTTTAAGGGTTTGAGTCACTTGATTGATAGGCTGGTCGGGTTCAAGTATCAGTGGTGGGTGATAAATCGAATCATCGACTTTGGTCAGTATGAACTCGGCAAGGTTCTGCTGTTGCTGAGCGGCTTCAATCAATGCTTTTCGGGTCGAGAGGTTGCTATCAAAGTAAGCGGCGAATTGGCCGTTAGCGTGGTATAGCTCAAGAAAAACGTCGCTTGGTAATAGGTAACTTAGTGTGTCTTCCAGTGCGATATATTGATGTTTGGTGTGAGGCTCAAACTGGCTGCGCACATCGAAAATATCGTCATTGGCATAGTGTGCATAGATCTCTCCGTCACTGCTAGCGCGCTCTTCGACAGCCCCTTTAATCAGAATATGCAGGTGGCGGCTCGGGCGGTCGGCCTCCAATATCACTTCGTGTGCTCGGTAGTAAACCACATCTAAAGCTGAGCGTAGCGTTAACTGTTCCGCTTCAGACAAGCTATCAAAGGGCGGGTGCTGCATATTAAATTTGTCAGGCATAAGCAATCGCAAGGGAGTGAGAGTCTCTTTTTAGTGTGACAAATTACCAGCGAAGCTCCAGACGACTTTAGTCTAAATGAGAGAGTTGTGACTTTTGCACGTTGGATTTTTGAGTTAAATACGACAGAGATATTTATTGAATATGGGAATGCTATCCCCGCAATAATTCCCTTTTTCATCTTTTGTGACCTAGGCATAATTGGCGCTTCCTTGTTCCACACATTTTTATAGGTCGCCTATGTTTAATCCTTCCCCTTATGGCTGGATATCCCAGTATTTTCTTGGTTTCTTTTTTGCCTATGGCGTTTATCTGCCATTTTGGGCGCTGTGGTTTGAAGACCAAGGCGTTTCTGCGGGGGACATTGGCGTATTGATTGGTGTGGGTTTGGCTACGCGTTGTGTTGCCAACTTTGTGATAACACCACGTATCTATAAAGTTGAGCATTTAATGCCAGCATTGCGTTGCCTCAGTTTTGTCGCGCTATTATTTGTTGGTTTCCATTTCTTTACCGGTGGTAGCTTTTTATTGATGCTGCTAGCAACGGTAATGTTCAACCTCTGCTATGGACCGATTATTCCGCTTTCTGATGCAATGGCGAACCATTACAGCCGTCTCAAGATGCTCGACTACGGACGTACACGCTTGTGGGGTTCAGTGGCATTTATTGCGGGTTCTACCGTGGTTGGTTATCTGGTGGCTGAATTTGGCACGGATATGATTTTGTATACTGCGCTGGCTGGGGTGTTGGTTTCTCTGTTGCTCGCGATGAGAAACCCGAACGTAATGCCGGTGACAGAATCAGAGCAAGTGGCTGAAAGACCTAAACTTGGTCAACTATTACGTGAATCATCGGTAGTGAAGTTTCTTGCATTGATGGCACTGCTTCAAGGAAGCCACGCTGCGTATTACAGCTTTAGTGCGATTTACTGGAAAGAGGCGGGGCACTCTGAGGCGATCATCGGTTATCTGTGGAGCTTGGCTGTGGTTGCTGAGGTGGCAGTATTTGCTCTGAGTAAGCGACTGTTTGCTGGATTATCATTGCGCACTCTGTTTGTGATTGCTGGCATCGGGGTCATGGCTCGTTGGGGGATCACCGCATCAACGACTACGATTCCAGTATTGATAGTGGCTCAGCTGTTGCACGGCGTGACATTTGCCATGGCACACATCGCTGCGATTCAATACATCCAGTCTCAAGAGTCGAACAAAATGGTGGCATTGCAGGCTCTGTACAATGCGATACCACTTGGCGCCTTTATCGCATTAATGACGACCCTAAGTGGCTGGGGCTACGAATTGTGGGGTGCGAATATCTTCTGGGGAATGGCTGCGATGGGTGCAATTGCCCTGTTTATCAAGCTTGATGAAAGAAGCTCTGTGGTTGAAGTTAATCACCCCGAGTCAGAAGCTCATAGCTGATAACCAATAGTGATTATTAGAGTCTAAAGCACAGAATTTAAGCGATGCGATTGAGTTAATGACTCATCCTTAGTTAAATGAAACCTCTCCCTTATGGAGAGGTTTTTTATGGATGAAGAAAGGGTTTTCAATGCAAGGATGGGTAGTAATTCCAGTCTCTTTAGCCTACTTGGGCGTGTTATTTCTGATCGCTTGGTATGGAGACAGGCAGGTTCGTTGGCTATCGCGTTGGCGACCGTGGATCTATAGCCTCTCTATTGCGGTGTATTGTACCTCGTGGACCTTCTATGGAACGGTGGGTCAAGCGAGCAATAACCCTTGGTCTTTCTTACCCATCTATCTTGCACCGATTTTGGTCTTCACCCTTGGGTGGCGGATCTTAGCGCGACTGATTCTGATCGCGAAGCGGGAACATATTACCTCAATTGCCGATTTCATTGCGGCTCGCTATGGTAAATCTCAAGGTTTAGCGGTAGCGGTGACGGTTATCGCTGTGATCGGTATTCTGCCTTATATCGCCTTGCAACTGCGTGGTATCACCATGGGGTTGGATATCGTTGCCCCGAGTCTGGCTCAAGATTTTGGCTATCAGGATTACCATGTTTCTTGGTTTGTGGTCGGTGCGCTGGCCATTTTTACCATGCTGTTTGGTACAAGGCACATCGATAACACGGAACATCACCGCGGCATGATGATGGCGGTGGCGTTTGAGTCCATAGTTAAGTTGGCGGCATTTCTGATTGTTGGCTTGTTTATTATGTATCTGGCGATGAGCAGCGACAAGATTGACCTGCTAGACGTGGCAGCGAGCACTTATGAGTCGCCGAATATTCCGACCTTAATTATCCATACTGTTTTGACCATGTTGGCGATTGTCTGTTTACCACGCCAGTTTCATACCATGGTTGTTGAGAATGAACGCCCTCAAGATCTGCATACCGCTCGCTGGTTATTTCCGCTTTATCTGATTTTGATGGGGCTGTTTGTTCTGCCAATTGCATGGGCGGGGCAAGGGCTGCTTCCAAGCATGCCTGCAGATACGTATGTGATTAGCCTTCCGATGGCTGAAGGTGCGAATCACATTGCCTTGCTTGCGTTCCTTGGCGGTACATCTGCTGCCAGTGGTATGGTAATTGTGTCGACCATCGCGTTGGCGATCATGGTGTCGAACGATTTAGTGATGCCGCTATTGCTGCGCCGTATGCGCCTTACCCAAAGGACTCATCGCCACTTCTCTGGGTTGCTATTGGTGATTCGTCGCGGGCTTATTTTATTGCTTCTACTTGGTGCTTGGTTGTTCTATCAGGCGCTCGATACCATTCATTCCTTGTCTGCGATTGGCTTCCTTTCGTTTGCGGCGATTGCTCAATTTGCTCCGGCACTGATTGGTGGTTTGTACTGGCGTCCGGGTAATCGCAAGGGTGTTTATGTCGGTTTAATGGTTGGCTCGGTGATTTGGCTCATTACCTTGATGAGTCAAACCAGTATGTTGGCTGGCGACAGTCAAAGTAACTTGCTGCTGTGGATCATCACACCACCAGAGTTACTCAGTAGTTGGGATATTAGCAGTTCAAACTGGGGGATAGTGCTGAGTATTGTGCTCAATACTTTGTGTTATGCCGTGGTTTCTATTTCGACCAGGCCAAGCCTAAGTGAGCGCTTACAATCGGCGGCATTTGTTGGTACGCCGCTACCTGAAAATGAGAACATTAGCCTTTATCAAAGCCGTGTAACCGTGGCTGAACTAGAGATGTTGGCATCTCGGTTTGTCGGTCGCAAGCGAGCGAAAAGCGCTATCCAAAGTTACTGGCAGCAACACGGTCAACCGCTGCTTCCTAATCAACAAGCGCCAGCAAGCTTGATTCGACATGCTGAGCGTGTACTGGCGGGTGTGTTTGGAGCTTCCTCTGCTAAGTTGGTACTCACTTCTGCTCTACAGGGCAGAAATATGCAGCTTGAAGAAGTGGCGACCATCGTTGATGAAGCCTCTGAGTTGTACGATTTCAGCCGTGGCTTACTGCAAGGGGCGATTGAGCACATTGGCCAAGGAATTGCGGTGGTGGACAAACAGATGAGGTTGGTGGCATGGAATCAGCGTTACTTAGAACTGTTTGAATTCCCTGCTGGCTTGATACAAGTGGGCAGGCCGATCTCCGATGTGATTCGCCATAATGCGCAGCAAGGTTTGTGTGGTCCGGGTGACCCGGAAGATCATGTGCGTCGCCGTGTTTATCATTTGGAACAGGGTACACGACACACTTCTTCTCGCATTCGTCCTGATGGTCGAGTGATTGAGGTGCAAGGCAATCCAATGCCAAGCGGCGGCTTTGTGATGAGCTTTACCGATATCACGGTATTCAGACAAGCAGAACAGGCACTAAAAGACGCCAATGAAAGCTTGGAATCAAGAGTGCACGAACGAACTCAAGAACTCGAAAAACTCAATCATCGCTTGGTCAAGGCGACACAAATTTCTGATCAAGAATCGCAATCTAAGAGTCGTTTCTTGGCGGCAGTAAGCCACGATTTGATGCAGCCACTTAATGCGGCGCGCTTGTTTGCTTCGTCACTTTCGGAGGTAGCAAAAGAGCAAGAGGTGAAGCAGCTTTCATCCCATATTGAAAGTGCACTGGGTGCGGCAGAGGACTTGATTGGTGATTTGTTGGATATCTCACGATTAGAGTCCGGCAAGCTGGAAACTAACATTCACGCCATTGCGGTGCATGATGTGCTCGCTAACTTGAATGCTGAATTTAGCGCCTTAGCGACGCAGCAAAAAATTGATTTCAAGATGATCCCATCATCCCTGTTTATTCATTCTGACCCTAAGCTGTTAAGGCGTGTGATTCAGAACTTTTTGACTAACGCTTTCCGCTATAACCCAGAGGGGAAAGTGGTGCTGGGAGCAAGACGAGTCAACGGGCAGGTGCGAATCGATGTGTGGGATAACGGAACTGGTATTGATGAGGACAAGCAACAAGAGATCTTCGAAGAGTTTACTCGTGGTAGCCAAGTGCGTTCCGATCAAGGCTTAGGGCTTGGTCTTGCGATTTCTAAAGGTATTGCTCATGTGCTTGGTCATCAAATATCGATGCGCTCATGGCCGGGGCAAGGCAGTGTTTTCTCTATAACCTTAGCAAGAGCGGAACAAGTGGCTCCGGTTGTGCAAGCTGCTGCGCCAGTGGCGAGCAGTGACATCGAGCACCTTAAAATCTTGTGTGTTGATAATGAACGAGAGATTTTGGTTGGTATGGAGAACCTGATTGGCCGCTGGGGTTGTGAGGTTAAAACGGCAGTTGATCTGGTCGAAAGCTTGAAGTGTCTAGACAATGATTGGCAGCCGGACGTGATCTTCTCGGACTATCGTCTTGATAATGGGCGAACAGGGCTTGAGGTGTTGCAGCAGTGTCGCTTGCGCCTTGGAGATTCCTTTGAAGGGGTCATCATTAGTGCCGATAGAACCGATGACATGTTGGCGGCGATAAAGGCCAACAGCTTTAGCTTTATTGCCAAGCCAGTGAAACCACTAAAACTCAGAGCAGTGTTGAATCGTGTGAGTTAATTTAAGTCATTATTAGATCCTAATAAGGCCTCTGATGAGGCCTTTTTTGATCCGATCGACTTGTTATGAGTTACTGGTTTTAACCTGCGATACCACCTTGAGTGAGCGCGGTTGGGTCAAGCAACTTGCTGAGTTCTTCTCGGCTTAGATCGGTTTCTCGCTCGGCAACATCAAGGATTGGCAAACCCTCTTTGTAGGCTTTCTTGGCAATATCTGCTGCCTTTAGGTAACCAATCACAGGGTTAAGTGCAGTCACCAGAATTGGATTCTTTGAAAGCGCTAAATCCAGATTGTCTTGGCGCACCGTGAAGGTTGCAACCGCTTTATCTGCTAGCGCGACTGAACTGTTAGCTAAAAGCTCGATACTTTCTAATACGTTATGAGCAATCACTGGTAGCATCACATTCAGTTGGAAGTTGCCAGATTGGCCCGCTACCGTAATGGTGGTGTCGTTACCAATCACCTGCGCTGCCGCCATCGCTGCAGCTTCTGGTATTACAGGGTTCACTTTGCCCGGCATGATAGATGAGCCTGGTTGTAGCGCCTGCAATTCAATTTCTCCTAAGCCAGCTAATGGACCAGAGTTCATCCAGCGAAGATCGTTTGCGATCTTCATGATCGCAACTGCTGCAGTTTTGAGCTGACCCGAAAAGGCAACGATCGCGTCTTGACTGCTGAGGTTGAAAAAGAAGTTTTCACTCGAGTTAAAGCTGATCTTTGTCGACTGCGACAGGTTACTTGCAAACTTATCGGCAAAGCGAGGGTCAGCATTGATGCCTGTACCTACCGCCGTTCCACCTTGAGCAAGCGCTTTAATAGCGGGCAGGGTGCTTTCAATCGCTTGCTTAGCGTGTTCAATCTGGAACTTCCAGCCACCTAATTCTTGAGCAAAGGTAATCGGCATCGCATCCATTAGGTGAGTACGGCCGGTTTTCACGACCTCAGCCAGCTCTTGCTGTTTAACGGTAAGTGCTTCAGAAAGGTGAGTTAATGCAGGCAGCAGTTTGTTTTCAGCCATCAGTGCGACACTGACTTGGATCGCGGTTGGTACCACATCGTTACTGCTTTGTCCCATATTGACGTGATCGTTTGGGTTCACGTCGCCTTGCAAACTTCTTGATGCGAGTGTCGCAATCACTTCGTTGGCGTTCATGTTGGAGCTAGTACCAGAGCCGGTTTGGTAGACATCGATCGGGAATTGATCGAGATGTTTACCATCGATGATCTCTTGGCTCGCATCGGCGATCGCATTGGCAATATCACCTTCTAATAAGCCCAGTTGAGCATTGGTATCAGCAGCTGCTTGTTTGATTAGTGCCAGTGCTTGAATGAAGCTGGTGGGCATCTTGTGGGAGCTAAACGCGAAATTATCTGCGGCACGTTGAGTTTGTGCTTGGTATAGCGCATCAGCAGGGACTTTTACTTCCCCCATGCTGTCTTTTTCAATTCGATATTGTAGGGTCATCTTCTATCCTTGTTAGCCAAGTGGGGCTTGGACTTGTTGTAGTGTCTGGCTGAGATTCAAAAAACGCGCTTGGCCATGTGGTTGCTGGCAGTAGTGGCGTTTTAGATAAAATAATGGTGAGTGAATTGAGTCTAGGCAGATATGACGAAAGGTAAAACTGCGCTCAGGTGACTCAATCGCTTCAATCAGATGGAAGAAAACTTGGCGCAGGTACAGTTCGCACAGCAAGATGTTTTCTTGGGCGGCGTGTTTTTCATAGTAGGCGGCAAGCGTTTGTGCACACTCGATGTAGTCTCGAATTACAAACGGCTCGTGCCCGTGAACTTGCTCTGAGGAGGTAAAGCGATCCTGCGCTTTGTAGAACCTCGAATAGAGAACCTGCTGCTCTTTCACCATCATTTTCATCTCTTTATTGGATGTTAATGATAATTATTATCAAATGAAACTTTAAAAACAACCCTTTGTTTCTGTTTTTATAAAACGGTAGGCAAAAGAAAAAAGCCGATACATAACGTATCGGCTTTCTGAGATTCAGTACCTAATCCCTACAATGTAAGTACTGATTCATTTTTTGCTAAACATCTTTGTTTCGAGGTCATGCTTAGTGGTCGTGAGCTTCACCTGCACCTTTCGGGTAACGGATGTTTTCAACCATCTCTTGTACGTCTTGTGGTACTTCAGCAGTTACCTTGTTTACCGCAATTGAAACTACGAAGTTTAGACACATACCTAGCGTACCGATGCCTTCTGGGCTGATACCAAACCACCAGTTTTCAGGTGTGCTTGCTGCTGGGTTAACGAACTTGAAGTAGATGATGTAGCTTGCTGTGAAGGCAATACCTGTCAACATACCTGCAATCGCACCTTCCTTGTTCATCTTCTTGTAGAAGATACCTAGGATGATTGCTGGGAAGAAGGATGCTGCGGCTAAGCCGAAGGCAAACGCAACTACCTGAGCTACGAAGCCTGGAGGGTTAATACCCAAGTAACCTGCACCGATAATTGCGACCATTGCTGCCAAACGAGCGGCTAGTAGTTCCTGCTTGTCGGTCATGTTTGGTCTGAAGCCTTTCTTCAACAAGTCATGTGAAATCGATGTTGAAATTACCAATAGTAGACCAGCGGCTGTTGATAGTGCGGCTGCTAGGCCACCGGCTGCCAGTAGCGCTACAACCCAGTTTGGTAGTTTTGCTAGTTCTGGAGAAGCCAGTACGATGATGTCACGGTTAATCTTCATCTCGTTGCGCTCATCGCCCGAGTAGAACATTTTGCCATCGCCGTTCTTATCTTCCCAACCTACTAGACCAGTGCTTTCCCAGTTTTTGTACCAGCTAGGTGCGTCTGCTGCTGCGACACCTTGCATGTCTGGGCCGTTAATCGTTTCAATCATGTTTACACGAGCGAATGCTGCAACGCCTGGTGCTGTTGTGTATAGCAATGAGATGAACAGTAGTGCCCAACCTGCTGAGATACGAGCATCACGTACTTTAGGTACTGTGAAGAAACGGATGATTACGTGTGGAAGACCTGCAGTACCCACCATTAGAGCTGCACAGATGAAGAATACATCCACCATGCTCTTGTTACCTTCGGTATAGGCGGTAAATCCGAGCTCTTCAGTCAGTCCATCCAGTTTATCGAGTAGGTAAACGTCTGTGCCTGAAATCGTTGAACCCATACCAACTTGTGGAAGCGGGTTACCTGTCATCATGATTGACGTGAAGATTGCTGGAACAAGGAAGGCGAAAATGAGGACACAGAATTGAGCTACCTGCGTATAAGTGATGCCTTTCATGCCACCAAGTACTGCGTAGAAGAACACAATACCCATACCAATGATGATACCTAGGTTAATGTCGACCTCTAGGAAACGAGAGAATACTACGCCCACACCACGCATTTGACCTGCAACGTATGTGAATGATACGAAGATTGCACAGAATACCGCTACCATACGTGCTGTTTTCGAGTAGTAACGCTCGCCGATAAAATCAGGAACCGTAAACTGACCGAACTTACGTAGGTAAGGTGCTAAACATAGCGCAAGTAGTACATAACCACCTGTCCAGCCCATTAGGTAAACCGCACCGTCGTAACCAACGAATGAGATGATACCTGCCATTGAGATGAATGACGCTGCCGACATCCAGTCAGCGGCTGTCGCCATACCGTTTGCTACTGGGTGTACACCACCGCCCGCAACGTAGAATTCACTCGTAGACCCTGCGCGAGCCCAGATTGCGATGCCGATATACAGTGCGAAAGTGATACCGACGAGAATAAACGTCCAAGTTTGAATATCCATGTTCTAGCCTCTAGTCTTCCTGTACGTTGTATTTTTTGTCGAGCGCATTCATGCGGACAACGTAAATGAATATCAGCGCCACGAAGGTGTATATCGAACCTTGTTGAGCGAACCAAAAGCCGAGCTTAAACCCGCCAAACTGAACGGTGTTGAGGGCATCAACAAATAAGATGCCTGCGCCGTAAGACACTGCGAACCAGATCGCGAGCAGTGTTCCCATAATTCCCAAGTTTTCCTTCCAGTAGGCTTGAGCATGTTCCGTAGATTCGAACGCCATTGCCTTCTCCTTTATTCCGTTTCCGTAGAATGTCGTTGTGTTAACGTAATGTTACGATTTGAAATGTAGCAAGGATAAGTCAAGGGATCTGTGCAACTTTAGTCGGGACAGTTTTAGCTCTAATCCACTGAAATATGGGAGTCGGGAGACAAAACCATATAAAAATGTGATGTTACAAGGTTGTTAAATTAGCCAAAGGTCTAACAAAAAGGGGTGAATTAATGAGTGAGTAATAAAATTTAACAACTAAATGACAGATAACCAGTATTTAGTCCTGCTTATGACACTAAGGGAAATATAAGTTTGTTATAGTAATTACGCTGCTTTTAGAGCCCTTTTCTTGCTTAATGGCAGAAATTCGACATGCTTAAATCACGAGTTTTATTCTTTGGGGGAATGAATTGGACGCAATAACTATTAATCACTTATTTTTAACTGGTGCCGTGCTCATCGCCATCAGTGTGCTTTTCTCACAAGTGTCCTCACGATTGGGCGTTCCGATTCTTTTGATCTTTTTGTTTGTTGGTATGTTGGCGGGTGAAGATGGTCCCGGCGGCATCAATTTTGATGATTATTCATTAACTTACTTGGTGAGTAACCTTGCACTTGCTGTGATCTTACTGGATGGCGGTATGCGCACCAAGGTGGCGAGTTTCAAGGTTGCGTTTTGGCCTTCGCTGTCGTTAGCCACGATAGGTGTGGCTTGTACTGCCACTCTCACCGGCTTAATGGCGGCTTGGCTATTCGATCTATCACTGATGCAAGGCATTCTAGTGGGCGCTATTGTGGGCTCAACCGATGCAGCGGCGGTATTTTCTCTGCTCAAAGGGCAGAGCCTCAACGAGCGTGTTGGCTCAACTCTAGAGATCGAATCGGGTACCAACGACCCTATGGCGGTCTTCTTAACGGTGACCTTAATCGCACTACTTGGCACCCCAGATGCCGAGGTGGGGATGAACTTCCTGCTGAAAAGTTTCGCGATGCAATTTGGTGTTGGCACGCTTATCGGCCTTGGTGGTGGTTGGGTTCTGTGGAGTCTCATCAACCGAGTGCAGCTGGCTGATGGTCTTTACTCGATTCTGGTACTGAGCGGCGGTGTGGCTCTGTTTGCTTTCTCTAACATGCTTGGCGGCAGTGGTATCTTGTCTATTTACCTTGTGGGCTTGTTTATTGGTAATCGTCCAACACGCTCTCGACACTCGATTCTCAATGTCCTTGATGGCATGACCTGGTTAAGCCAAATCGTGATGTTCTTGGTGTTGGGTTTACTGGTGACGCCATCGACACTGATGGATATTGCTCTGCCTGCGCTAGCATTGGCTTTCGGTATGATTTTGTTTGCACGCCCACTGTCTGTTTGGTTGGGCTTGCTACCGTTTAGAAGCTTTACCACCAAGGAGCGTTGGTTTGTTTCTTGGGTTGGGTTACGTGGCGCGGTGCCGATCATTTTGGCGGTGTTCCCGATGATGGCTGGCCTGCCTAATGCTCAGCTGTATTTCAATATCGCCTTCTTCGTGGTTATGGTGTCGCTGATTGTTCAAGGCGGCAGCTTAATGAAAGTCGCGAGATTGGCTCAAGTGACGCTGCCTCCAACGCCGACACCTGTTTCACGCACTGGTATCGAGATCTACCCGACCAGTGAGTGGGAGATGTTTGTCTACAAGTTGAAAGAAGAGAAGTGGTGTGTCGGTGAGCCGCTTAAGCGCTTATCGATGCCGGAAGGAACACGTATTACCGCACTGTTTCGACAGGACGTCTTGCTTCATCCATCGGGCAGTACAGTATTGGAAGCGAACGATATTCTTTGTGTGCTTGGTCAAGACAAAGACTTAGATAGCTTAAGTGAGTTGTTCAGTGAAGCGCCTGAGGCTGAAGAGGCTGCGCGATTCTTTGGTGATTTCTTCCTAGAGGTTGGCTTGTCGATTGCTGCGGTGAGTGACTGTTATGGCATCGAGCTTGGTTCTGAAGAAGAGCGTGAGATGACGCTAAAACAACTGGCTGAACGCGAACTTGGCCCTCATCCAGTATTGGGTGATAGCTTCGAGTGGCATGACATCAATTGGGTGGTTGCAGAGATAGAGGATCATAAAGTCGTCAAGCTGGGTTTATGTTTGCCTAAGACGACTTTAGAAGAGGATATCAGTGGCGCTTAATTATGGACTTCTTGCAGTAAGATAACCGCTTGAGTTCGGTTCTTTACATCCAGTTTACGGAAGATGGCTGTCATGTGCGCCTTGATGGTCGCTTCCGAAACATTCAATTCATAGGCGATTTGCTTGTTCAGCAGTCCGTCGGAAAGCATTCCTAGCACCTTATATTGTTGTGGCGTCAGTGTGGCAATTTTTTCCGCAAGGTCGCTACAAGCCGCATTGTTAGTGATCAGCCCTTCAGGGAAGAACGGGTCGCCATTCAGCACTTGATTCAGTGCACTTACCAATTCACGCATGTCACTCGACTTTGGAATAAAGCCAAATGCACCATGGCTTTTCACTTGAGTGACCACGCTAGCGTCTTCACTCGCTGAGATCACGACAATCGGTAGATCCGGGTATTCCGCACGAAGTTGAATCAGACCAGACATTCCATTGGCTCCCGGCATTTTCAGGTCGAGCAGCAGTAGGTCGGGTTCATCTTCTTTTTTAAGCAGAGTCAGTAACGCGTCGAGAGAGTCGGCCTCAAGTAGGTTCGCACCGCTGATCGCCATATGAACCGACTGAAATAGGGCGTTGCGGAAGAGAGGGTGGTCATCAGCAATGATGATGGTGTAGGTCGAGTCCATGACGTCCATACTTTTAACAATTTAGTTAATATTTATTATCATCCTGATTGAGTATGTGGACAATATCTATGCATTAAAAGTCTGAACCATATCGACTTTTATCCCTGTTCTTGGAAAGTGTTTCCTATAATCACAAAAAAGCCGCACTGCCATCTCGTTATGAGGTGCGGTGCGGCTTTGTCTGATGTTACATTCAGACCAATGTTGCCGTTATAGCTGGTGGTCTTGCATGTGTTTTAAGAATACATCGGCAGGCATAAAACCAGTCACACGAGCATTTGGAACATGGTTACCCTCGCTATCCCAGAACTCAATGGTTGGTAAGCCAAGTACCTGCAACTGCTTCAGCAATTCAATGTCTTGGGGCATGTTTCGAGTCACGTCTGCTTGAAGTAACACGAAGTCAGACAGCTTGTTCTCGACGTCTGCTTGATGGAAGGTGTACTTCTCAAACTCTTTACACGCCACACACCAATCAGCGTAGAAGTCGAGCATCACTGGCTTGCCTAGTTTCTTCGCTTCGATGAGCTGGATTTCAAGCTCTTCAACGGTGTTGATACGAGCAAACTGGATCTGTTGTTCCACTACAACGCTCTTTTCTGCAAACCAGTAATTTAGTGCAGGTTGAGCAGAAGCAAACAGACCAAGCATTGCGATGATGCCCACAGCGCTCTGCTTCCAACCACCGAATGGCAATGCATTCTTGCTATGGTAAAGCCAACCGAAGGCGATGAAGCCAAGGGCAGACCAAAGCACGGTTGCCCATAATTCAGGGATAATGCGCTCTAGTAGGAAGATAGGTGCTGCCAACAAGATAAAGCCGAATACGACCTTCACTTTATCCATCCAGCTGCCTGCTTTTGGCAGTAGCTTATTGCCAAATACCGCAACCAAGATTAGCGGAATGCCCATACCCATAGCTAATGCATACAGAGCAATCGCACCGGTAAATAGGTCGCCACTTTGAGCAACATACAGCAGCGCACCCGAGAGTGGAGCGGTGGTGCATGGTGAACACACCAAGCCAGAGATAGCACCCATCGCGAATACGCCCAAGGTATTGCCGCCTTGCTGTTTGTTGCTTTGGTTGTTGAGCCAGGTTTGGACACTGCTCGGCAGTTGTAGGTTATACACGCCAAACATCGACATCGCTAACGCTACGAACAGAACGCTCAACGCAATCAACACGTAAGGATGTTGCATCGCAGCTTGAAATTGCATACCCGCAGACGCAACCACTAAACCTAGTAGTGTGTAGGTGAGCGCCATACCTTGCACGTAGATGAAGGACAACATCAACGCGCGACCTTGGCTGAGCTTGCCACCACCTAACACGATGCCCGTTAGGATTGGATACATAGGCAGAACACACGGTGTGAAGGCTAAGCCAACACCGAGCGCCAAGAACAGTAATGGGGTCCACCAACTGTCACCGAGTTTATCGGCTAGGCTCGCTTCTTTTGAAACAGGTGCGCTTGATTGTGGTGTTGTGTTATTTGCCACATCTGCTTTTGGAGAAGCAACTTGTGGTGAGGTGTTCGCTTGGTTACTGGTAGTTTTAGCAGCAGTGTCGCTTGAACCCGTCGCTTCAAACGGTGCAATGTCGATGATGCGAGTTTCTGGGGGGTAGCAGAAGCCAGCCTCAGCACAGCCTTGATACTTAACGATCAGCTGCGAGCCATCTTGGTAACTTTGTAGGGGAACTTGTACGAATAGCGGCTGAGTATAAACACTCACCTCACCAAAGAATTCATCTTGATGTGGCTTACCATCTTCTAACTCAACATTACCGATAGCGAGATTTTGGCCGCTAAAAGAGAGGCTATGTTGATAGAGGTAGTAGCCTTCTTTTACCTGCCAGTCGAGAAGCACCTTGCCGTCTTGCTGGTAGTAATTGAAAGGGAAAGCTTGGTCTACAGGAACAAAACCGTTGTTATTGCCTCCGAAGCTTGGCTCGGCGTTGTCATTTCCAAAAAGCGCCCACGCAGGCTGGGTGAACAGGGAAATACAAACAAAAAGTAATGTGGCAAGTCGTCGCATACTATTTAGTCATTTAATGGAGTTATGGGTATCTTAACTCAATCAGACCGTAATAGTTTGCTATTAGTTTCATTGGCTAGCAAATATCCCTTAGGGCGGGAAATCCACTTTCTTAGGTAATCGAGATAGGGTCAGCCTTGCAGCAGGCATAGGGAGCCCTTGCCAGTAACCCATTTAAGCCACACCTAAGCGTGCTTTTACGACTTGCTCGCAAGCATCGATGTTGGTTGTGTCTTTTGGAATAATTAACACGGTGTCGTTGCCACCAACAGTACCGATAATCTCAGTATGCGGGTCGATATCGACTAATCTTGCAACTAACTGTGCACAACCTGGGTGGGTTTTAACTATCACCATAGCTTGGTTATGAGTGATTAATTCGATTTGCGAAGAGATGGACGCATCGACACGTACAGGCGCGCTTTCAACCGTAATGCAGTAGACTTTTTTACCACAGGCATTCTGGATTTTGACTACGCCGAGCTGTGACAAAATACGAGATACTGTCGATTGGCTAATACCGGTATAGCCGATCTCGACCAGCTTTTCGCGCAGCTGGTTTTGGGTTGAGAAGCTTTGTTGTTGTAGTAAGCGTTTGCACGCTGCAGTCAGTGTTTTATCTTCAGCTGAATACAAGCAACCGTGCTCAGTGATCGGGTTCATGAACAACTCCTTAAGGTCAACAGTGATACCGCTTGTCCGTAGCGTCGTGCGCACTCCCAAAGCCGTAGAGTACGATTTGTTAATTAGGGCTTACCGACGAATCCTGAAGTAAAGAAGGGCGGGTATGCGAGATGTATGATCATCTATTCATTTAGTCTACCACTAAAGGATAGTTATCTTTTTGAAGGCGATCACCAAACAAAATTCTGGTTATTTGCTTGTATTTTGGTGCTTTATTCTTATGAGGAGTGGATATTTATTCCGCATTGGGAATAAATATCCATGTATTTTTAAAGGTTTTAACCTTGGTGTTAATGAAGATAAGGGCTAGCGAATTTCACTCATGATCTCGCGAGAGAATACTTTTTCACAGTAATGGCATTTTAGCTGCACATTTTCCTGTTTTAGCTGTACTTTAAAGCTACTTTCAACGGGTTCACCGTGTGAAATACAGTTGCTATTTGGACATGAGAAGACGCTGTTGATTTGCTCTGGCAGTACAAGCGTCAGTTTGTTCACTACCTTGTACTCTTCAATCTGATTGACCGTTGCCTGTGGCGCATACAGAGCCAATTGGTTCGCCTGTTCTTTGGTTAGAAAGATGTTCTCAATCTTGATCAGGTCTTTGTGCCCCAGTGCGGACGATGGCAGGTTTAATCCCATGGTGATGCGCTGTTCGGTTTTGTGCATCTTGAACAGCTTGAGGATTTTGATACCTAGGTGAGCAGGGATGTGGTCAATGACGCTGCCGTTACGGATCGCTTCTACTTGTAGCTGAGTTTGTTTAACCATGACTGAGTCTCCTGCTTATAAAGTGTCGTTTAGAACTAGGGCTAATAGGGCTTCGCGAGCGTATACACCATTTTCAGCTTGCTCGAAGTAGTAAGCGTGTGGTGTTTTATCAACGTCGGTGGTGATCTCGTCGATGCGTGGCAGTGGGTGAAGCACCTTCATGTTTTGACGAGCGTCTTTCAATGTGTCGGCAGTGAGGATGTAAGCCGATTTCATGTGTGCGTACTCTGACGCATCAAAGCGTTCTTTCTGTACGCGAGTCATGTACAGCACATCCAGTTCCGGTACCACTTCTTCAATACTGCTGTGGGTGCTGTATTGAATGCCCATCTCTTCCAGTTCTTCACAGATGTAATCCGGCATTGCTAATACTTCTGGAGCGATAAAGAAGAAACGTACGTTATTGAATTTTGATAGTGCTTGCGTCAGCGAGTGCACGGTTCGGCCATATTTAAGGTCGCCGACGAACGCCACATTGAGGTTGTCGAGTGTGCCTTGCGTTTCGTAAATCGAGAACAGGTCAAGTAGGGTTTGAGTTGGATGTTGGTTGGCACCGTCGCCGCCATTCACCACCGGAACACCGTTAGAAAATTCAGAGGCTAAACGTGCCGCGCCTTCTTGTGGGTGGCGCATCACAAAGGCGTCAACGTAAGAAGAAATCACCTGCACTGAATCGGCAAGTGTTTCACCTTTCTTAGCCAGCGATGTGTTACCGCCATTATCAAAACCGATGACCGTGCCACCTAGACGTTGAACTGCGGTTTCAAATGAAAGGCGAGTTCGAGTTGACGGCTCAAAGAAGCAGCTCGCCACTACCTTATTTTTTAGCAGTTCTGGATTTGGCTCTGCTTTGAGTCTTGCTGCAGTATCGACGATAAGCTCCAGTTCATCACGAGAGAGCTCTGGAATGGAGATGATGTGCTTGTTAAATAACGAATGCGCCATAACGGGTCTTCCTTTTTCTATGCATACAGTCAAATTGCGGACAAAAAAAAGCCCCCTAAAAATAGGAGGCTTCGAAACGATCAATAGAGCAAAATAAAAATGACACCAACGCCACTCTTTGGCGTGTAGTTTGACAATTATGTGCGACAGAATTGCGGTTCATTTTTTGCTCTCTTTAGACAAATTGCGGAGGATTATACTCAGATAAAAAGGCCATGCAATGCTTTCCGTAAAGTATTCATTTAATGGATATTTATGCCAAATTGGCCTGCATTTTCACTTCTTTTTAAGCCTTTGTTGGGGCTGAGGAACTTCGACTTTTTTCGGCAATAATCTTTTCAAACGAATGAAAAAAAATGCGGGTTTTATCCAAGGGGAAATTCCCATGCACGCCACCCGCATTTCCCTGTTATTGCACTCAACTTATCGACTTGTATGTAAATAAGAGAGTGCTCTGCTTCTATGTTTTATTAACTGTTTCGTTTGTTAACTGCCTAGCGTAGCAACCATCACAGCTTTGATGGTGTGCATGCGGTTTTCAGCTTCATCGAACACGATAGAGTATTCAGACTCGACAACTTCATCAGTCACTTCCACACCGTCTTTTAGCTGTGGATATTCAGCCGCAAGCTGTTTGCCTACCGTGGTATCTTCGCCATGGAAAGCTGGCAGACAGTGCATGAATTTAACGTGTGGGTTGCCTGTTGCTTTGAGCATTTCCATGTTCACTTGGTAAGGCATCATTAGGTTAATGCGCTCAGCCCATGCTTCTTTCGCTTCACCCATCGATACCCAAACGTCGGTGTATAGGAAGTCACAACCTTGCACGCCTTCTTGAACATCTTCAGTTAGGGTGATTTTGCCGCCAGTGTGCTCTGCGATTTCACGACATTGAGCCAATAGCCCTTCTTCTGGCCAGAATTGCTTAGGAGCAACAAGGCGAATGTCCATGCCCATTTTCGCTGCGCCAACCATTAGAGAGTTACCCATGTTGTTGCGAGCATCGCCTAGATAAGCAAACTTGATTTCATGCAGCTGTTTGCCACGGCCGTATTCGGTCATGGTCAGGAAGTCTGCCAAGATTTGAGTTGGGTGGAACTCGTCAGTCAGACCATTCCATACAGGTACACCAGCGTAAGCGCCTAACTCTTCAACAATCTCTTGACCGAAGCCGCGGTATTCAATGCCATCGTACATACGGCCAAGAACGCGAGCGGTATCTTTCATCGATTCTTTGTGGCCAATTTGAGAACCAGATGGGCCTAAGTAAGAGACGCGAGCACCTTGGTCGAATGCTGCTACTTCGAATGCACAGCGAGTACGAGTTGAGGTTTTCTCAAAGATAAGTGCGATGTTTTTGCCAGTTAGTTTTGGCTGTTCGTAACCGTTGTACTTCGCTTTTTTAAGCTCCATTGAAAGATCTAACAAGTGTTGAATTTCGCGTGGAGTGAAATCTAGTAGTTTTAGGAAGTTACGATTGCGTAGGTTAAAAGCCATGATGTATTCCTTCTTAGATTTAGGCGCTTTCCTGTTACAGGGAAAGAAAATTCAAGAAAGCGCGATTCAATTTTTGTGTATTAATTTCAGTTCAAACGGTGATTCAGTTTTCTCGCAAGCTTTGAAAAGCTCGCGAGTGGGTTAATCTTTGGTGATGTTGGTACCCGCTTGGCCTTGCAGAATTTGCAAACCATCTTCGAGCGCACCGATACCGACGACTTTGCCGCCTTGTTGGATGAATTCGCACGATGCTTCAATTTTTGGTCCCATCGAGCCGGCATCAAATTCAAACTTCGCTAGTTCACCTGGTGTAGTGCTGCGCAGTGCGTGTTGAGTCGGCTTGCCCCAATCTAGGTAAACCGCGTCTGCGTCGGTCAGAATCAGTAGTGCATCGGCATTCAATTGTTTCGCTAGGAAAGCGGCAGACATGTCTTTGTCGATAACCGCTTCGACACCAACCAATTTGCCATGCTCTTTTTTCACTGGAATGCCGCCACCGCCAGTACAGATCACTAGGTGACCCGCTTCGATAAGCTGGGTGATTGCTTCATGTTCAACGATGCCGGTTGGTCTTGGGCTTGGCACTACACGACGGAAGTGCTGGCCGTCTGGTTTTACGATCCAGTGGAACTTCTCTGCCAATTCACGCGCTTCTGCTTCTTCGTAGATTGGGCCGATTGGTTTGGTTGGATCGGCAAATGCAGGATCGTTTGGATCAACCGTCATTTGGGTCAACATGCATGAGATGTTGCGGTTTGGCAGATAGTTTTTGAACTCTTGCATCAGCATGTAACCGATCATGCCTTGAGTTTCGCTGCCCAATACATCCAGTGGGTATGGATTTACTTTTTTGTATTCCAAACCTTGCAGAGCAAGTAAGCCAACTTGTGGGCCATTACCGTGCACTAACACCACGTTGTACTCTTTGGCGATTTCCGAGATGGTTTTCACCGCCGTTTCAATATTGCGGCGCTGAACGTCAGCTTCTAACGGCTCACCGCGACGAAGTAGGGCGTTACCACCGAGTGCAACAACAACAGTTTGTTTCGTCATAATTGTGTTCTCTCATTGTGGCCAAGTTGAGGTTATTTGAGTGCTTCAACTTGGCCGTTTCGTCTTAGTGATTAGATACCATCACGCTCGATTGGGCAGCTCATGCAACGTGCGCCACCGCGGCCACGACCAAGCTCGTCTCCAGGAATTGGCAGTACTGTGATGCCAGCTTTGTCGTATTTCTCGTTGGTGTAGGTGTTACCTTCGTAGCCAACAACGACACCAGGTTTAACGGTCAGTACGTTGTTTGCATCGTTCCACTGCTCACGTTCTGCATGGAAGTTGTCACCACCAGTGGTGATCAGGTTTAGCTTGTCTACGCCCAGTGCTTTTTCGATAGCGGTAACGAAGTAGCCTTCTTCTTTCACTTTCACGGCACCAGACTCATCGCCGGTTAGGTTCCAGCACTTCACATCTTTACTCACCACTTCAGGGTAAACAGAGAACGTATCTTCGTTCATATGTGTCATTACCGTGTCTAGGTGCATGCAAGAGCGGTGTTTTGGTAGCTGCATAGCGATAACTTGCTTCGCTTGACCGTGTTTGAACAGGCTCGACGCTAAATGCTCGACACCTTGTGGCGTGGTACGCTCCGACATACCGATAAGCACTGTGCCGCGGCCAATAACCAGAACGTCACCACCTTCAATCGTTGAGTTGTCGTAGTTGATGCTCTCTTCATCGCCGAAGTATTTAATGAAGTCTTGGCCTGCGAAAGTTGGGTGCCAGCGGTAAATCGCACGCACGTGGTTGGTTTCGCGTTGACGTGCTGGTTTCGCCATTGGGTTGATCGATACACCACCGTAAACCCAGCAAGAGGTGTCGCGAGTAAATAGGTGGTTTGGTAAAGGCTCAATAATGAAGTCGGTTGGTGTGAACATGCCTTGCATCATTGAAGAAGACTTCATAGGCATTTCAGCGTAAGACAGACCGCCGGTTAGGATTTTTGCAAGCTCTAGGTTTGGTAAGTCACCCAAGTAGCAGCGTACGTCGTTAGCAAAAGTTTTACCCAAGCGGTAATCAGACACTTGGCAGTTCAGTAGCCAATCTTTCGCTTCTGGCACGGCTAGCGTATCTGCTAGTAGGTCAGTAAGAAGAAGAACTTCAACACCCTGATCACGCAGTGTTTGAGTGAATACGTCATGCTCTTTACCTGCACGCTCAACAGCCAGTACGTCATCAAACAGCAAATCGTGACAGTTAGATGGTGTTAAGTGAGTCAGTGCGCGTCTTGGGCGATGAACTAGAACACGACGCAATTGACCTATTTCAGAACCTACATAGAACTTACTCATGATCGTCTCTCTCTTATATATTTGAATTACTTTTATTGCTAAGAGTAATTATTTATTTTCAGTTGAGAAGAATGAATTATTTATTCATATCTCTTGTCTGGAATTAATATTACGCCTGCTGCTCAGGTATTCTTAGAGATCTATCACAAATCATTTTTTATCCCGCAGCCCTTTAAAAATAAGGGTTTTAACAAATTTTATGCACTTTGGACTATCATCTATTGCTTCTAAATAGTTAATCCTTTGGGAATATTATTCATGTTTTTCTAATCCAGGTTAGTAAACTCCAAATAGTAGGGGTTTATATGCAATATACTTTAATTGATAAAAGTGAGCTTAAAGTGGAAGTATGCAGTGTTTTTATTTATATATTTAATTTTGAATGTGGAATTAATTATCTGTTAACAAATTAAATTCGTATAAAGTTATTGAGGTCACATTTTAAAATAGGACTTATGAAGGGGTTTTTAATTAGTTTTAGGCGTTTGCTTATCTTTTACTGTTACTTTTGATAAAACGTTAAATATAATTAGCGCTAATAAATGACTAAATATTTTGCCATATATCTCTTTGGTAAATAATGCGCTGTATTGTTAGCTCCGCCTCTGATGTTTGCAGATGAGTTGGAGTGTTGATATGGGGCTTCTAGGGAATTGGTGAGTTCGCTATGGTCTGCTGTGATGACAAAACTGGCTGAGCGAGCGATAGAGCTAAAAAAGCCGCTATGGAAGCGGCTTTGAATGGGAGTATGTTTGTTGAAGAGATGCCTAGATAAGCGCACCAATACTCAGTACGATGATGCAGAACACCGTTAAGATACCAACTAATGGCATGACCCACTTCACCCAGCGTACGTAAGGTACACGAGCTATCGCCAAGCCACCCATTACCACAGCAGAGGTTGGGGTAATGAGGTTTACTAAGCCTGAAGCCGATTGGTAAGCGGTGATAACAAGGTCTCTGCCAACGCCTGCAAAGTCAGCCAATGGCGCCATGATAGGCATGGTCAGTACCGCTAGGCCAGATGTCGATGGCACTAAGAATGACAGTAGAATCTCTAGGAAGAACATCACGTTAATAAAGATAACGGATGAGAGCCCGGTGACCATCTGCTCTGCAGAGAACAGAATCGTATCGGTGATCATACCGCGGTCCATCACCACCACAATACCACGCGCAATACCTATGATTAGCGCTACACCGAGCAGGTCACGTGCACCGTCAATGAAGCTTGAGGTAAACTCTTCTTCGCTCATGCGAGCCACAATACCGACAATGATGGTCGCCGCTAAGAACATTGCTGAGATCTCTGCCATCCACCATCCAGCAACGGATACGCCGTAAATCATTACTGCGAATGAGCCACCAAAAATAGTCAGAATCAGCTTACGAGTTGCAGTGAATTCCAGTTTTTCTCCGCTTGAGTTACCAAGGAAGTGCGCTTTGTTTTCTTCGTACTTGTCATACACAATCGACTTGCTTGGATCAGCTTGCACCATTCTTGCGTAACGCATGACGTAAGCGACACAGATACCCCAACCAATAATCAACATTGCTACACGTAGCACGATACCGTCGGTAAATGGGATGCCAGAGGCGTTAGCAGCGATAACCGTTGCGAACGGGTTAATGGTGGAACCTAGCACCCCTATGCCAGCGCCCAGAAGTACAGTCGCTGCTGCCACTAGAGGGTCAAAGCGAGCCGCCATCATGACAGGTACAAGAAGCGTATAGAATGGGAGTGACTCTTCCGCCATGCCATAGACAGTACCGCCAGCGGCAAACAGTGCCATCAGTATTGGTATCATCAACTCTTCTCGCCCTTCGAGGCGCGCGGTGACGCGTTCTATACCAGCATCAATTGCACCAGTCTTGGTAACTAGCCCTAAGAAGCCACCAATGATCAGAATGAACAGAGAAACGTCAATTGCAGCCGCTTCATAGCTATTGTGGTCGTAGAAGCCGTCAATCGGCGCTAACAGTACGTCAATCACGCCCTGAGGGTTACCTTCAACTGCTTGATAGGTTCCGGTTACCGGCACTTCTCGGCCTAATTCTTCATTCATTGCTCGGTCGTATTGGCCCGCTGGAACAATCCAGGTCAGTAGAGCAACGAATGCAATTAAAATAAATAGAATGGTATAAGCAGAAGGGAATTTAAAGTTGGCAAAGAAGCCGCCCTTTTTTTTCTCGCTTGGTATCGTTTGAGTTGTCATGGCTATCTCCTTACATCATCTTAAATAAAAGTGATGTGAATTAGCGACTAATGATTTATAGACTGTAAATACACTGAGACTTATAAATTACCCAACGATATAAATTTGCGGGCTTTAAATTAAAGTTATTTGATATTTACTAATCCAGATGAAGTTGTATTTAATTTAGCTGCGGTTATTTTATTCTTTACTTAATCATTTAAGTTTGGTGCTGTTCACAAAAATAGT
This sequence comes from Vibrio sp. Makdt, assembly GCF_027587015.1. NCBI lineage: Bacteria > Pseudomonadati > Pseudomonadota > Gammaproteobacteria > Vibrionales > Vibrionaceae > Vibrio > Vibrio sp. Makdt. The sequence continues at coordinate 64,055 of NZ_JAPPTH010000007.1, forward strand.
GGCCAGTAAAAGGGCTAAAAAATGTGAGAAAAATCGTAAGGTTTTTTGGTTAATTAGCTTGGATTAATATTCGGTTTGGTTAGTTGGTAAATAGGGGAGGGTTGATTTGATAGGTATCGATGGTGAATGGGTTGGATAGTCTTGGAATTTTATTCAAACTTTATTTTTGAGCGAGTTTTAAAGTTTGTCATGGTTATTTGACGGGCATCAAAAATCACATTAACCCACAAACAAAAAAGGAAGCCGAAGCTTCCTTTTAGAGTCATATCATCAGTGGTTTTTAGATAAACAGACCACCGAATGCGAAGCCTAGTGCTACGGCAGTACTGATTGTAACCACACCTGGAATGAAGAACGGGTGGTTGAATACTAGGTTACCGATACGCGTTGAGCCTGTGTCATCCATCTCAACTGCAGCCAGTAGCGTAGGGTAAGTTGGAAGAACGAACAGTGCACTTACCGCAGCGAAAGAAGCAACGGCTGTTAGTGGTGCTACGCCAATTGCTAGTGCTGCTGGCATTAATGCAACCGTTGTTGCGCCTTGAGAGTAAAGCAGCATAGAAGCGAAGAACAGAACAAGAGCCAGCATCCATGGGTAGTCAGCCAGTAGTGCACCTGCAACGTCTTTGATTTCAGCAACGTGAGCGTTTACAAACGTAGAACCTAACCAAGCCACACCAAGTACACAGACACACGCCGTCATACCAGAGCGGAATGTCGGTGCTGAAGAAATTTTCGCTGCATCGATTTTAGTGAACATTACGATTGCCGCTGCTGCTGCCAACATTACCGACATGATCGCTTCGTTACGACCTAGTGCAGGGTTTTCGATTAGGCCAACAGAGCTAGAGATAGCCGCTGCGTAACAAACCACGAAGCCAATTGCTGCTAGGAAGATGTAAGTTGCTTTCTTCGCTGTTGGCAGGATCTCGCGTTTCTCATCTGTCGCTAGTTTGATTAGGCCTTTCTCTAGACGTTCTTGGTAAACAGGATCATCTTTCAGTTCGCTACCCATGTAATTCGCGACAATCGCGCCAACCATACAAGCGATGAAGGTTGTTGGGATACAAACCATCAATAGTGTTAGGTAATCAACACCAAATGGTGCAAGCATTGCTGCGAAAGCCACAACCGCTGCTGAGATTGGCGAAGCCGTGATAGCAATTTGAGAAGCAACAACAGCAATAGATAGTGGGCGAGAAGGACGCACACCTTGGCCTTTCGCTACTTCCGCAATAACGGGCAGAGTTGAGAATGCTGTATGACCAGTACCCGCCATTAGTGTCATTAAAAAGGTCACGATTGGCGCGTAAAAGGTGATGCGTTCTGGGTGTTTACGCAAAAAGTTTTCTGCAATTTGTACCAACCAGTCCATACCGCCAGCAACCTGCATTGCAGCGATTGCAGTGATAACTGACATGATGATCAAGATGACATCGATTGGGATGAAAGATTGGCTTGTTGGAACGCCAAGAATAAGTGAAAGAGCAATAACACCAGCACCACCGGCAAAGCCGATACCGATGCCGCCAATTCTGGCCCCTAAGAAGATAAAGAGCAGGACGATAAACAGTTCTACTGCAATCATAATTAACACCTCATTTAGATTTTATTATGTGACCACTCGTTGTTCGAATGTTCAGATAATAGTTCTATGGTTTAGATTCAATTAAGCAAAAGTGCAACACACAGAAAACCACAAAATAAACAGGGTTAACCGTATTGGAGCCTAAAAAAGGGCTCCGTTTGGAGCCCTGTCTCGCGAGTTTTACTCGTAGCGTTTCGCTTTATACTGAGGATGCTTCAAATTTTCAACAGAGAAAATGTCATCAAGTTCTTCTTCGGTCAATAAACCGCGCTCTAGAACCACATCACGAACACTCTTACCTGTTTCTGCACAGATCTTACCAACAATGTCACCCTCATGGTGGCCAATGTATGGGTTTAGGTAAGTGACGATACCGATAGAGTTAAATACGTGCGCTTCACATACTTCTTTGTTTACCGTAATGCCGTCTACACATTTGTCGCGTAGGTTCACACAAGCGTTAGTTAGGATGTCTAGCGACTCAAACATGCTTTGTGCAATAACAGGTTCCATTACGTTTAGTTGAAGTTGACCACCTTCCGCAGCGAAAGAAACCGTGTTGTCGTTACCTAGAACTTTGAAGCAAACTTGGTTTACTACTTCAGGTACAACTGGGTTTACTTTAGCAGGCATGATTGAAGAACCTGCTTGCAGTTCAGGTAGGTTTAGCTCGTTCAAACCAGTACGTGGACCTGAAGAAAGCAGACGCAAGTCGTTACAGATCTTAGATAGCTTAACTGCTAGGCGCTTAAGTGCGCCGTGCGTCATCACGTATGCGCCACAGTCAGACGTTGCTTCGATTAAGTCTTCTGCTGGAACACACTCTAGACCAGTTACTTCAGCTAGGTGTTTCACTGCTAGGCCTTGGTAACCAGGTGCTGCGTTCAGACCAGTACCGATAGCTGTTGCGCCTAGGTTAACTTCAAGCAGTAGCTTAGATGTGTATTCTAGGTTTTTGATTTCTTCATTGATGGTTACCGCCCAAGCGTGGAACTCTTGGCCAACCGTCATTGGAACTGCATCTTGAAGTTGAGTACGACCCATCTTCAAAATGTTGTTGAATTCTTGGCTCTTAAGCTCGAATGCACCTTTAAGGTATTCAATCGCATCGATCAGTTTTAGTACGCTGTTGTAAACAGAGATACGGAAGCCAGTTGGGTAAGCACAGTTAGTTGATTGGCTGCGGTTTACATGGTCGTTCGGGTTGATGAACTCATATTGGCCTTTTTCTTTGCCCATAAGCTCAAGTGCCACGTTCGCAACCACTTCATTCGCGTTCATGTTTACAGAAGTACCAGCACCACCTTGGAAAACGTCCGATGGGAACTGATCCATACACTTACCAGTGTCTAGAATGAGGTCACAAGCTTGGATGATGTATTTAGCCACTTCGCTAGGAATTACACCTAACTCTTTGTTTGCTAAAGCCGCTGCTTTTTTTGTCATCACCATACCGCGAACGAATTCAGGTACATCTGAGATCGTTACATTTGAGATGTTGAAGTTTTCAACTGCGCGTAGAGTGTGGATGCCGTAGTAAGCATCAGCCGGAACATGACGTTGACCTAAAAGATCTTCTTCGAGACGAGTAGCTTGAGGAGCATCAACTTGTGCTTCTGATAGAGTAGCCATAACAGGATCCTTAGAGAATAATTCTGATTATATAGTTAGTTATTAGCCTATTCTGTGTGCAAATACTCCGTTCGCTAGAATATTGGGCTGATAAATCCGTCCTGACTTATGTGGCACATGATACTGTACCTAGCGCATAAAAATAGTAAGTTGATCACCTTTTTCGCTTTTGTTTAGTCAATATTTTGCAAAGTTAATTTGGGTCAATAAACACGCTTATTTACAGGATAAATTTGAGATTGGTAGACCTTTCAGCGTAAACTGAAAGTAACAAAGGAGGGCGTGTGTTTCCTATCTTATTATTACTATTTATCTTCGTACCCATCATTGAGATTGGGCTATTTATTCAAGTTGGTGGCTTCTTAGGATTGTGGCCAACTATTGCATTGGTTTTGATCACGGCATTTGTCGGAGCATCGCTGGTTCGTAGCCAAGGCATTCAAACACTGATGTCTGTTCAAGGTCGACTACAGCAAGGCGAGATGCCGGCACAGCAGATCCTTGAAGGTGTGATGCTGGCGGTGGCTGGCGTACTGCTGTTGACTCCAGGCTTTATGACAGACGCTCTGGGTATGTTGGTATTGTTGCCAGCACCAAGAGCCATGATTGCTAAGAAAATGATGGAAAAAATGGTCGTTAAAAACATGTCTGGCGGTTTCCACGCTGGCGGACAAGCTGGTTTTGGTCAGAGTCCATTTGGAGATGATCCATTTAACCGCGACCCATTTGACCAATCAAAAGGCGGCAACACCTTTGAAGGTGAGTTTGAGAAGAAAGACGACGATAACGATCGTAACCGCTTAAACTAACCCTTTTACTTGGATAGAAAGACAACAACTGAAAAGGCTCTTACCTTTATCCTTCGTAAGAAAGAGATAATGGTAAGAGCCTTTTTTATTGCGTATTAGCGATTACGGATAATAGGTGTTTAAGGGGTTGGTTATACCGCGCCTTCAAAGCCCATTTGTCGCCATGCTTCAAATGCGATGATTGCTACAGCATTGGATAGGTTCAGGCTGCGTGCGTCTGGCATCATTGGAATACGAATACGTTGTTCCATCGGCATGCTTTCGATGAACTCAGCAGGTAGGCCGCGTGTCTCAGGGCCGAACATCAACACATCACCTTGTTGGAACTTGGCATCCACGTGATGACCTGTGGTCTTGGTGGTACACGCAAAGATACGGTAGTCACCTTCACGTTCGTTCTCTAGATACTCAATAAAAGCTTCTAGGTTCTTGTGACGTTTCACTCGCGCTAGGTCGTGGTAATCCAAGCCAGCACGACGAACTTTCTTCTCTTCAAAATCAAAGCCAAGTGGTTCAATTAAATGCAGGTTTGCGCCGCAGTTGGCACATAGGCGGATGATGTTACCCGTATTGGGTGCAATTTCAGGTTCGTATAGAGCGATATCAAACATGTTGGTTCACAAGAGTAATCAAAGATAGCCAGAGTATACGGTGGCAAGCTGTGTGAGTACAGTTTGCCACCATCCACTTAGGCTTGGTTGGAGAGTGCCTGCGCGTAGTTTTCTGATACTGCGCTCCAGTTGACTACGTTCCACCAAGCGTTGATGTAGTCAGGTCGGCGGTTTTGATAGCTGATGTAGTAGGCATGTTCCCACACATCTAACGCAAGTATCGGTTCACCGTTGCTGGCCACCGTATCCATCCAAGGATTGTCTTGGTTTGAGGTTGAGATGATCTTCAGTTGTCCTTCTTCTACGACTAACCAAGCGAAGCCAGAGCCGAAGGTATTAATAGCGGCTTGAGCGAACTGATCTTGGAATGTTGTGAAATCTCCGAATGTGCTTTTAATCGCTTCACCAAGCTCGCCTGTCGGCTCTCCGCCACCGTCTTGAGACATACAGTTCCAATACAAAATATGGTTGTAGTAGCCGCCACCATTGTTGCGCACGGCGGGGCTGTGTTGAGAAATATTAGCGAAGATTTCAGTGAGAGATTGCTGTTCAAGCTCGCTACCAGACACCGCAGCGACAAACTTGTCATAGTAAGTTCTATGGTGCTTGCTGTAGTGCACTTCCATCGTTTTTGCATCGATGTAGGGTTCTAGAGCATCGTAGGCGTAGGGCAGTTCAGGGAAAATGTGAGACATGGTAAATCCTCCTTAATTAGAGGATTTACCATAATGATAATAACAATCATTATCAACTGTGATCTTTGTGGGGGTATTACAGTGGCAGGATAGGCAGAGTAATTTCGAGCTGTAATCCACCGAGTTTACTGCGGCTCGCGGTAATCGTTCCGCTATGTTGACGAATCGCACTCTCGGTAATGGTCAGCCCAAGCCCTGTGCCGCCAGAATTACGGTCACGAGCGGTAGAAACACGGTAGAAAGGTCTGAAGATAGAGTCGAGCTCATCATCAGGCACGCCATCACCGTTGTCATTGACGCAAATGGTCAGCTGATCTTGCACTACATGGAATTGCACATCGACTTGGTCTTTACCGTAGTAAATGGCGTTGCGCGTAATGTTGTCTAAGGCACTCATCAGTAGCTTAGGATTACCTGAAATTGAACGCTCAGGGATTTCTGAGAATGTCAGCTCTTTACCCATCTGTTCTGCTTCAAACTGCGCGTCTTTTAAGATTTCTTCCCACAAGCTAGATATCGGCTGAACTTCACGAGTAATGTGGCTATCAACCTGCATGCGTGAGAGGGTCAGTAGTTCACTGATCATCTGTTCTAAGCGTTGCGCTTCTGTATCAATACGCTCGAGCTCTGGGCTCTCTCCTTGCTTACGAATCGCCAGTGCGTTGGCCATACGAAGCCGTGTTAAAGGCGAACGTAGCTCGTGTGAGATATCAGAAAGCAAGCGCTGTTGCCCTGAGATCATCTGGTTTACCGCCTCAACCATTTGGTTAAAGCTTTCACCCGCTTGTCTGAATTCTGATGTGCCTTTTTCAAGGGTTGGATCGACCTCGAACTCGCCTTTCGCTACACGTTGTGCAGCACGCTCAAGTCGGCGAGCTGGCTGGCTGAGTGCCCAAGCTAACCAAAGTAATAGTGGGGTACTGGCTAGCATCACAGCAAGCAACAGCTGCAGTGGTCTATCAAATAGTCTAAGCAAGAACGGCGGTGGTTGGTTCCATTTTACTCCGGCGTACATCAGCAGCTCTTCACCTGCTAACTTTATTGGTACAGGGCCGGCAACCATGTAGTGCCCGTAAAGCTTCTGTTTTGGCACTTCTGGGTTATCAATTGAGGTTACAAAGTTGCGAATCGCCTTAAGTTTGTAGTCTGAATGTCTTTTCGAGGTCAGAACGGCACCTTCAAGATCGGTCAGATAGATACGTGCACGAGAGTCTTTGCGGCTGCGTGGTGCTTCAAGTTGAAAGACAATTTTGCCGAGATTAGGCTCTTTGGCGTAGCGTTTCTCTGTAGCCTTGGCGATACGTTCTAATTTATTGAGGTGATCGGCGGGCACATCGCGCGCTACTCGCGGGTCGAGATGTGGTAGCGAGAGTACGGATAAAAGCACCAGTAACATGGTGAACCAAAAGATGGCAAAGATACGTCCATATAAGCTAGTGATTTTAGGGATGCGCATTAATCCTCCTCTACCAATAGGTAGCCACGACCACGCAAGGTTTTGATGCGTGATTTACCGTCGCTACGTTCTGGAATCTTTTTACGTAGGTTAGAGATGTGCATGTCTATCGCACGGTCAAATGCTGCAAGCCTTTTGCCCAATACATCTAAGCTTAACGCTTCCTTGGTGATCACTTGACCCGGGTTTTGAATCAGATGACTCAATAGAGCAAACTCGGTGGTAGTAAGGTCGATGAGCTGACCATTACAGTAAGCTTCTTGCTTACCCGGGAAGACCTCAATGTCTTGATATTGGATCCTATCGCTGGCGGCTTTTGGAGTACTCGTGGTTTGCGTACGGCGCAAGATGGCGCGAATACGTGCGAGTAATTCGCGGTCGCTAAACGGCTTTGGTAAGTAATCATCCGCACCAAGCTCCAGGCCGATAACACGGTCGATCTCTTCCCCTTTCGCCGTCAGCATCAACACAGGCGTTTCCCAATGTTCTCTTAGCTTTTTGAGTGTTTCCATGCCATTCAGACGCGGCATCATTACATCCAAAAGAATCAAATCGATCTCATCATTGACCGCTTCGAGCCCTGCGTAGCCATCATTGGCTTCAGAAACGGTGAAGCCCTCAAAGCTAAGAATGTCTTTAAGTAAGCTCGTTAGCTCAGTGTCGTCATCAATAAGAAGAATGTTCGCCATGGGAAAGCCTTAATCGGTTAGTTACAGGTTAATAATACTGCTAATTATTCGTCAGCTTTCACTCTTTACGATTCTTTACGCTTTCTAAACGTCACTTTACGAGGGAAAGACTAATCTATATTCAAGCGCTGAGATACAGACGCAATACATGACTTATTATACCGAATTGAGGCAACAATTATGAAAATGACGAAGAAACTTGTACTAGCAGCTGCGGCACTTCCACTTATGTTAGGTACAGCAAGTGCGTACGCATTTGGCGGCGGTGACAAGGGCGACCACAAAGGCATGCACGGTAAATGTGGTGGCTTCGACAAGAAAGTGATGCGTCAACTAGACCTAACTGACGCACAAAAAGAACAGTTAAAAGAGATGCGTGAAGCGAACCGTGCTGAGATGAAAGCAAAACACGCGGGCAACAAGTCAGATAAAATGGCGCAAATGAAAGCGCACCACGAGAAAGTTCAAGCGTTGGTACTAGCTGACAACTTCGATGAAGCAGCGGCAAATGATCTAGCAAGCCAAATGGTTGAGAAGCAAACTGAGCGTCGCGTGGCAATGTTGAAGAAGCAACATGAAATGATGAGCGTACTAACGGCTGAGCAAAAAACTCAACTGAAAGAAATCCAACAAGAGCGCATGACTAAGTGTGCTGAAAAAATGGAAAAACGCATGAACAAAGACAAGTAATTCGAGCTTGATTAAGCAGCTTTGAATGAAAGTATTTAGAAAAAAGCGGCCGTGTGCCGCTTTTTTTGATCTCTTAAAATGAATGTCTTACATCATGGCTGTCATATTCAATTGATTATTTGCAGGTTATACTTTGTGCTATTAGTCACTTTATAGCCAAGTTATGAAACAAGAATACGCACGTTTAGTTACGCTGGCCGCTTGGGCAGCGACCACCATCGCCACTATTTTGTTGATAGTAAAAGTCGCAGCTTGGTGGGTGACAGGTTCGGTGAGTCTGTTGGCTTCCGTAGTCGATTCAATGTTGGATATCGCCGCTTCGGTCGTTAACTTATTGGTTGTTCGCTATTCTCTTCAGCCTGCCGACAAAGAACATACCTTTGGTCATGGTAAGGCAGAATCACTCGCTGCATTAGCACAAGCGATGTTTATCTCAGGCTCGGCTTGTTTCCTCATTCTTAATGGTGTCGAGCGTTTCTTTAGACCTCATGAGCTCAACTCGCCGGAAATCGGTATTTACGTCAGCTTGTTTGCGATAATGATGACGTTTGGCCTGGTTCGATTCCAAAAACACGTGGTCAAGAAAACAGGCAGCCAGGCGATTGCCGCGGATTCACTACACTATCAATCTGACCTTTATATGAACGCGGCCATCATGCTGGCCCTAGCATTGAGCTGGTTTGGCATTGGCCAAGCGGACTCTGTATTCGCGGTGGGTATCGGCATCTACATTCTTTACAGTGCTTATCAAATGGCGATGGAAGCGATTCAATCTCTGCTTGATCATAAGCTACCGGATGAAGAGCTAAAACAGATTAAAGAGGCATCGTTGAGCATCGAAGGCGTGTTGGGTGTACATCAATTACGAACGCGTCGTTCGGGGCCAATTCGCTTCATTCAATTGCACTTAGAACTTGAAGATGAGATGCCACTTATTGAAGCGCATCGCATTTCTGATGAAGTAGAGGCTAAGCTTATCTCTGTGTTCCCTGATGCTGATGTATTAATTCATCAAGATCCGTATTCGGTGGTGTTTGGGCCAGAGAAACAACAAAAGTTTCATTCGTGGTAATGAGCACGAAAACTAGGCAGCAAATGGTAAGTGGGTGGCTTTTGAACTAGAGTGAGTAGAAATTGCGAACGCTTTGGTGATTCAAAAACCACCTTAGTAACAATTAATGTTGATTCTGATGTGAATCAACAAAGTTACTGAGTAAAACTGTAATACTCTTACAGAAGTAGAAATGTTACATAATTTTACGCGATTTAAGTGCTATTCCTGTTGAGGAAATGTAACATAACGCACAAATATAGATTTAAAATCTTGTTGATATACAATCAGCAAGAACAAGAATTGAATAATAGATTCCCAAAAATCGAGGGTGAGCATGATTAAGAAGATCGGTGTTTTGACCAGTGGTGGTGACGCTCCGGGTATGAACGCAGCAGTTCGCGGCGTAGTTCGTACCGCGTTATCAGTTGGCATTGAAGTTTACGGTATTTACGATGGCTACCAAGGCCTTGTTGAAAACCGTATCGAGAAGCTTGACCGTTCAAGCGTATCTGATGTGATCAACCGTGGTGGTACTTTCTTAGGTTCTGCACGTTTCCCTGAATTCAAAGACGTTGCTGTTCGTGAGAAAGGCATCGAGAACCTTAAAGAGCACGGTATCGAAGCACTTGTTGTTATCGGTGGTGACGGTTCTTACATGGGTGCTAAGAAGCTGACTGAAATGGGTTACCCATGTATCGGTCTTCCAGGCACAATTGATAACGATATCGCAGGTACTGACTACACAATCGGTTACCTAACAGCGCTTAACACTGTTATCGATTCAATCGACCGTCTACGTGACACGTCTTCTTCTCACCAACGTATTTCTATTGTTGAAATCATGGGCCGTCACTGTGGTGACCTTACGCTTATGTCAGCAATCGCAGGTGGCTGTGAGTACATCATCACTCCAGAGACTGGCCTAGATAAAGAGCAGCTAATCGGCAACATCCAAGATGGCATTGCTAAAGGCAAGAAGCACGCAATCATCGCTCTAACTGAGCTAATGATGGACGCGAACGAACTGGCGAAAGAGATCGAAGCTGCAACGGGTCGTGAAACTCGTGCAACGGTTCTTGGTCACATCCAACGTGGTGGTCGTCCTACTGCGTTTGACCGTGTCCTTGCTTCTCGCATGGGTAACTACGCTGTTCATCTTCTACAAGAAGGCCACGGTGGTCGTTGTGTTGGTATCGAGAAAGAAGAGCTTGTTCACCACGACATCATCGACTGTATCGAGAACATGCAGAACCCAGACCGTTCTGAGCTGTTCCGCGTAGCAGAAGAGTTATTCTAAGCAACGCCTAGCGTAAGCTTAACGAATTTAAAAACCGCTGATTTATCAGCGGTTTTTTTATGCCTGCTTATTAGGCTTGAGAAATGATAGACAATAAAAAAGGCCAACCTAAGTTGACCTTTCATTCAATTTAAACCGTGATGTCTAAATTAAGCTTTTGCTTTAGCTGCTGCTTTAGCGATAGCTGCGAAACCAGCTGCGTTTAGAGCTGCGCCGCCAACTAGAGCACCATCGATGTCTGGTTGTGCGAAGTAAGCTTCAGCGTTTTCAGGCTTAACAGAACCACCGTATTGGATGATTACTTGCTCAGCTACTGCTGCGTCTTTTTCAGCGATCATTGCACGGATAGAAGCGTGGATGCGTTGTGCATCTTCAGCTGTTGCTGCTTTACCAGTACCGATAGCCCAGATTGGTTCGTAAGCGATGATTGCGCCGTTTAGAGCTTCAACACCGTAAGCGTCGATAACTGCGTTGATTTGACGTGCACATACTGCTTCAGTTTCGCCTGCTTCGTTTTGCTCGTCAGATTCACCGATACAGAAAACTGGCTTCAGGCCGTTCTCTTGTAGGAATTTGAATTTCTTAGCGATGAACTCATCTGATTCGTTGTGGTATTCACGACGCTCAGAGTGACCGATGATGATGTGAGTTGCACCGAAGTCTTTCAGCATTTCTGGAGACATGTCGCCAGTGAAAGCACCGCTGTTGTTTAGGTCAGTGTTTTGAGCACCTAGGATGATTTTGTTACCGCCTTCAGCGATTAGACGCTCAGCTAGATCGATGTAAAGTGCTGGTGGAGCTACTGCTACGTCTACACCTTCAACGCCTTCAAGTTCAGCGTTAAGACCAGTTAGCAGCTCAGTTACCATTGCTTTGCTACCGTTAAGTTTCCAGTTACCCATCACTACAGGACGACGCATAGGAATATCTCCGTATTTAATCAATTAATGTAAAAAATCTTCGTAAGAATATAACAGATAAAACGCGTTAGATCATGATTGTGGTCATGTCTTTATGGGATCTTATCGATTGGTCAGAGTAGATAACGATCGTATATCAGTGATCCGACAGACAGAATAATAGCTAACTTCTCGGATTTTTCATCGTTAGTTGGTATTAAGGGACAAACGTTTGCGTTAACAATAGGAAGTAATAATGCCAAATCTAGTTCTAGAGTACTCAAATTCAGTGGACGAGCGAGTGAATATCCAAGGTTTACTAGAAGATCTTCATCAAGTTACATTAAACTGTGGCTTGCTTGATATTCCGTCTGTGAAATCACGCTCTCTACGTTGTCATAACTGGCTAGTGGGTGATGAAGAGGACAGTGTGGACTTTATTCATATCAGCTTTGAATTACTTTCTGGGCGTACCGAAGAACAGAAACGGGAATTGTCACGTTCGTTAATGCAAATCTTACAAGAACAGGCGAGCCATGTTCGAAGCCTAACGGTTAATATTCGCGATATGGACAAAAGTTGTTTTCAGAAAGTGATTAACTGATTCGTGTAATAAAGTATTTGCTGCTAACTTTTTGGTAGTGTATTAATTTTTGAGTATTTTTAGATGTCGATGAAAGATTTACTGCTCTCTTTCAAAGGGAGAATTGGTCGTAAGACTTACTGGATGTGGAACATTTTCTACTATGTCGCGATCACGGGTTTTGCTTCTGGGATTTCGGCACTGTTTCCTGCCTACTCCTATATTTTACTGCCAATCTTCTTGTTGCTACTCGTAATCCCAGACTTAGCGGTGACCGCTAAGCGTTGGCATGACCGTAACAAGTCTAACTACTGGTTACTACTGAATGTACCGCTAGTATTAGGGCGTTTAGCTTCGCCTGTCGCTGCAACATCGGCGGACTCGGTATCACCAATGCACATGGTGGCAACGGTTGCAGCATTAGTGTGTGGTTTATGGATTTTGATTGAATGTGGTTTGTTGAAAGGCACAGAAGGCCGCAACGATTACGGTGAAGATCCAGTATAAGAGTTTTCAGCAGTTAATATAAAGGGAGCATTAGGCTCCCTTTTTGCTTTCTGGAGCTGTCTGATCTAGTACATTTTGGGTTCAGTGTTAGGTCTGAATGGAACCACATTTTCAGGCTGAGGCTCTTCTAAGGTACAGTGCCCTTGGAGCGCGTCTTGGAACTTGCAAACCTGGCAGCGCAGCTCTTGCATCAACACGACATTGACGTGGTGAGGATTTTTACAACGGCTGACGACTAAATCGAGATGGCTTTGCTGAGCTCGAAGTCTGCCTTGCATACTTTCAGAAGCGGAGCAGATCATCTGTTCACACATATCGTGTTTGAATTGGTTGAATGCTTTGGGATCGTTTTGAGCAAGTTGAACCAGTTCATCAAAAGGAGGCAGTTTCTGCTCTGGTTGTGGATGTGCCATCATTCCTTCCTTAGCATTAAGCATGTTTCATATGCTTTAAGCTTAAGAAAGATTTCTGTATAAATTTTGTTCGATCTTTTGATTTCTCAATATTGAGACAAGATCAATCACTTAGCGTTAAGCAGTGGCGACAGGTACTAGGGTGTAGGTACAGCGTCGTTCGCCAGCAATAATATGCTCAGTTCGGCTGACGTGGCACTCATCTTTTAGTAGCTCGGTGAACACGTTGAGCTCAGATTGACACAAGCTCGGGCAACGAGTCGCAGCCTTACAAATAGGGCAGTGGTTTTCAATCAAGATGTAGTGATCGTCGTGTTCTTTCAGTTCTGCCATGTAGCCCTCTTCTTCACGAAGTTGGGTGAGCTTTTCCAGCTTACTGATTAGATTTTCACAATCAGACAGGGCAGATTGATACTGTTTTAAGGTGTGTTGTTCACGCTCGGCAGCGACTTTAGCTAAGCCTTCTTTTCCGAATAGATTCTCTACGGCATCAATGACTTGAATCGTAAGTTCACCATGACGGTCTGAAAACTGACTATGGCCGTGCTGAGTAAGAGACCAGTGACGAGTCGGACGACCGACTTTCACTTTGACATCATGAAACGCGAGAATGCCATCATCTTCCAGGCTTTGCAGATGTTGCCTTGCACCCATTGTCGTCATGCCAAACTCTTCTGACAGCTGTTTGGCCGTTACCGCGCCTTGACGCTTAATGGTCTGTAAGATTTTGTCGCTTGTTTTCATACTATCCCTACCTCATGAACCTTACTATTATGAGGCAAGGTGTTTATAAAGCAAACCATTTACTATTTTGACAGTTACTGACCTATCAATCGCAATGGTGAGAACCTGACAGGGCAATAAAACAAAAGGCTGATACTTGGTATCAGCCTTTGAATATTCTGTTTCACTCGATATGAGGATTACAGGATGTGACCAACTACTTCAGGATCTTTACGCTCTAGGTAGTGGATTGATTTGATGCGGCGAATCGTGCGGCAGCGGCCACGGATAAGTAGCGTTTCGGTGGTCGCGATATTGCCTTGACGAGAAATGCCTTCTAGCAGGTCACCCTTAGTGATGCCCGTTGCTGAGAATACAACGTTGTCGCTGCGAGCCATGTCTTCCATCTTTAACACGATACCAGCGGTTACGCCCATTTCAGCACAACGCTCTAGCTCAAGTTCACCATGTTTACGGTTCTCTTCTGTATCGCCTTTCACTTCGTGACGAGGCAGAAGACGACCGTGCATGTCACCGTCTAGCGCGCGAATTACTGCGGCAGAAACTACACCTTCAGGTGCGCCGCCGATGCAGTACATTACGTCTACTTCGCTGTCTGGCATACAGGTTAGGATAGAAGCTGCAACATCACCGTCTGGCACTGCGAAAACACGAACGCCCATCGCTTGCATCTCTGCAATCACTTGGTCGTGACGTGGTTTAGCCAGTGTCGTAACAACCAGTGTATCCAGTGTTTTACCTAGTGCCTTGGCAGTGTTTTCTAGGTTTTCTTTCAGTGGTAGCTCTAGGTTGATAACGCCTTTCGCGCCCGGGCCTACAACTAACTTTTCCATGTACATATCAGGCGCTTTAAGGAAGCTGCCTTTTTCGCCTGCAGCCAATACTGCCAATGCATTTGATTGGCCCATTGCTGTCATGCGTGTCCCTTCAATTGGGTCAACAGCGATGTCGACAGCGTCGCCGCCTACACCTACGTTTTCGCCGATATAAAGCATAGGTGCATCATCGATTTCACCTTCACCAATAACAATCTCACCGCTGATTTCGGTTTTGTTGAGTAGGCTACGCATGACTTCTACAGCAGCGCCATCTGCAGCGTTTTTGTCGCCACGGCCAAGCCACTTGTAACCAGCCAGTGCAGCACCTTCTGTGACACGAGAGAATGACATTGCTAAATCGCGTTTCATGCGGACTCCAAAATTTTCAAAGGGGGAATAGAAATTTCGCGGCGGATTTTACCATATCCAAAAGGAAACGTTTGCCTTTTTGCTTTTTGGAGATTGCTTTTGATCAATGAGCAGTGAAAAACTACTAATATTCATCAAAATAATTGACTTGCGAGTGTGACTGTAAGAATTAACGTCAATATTCGGTAAAAAGCGCTGTTTTTTTCATCGAATGGCGCAAAATATCGAATATATTGAGTGTTTATCCTTGCTCTGCTGAGTAGAATGGGGAAATAAGTGGAGTGAACCTTCACCATCAAATGGATAACTTAAAGGTAGGCCAGAATGTCTTTTGAAGTACTAGAGCAACTAGAAGCAAAAATTCAAACAGCAGTAGATACGATTGCACTTCTTCAAATGGAAGTGGAAGAGCTTAAAGAAGAGAAACAAGCACTAGCAACTGAAGCTGGTGAGCTTAAAGCAAGCCGTCACGAGTTAGAGCAAAAAACTCAGCAGATGCAAGAAGAGCATTCAGCATGGCAAGATCGCATCCGTAACCTTCTTGGTAAAATGGATGAAGTAGAGTAATTCACTCTTCAGATTTAAAAAAACGCCCGCTACTCAGTAGCGGGCGTTTTTGTTTGTGCTCTTGGTTATTGTGAGTGATTTATGAAGAGCTAGAACTACTCGACTTCTTCTTCATCAGCATCGAGATCAAGCTCAACGTCTAAAGGTTCGGCTGAAAGAATAATGCCCGTGTTATCGGCGTAGAGGTAATCTTCCGGTAAGAAGGTCACGCTACCAAAGTTAACAGGTACGTCTAGCTCACCGACACCATCTTGGCTTGCTCCAACAGGAATAGAAGCCAGTGCTTGAATGCCTAGGTTCATGTCTTCCAGCTCATCGACTTCGCGAACGCAGCCATATACCACAATACCTTCCCACTCATTGTCTTCGGCAAGTAGGGCCATTTCAGCATCGATCAGCGCTTTACGCAGTGAGCCGCCGCCATCGATTAACAACACACGCCCTAGACCATCTTGCTCTAATACCGAGCGGATCAGAGCGTTGTCTTCAAAGCACTTTAATGTCGTGATTTGTCCTGCGAAAGAGGCACGTCCACCAAAGTTGCTGAACATTGGCTCCACGACATCAACTTGATCCAAATATATGTCGCACAGTGCTGAAGTGTTGTATTCCATTAGTATACCTTTTGAACAATGAGCTTACTTTGAGTATATCGGTGCTTGATCCCTTTGCAATGATTAGTCTTAATTAACTCAATAGAGTTTGAGCTACGACAACCCCTGCAAACAATAGGTTAGTAACCAGCGAGCATTTCACAATCACAGGCATCATAGGTGCTATTTGAGCTGGTTTTTCGGTTTCCCAAACGGCCTTGCCATGCTTGTAGACAATCACAATACTCAACAAAAATGGCAGGCTGATCCAGACCGGTTTCTCTTGAATCAGTAGGTAGATAGCAAAAGAGACCAGTGCTAACCCAAGTAGCGCAAAGTGGTAATGTTTGGCTTTGCGTTGTCCAAGGCGAACCGCCATTGTGCGTTTGCCACATTCACTGTCGTTTTCAATATCACGCATGTTGTTGATATTAAGTACTGCAACCGCCATCAATCCACAGCCTAACGCAGGAAGGAAGAGGCTTGGTTCCACATGACCAGTGTGTAGGAAGTAAGTACCTGAAACGCCTAATAAGCCAAAGAAGATAAATACCGATAAGTCGCCAAGGCCGATATAGCCATAAGGCTTATTACCCACTGTGTAAGCGATAGCGGCAACAATGGCCAGTACACCTAACGCAATGAAAGAAAGAATGCTTTCAATCGAGGTTAAGGCGTGAAAAATCAGAATCAGACCAGCAATCACAGTAAACACGATGTTGAGGATGATCGCCTGCTTCATGGTTTTGGCGGTTACCGCACCCGACTGCATGGCACGCATTGGGCCTAAGCGGTTTTCATTGTCTGTTCCCTTTACGGCATCACCGTAGTCATTCGCCAAGTTCGACAAAATCTGTAATAGGGTGGCGGTTAAAAAGGCCAACAGAGCGATCGATAAAGAGAACTGATCGTTGGCGAACGCTAAACTACTTCCTGTAAGAATAGAGACGAGTGCGAGAGGCAGAGTTTTTGGTCGTGCGGCATCAAGCCAAATCATTAGAGATTGTTTCATCGTAAGTCTAGTTCGTTGTAAGGACGCCTTGATTAGCAGGGCGCCTATATTGTAAGTATTGGTTTCATGCGGTGATTTGAGTATACGCCCATTTTTCAGGTAATAAAAAGCCCACTCGAAAGTGGGCCTTGAATTCGCTTATTAGCTGCTATTTCTTTGAGATAGAGCAATAAGTTGGAGTTTCGTGTGCTACAGGATGAAGCGGCTTAGGTCTTCGTCTTCAACGAATTCACCCAGCTTCGAGTTTACGTAAGCTTGGTCGATCACGAGCGTGCTGCCTGCTTTGTCTGTTGCATCGAATGAAATCTCATCCATCAGGCGTTCCATCACAGTGTGTAGACGACGTGCACCGATGTTCTCAGTGGTTTCGTTTACGCGCCATGCTGCATCAGCGATCTGGTTGATGCCGTCTTCAGTAAACTCAATGTTCACACCTTCTGTCTTCATTAGGGCAATGTATTGCTCTGTCAGAGACGCTTTTGGCTCAGTTAGGATGCGTTTGAAGTCATTCGCTGAAAGCGCTTCAAGTTCTACACGAATTGGTAGACGACCTTGTAGCTCAGGGATTAAGTCCGATGGCTTAGCCACTTGGAATGCACCTGATGTGATGAATAGGATGTGGTCCGTTTTCACCATACCGTGCTTAGTTGATACTGTGCTGCCCTCGATAAGAGGCAGTAGGTCACGTTGAACGCCTTCACGAGATACGTCTGGACCTGAGCTGTCGCCACGCTTACAGATTTTATCGATCTCATCGATGAATACGATACCGTTGTTTTCAGCGTTGAAGATCGCGTTTTCTTTCAGCTCTTCCTGGTTCACAAGCTTAGCGGCTTCTTCTTCCGTTAGGGCTTTGAATGCGTCTTTGATTTTCATCTTACGCTTTTTCTTGGTGTCGCCAGCTAGGTTTTGGAACATACCTTGTAGCTGGTTAGTCATCTCTTCCATGCCTGGAGGTGACATGATTTCAACGCCCATTTGTGGTGCTGCTACATCGACTTCGATCTCTTTGTCGTCTAGCTTACCTTCGCGCAATTTTTTGCGGAAAATTTGGCGAGTGTTTGAAGAGGTTGTGTCTTCGCTTGATTGCTCATTCTGACCCCAAGCATCACGAGCTGGTGGTAGTAGGGCATCAAGAATGCGCTCTTCCGCTTGCTCTTCAGCGCGGAATTGCACTTTCTTCATCGCTTGCTGGTGCGTCATTTTGATCGCAACGTCCGTTAGGTCGCGGATGATGGTCTCAACTTCTTTACCTACGTAGCCAACTTCGGTGAACTTAGTCGCTTCTACTTTGATGAACGGTGCATTTGCTAGCTTCGCTAGGCGGCGAGCAATCTCTGTTTTACCAACACCCGTAGGGCCGATCATTAGAATGTTTTTTGGTGATACTTCAACACGCAGGCTCTCTTCAAGCTGCATACGACGCCAGCGGTTACGCAGTGCGATAGCAACTGAACGCTTAGCGTTGTCTTGACCGATAATGTGGCGATTGAGTTCGTGAACAATTTCGCGAGGAGTCATCTCAGACATGGTTTTTCCTTAATTCTTTAATCACTGTTGATACAAGTTTTGGGTAGAAGCGTTTGTTATTCTGGCTTTGGCAGTTCAACAGTGCTTTCTAGCTCTTCAACAGTGTGGTGATGGTTGGTGAACACACAGATATCGCCAGCAATATTCAGCGACTTTTCTGCGATTTCACGTGCATCTAAATCAGTATTTTCTAATAGTGCCGTAGCCGCTGCTTGAGCGAAGTTACCGCCTGAACCGATAGCGATTAGGTCGTTCTCTGGTTGAACAACATCACCGTTACCTGTGATGATCAGTGAAGCGGTTTCGTCAGCTACCGCGAGTAGTGCTTCTAATTTACGTAGAGCACGGTCACTACGCCAATCCTTCGCTAGCTCAACGGCAGCTTTGGTCAGGTGGCCTTGGTGCATTTGCAGCTTGCTTTCAAATTTTTCGAATAGCGTGAAAGCATCAGCGGTACCCCCAGCAAAACCAGCCAGTACTTTATCATTGTATAGGCGACGCACTTTACGGGCATTACCCTTCATTACCGTGTTGCCTAGAGATACTTGTCCATCACCCGCGATGACGACTTTATTATTACGACGTACAGATACTATGGTAGTCACGAGTAGGGCCTCTTAATGTTCTTATCTTTGGGTATAAAAAGTATATGAGGATGGTGCTCGGATAATTCAAGGAACCGCGAGTGATGTCGTGCAACTTATCGGTGTAAGTTTGAAAGAAGATAGAAAAAGCGATGAATAAAAGAAAGCCTCCACAATGGGAGGCTTTCGCTGTTTGTCTTTGTTGCGACTGCTTTACTGGAATTATTCGGTGTCTTTCCAGATAGCGCAAGGCTCGATTTTAGCACGCTGCAGCTTGTGGCGGTCTCGCTCTGCATCACGCTTAAGCTTGTATGGTCCTAGTACCACGCGGTACCAGCTGCTGCCATCTTTCTTACGGATTTCACTCGAGATACCTTGGAAGGCGATATCCAACTTACGTGCTTCTGCCTGTGCTGACGTTTTGTAAGCGCCACATTGCATGATGTAAGGGATCTTAGAGATCTCTTGCTCTTTGGCTTTTACTTCGATTTCGCGACTTGGCAGCGTTTCAACGTAGTCCCATTTCTCTTCTGGAGGTGGTGGAATCACTTTGGCTGGTTTTGGCTTCGGTGTTGGTTTACTCACTACTGGAGCCGGTGCTGGTGGCTCAGGATCATTACTCAATAAGTAAAGTCCATAACCAAACCCGCCAACAAGGAGGATCGCCAAAAGACCACTACGCCATGGTTTACGGCGAGGGGCTTGTTTTTTGGTCGGTTTTTTCGTGCCACGACCACGCTTCACATAATCTCTATTAGCCACAAGACAATTCAGTAGTTGGTAATTCTGCTCTCATGGTAATCCAGATTGCGCGAGGATAATAGTGTAGAAATGGAAGCGGCACATCAAAATGTGCCGCAGATTTATATGGGTATTTGGAAGACTTACATTCGAGGTGGTGCAGTACTGCCTCGAACCACTAAGCTGGCTTCTAGTAGACGCGAACCTGCTTGCACATCGTTGCCTTTTAGTAGGTCTAGCATCATCAACATTGCTTGGCGTCCAATCTCATAACGAGGTTGAGAAATGGTGGTTAGCGGTGGATCGCAGTATTGCGCGAATTGGATATCATCAAAGCCAACAACGGATAGGTCTTGAGGCACTCGTAAGCCGAGTTTTTTCGCTTCTTGAATCGCACCAATGGCCATTGCATCATTATGGCAGAAGATAGCGGTTGGCTGCTCTGGTAGCGCTAACAGTTGACGAACCGCTTGAGCTCCCGCTTCAAACGTAAAATCACCGACGGTGCTGTAGGCTGGGTTCATTGACACGCCCGCACGGCGCAGCGCTTGTTGGTAACCTTGCTGACGGAACTTACATAGGGTTGCTGACATTGGGCCGGAGATTTGAGCGATACGTTTATGACCCAATTGAGCAAGGTAGTTCACGGCTTCGAATGCAGAAGTAAGGTTATCGATGTGTACTGTAGGCAGTTCAAGTTCTGGAGCGAACTCACATGCCATTACCATAGGAGGCAGGTTCTTTTGTTCAGACTTACTGACATCGAATGGGTGGTCGGTGCCTAGTAGTAACATGCCGTCCGCTTGTTTGGTGAAGACGAGATTAACAAACGAAGACTCACGTTTCTTCTGTTGACCGCTGTCACCTAGTAGAACAAGGTAATCATTTTCTACAGCAGCATCTTCGATACCACGAATGATTTCCGCGAAATACGGGTCACAGATATCAGGAACGATAGTAATGATGGTTTTTGATTCGTTGCGACGTAAATTTCTAGCTAATGTATTAGGTGAGTATCCAGCTTCAAGTACGGCTGTTTCCACTCGTTTGCGAGTCGAAACTGAGACTTTCTCAGGATTCATCAAAGCTCGTGATACGGTAGCCGTTGAGACGCCTGCTAGCTGGGCAACATCCTTCATTGTCGCCATAAATTAAACCCTCTTTTAAGTTCCTTTGTTGCCTAAGTATCTAAGGCGTGAATAATAAATGTAATCGAATAGATATTATGAAAGTGTTGCTAACACTTTTTTTATTGCAATATTTTATTCGTTTCATCTGCGTAAAGTTACGGCTAGATTAACAAAAATCGCATGACTCGTGTGAACTTGCTCACGAGAAATATGAAATATTTGTGAACAAACTTATCATTAGTTTTAACCCAAAGGGGTTTAGCTCAAATCCTGCGGCTCAATATCGAGTGACCAACGAACTTTTTTCGCAGCGGGTAACATATTAATTGCTGGCTTGGCACTCATTAATAGCTTCTGCATTAATGAGCGAGTCTGTGTTTGCAGAATTAACTGCCATCGAGCTTTACCCGCTCGCTTAGCCAGTGGTGCAGGAGTTGGCCCTAATACCATGCAATATTGGTCAAACAGTGGATGGGATTCCAGTGTATGACGTACCTGACGTAAGAACTCTTCCACTAAGCGCGTGTCGTTCGCTTCTGCTCTGAACAGCGTCATAAAGGTGTAAGGTGGCAACATCGCTTGTTTACGCTCCGCTAAGGCCGTTTGAGCAAAGTGGTTATAGTCTTTGTGCAGCAGTGCTTGCAGTAATCCGTGCTCTGGGTGGTGCGTTTGTAAGATCACCTCACCAGGCTTACTCGCACGGCCTGCGCGGCCTGCCACTTGAATAAACAGCTGAGCAAGACGTTCTGAGGCTCGGAAGTCACTGCTGTATAAAGAGCCATCGACATCTAATAACGCCACGAGTGTCACGTCAGGGAAGTGGTGACCTTTAGCCAACATCTGAGTGCCAATAAGAATTTGGTACTCACCTTTGCGAATCGATTCGAGTGCGCTTTCTAGGCTGCCTTTACGGCGAGTGCTGTCGCGGTCAATACGAATGGTTTTGTATTCCGGGAATAGCTGACCCAGTTGTGCTTCCAACTGTTCGGTACCTACACCAACCGTAACCAAGTTTGCTGAACCACAGCCTTGGCAGTTATGCACAATATGTTGTTGCGAGCCACAGTGGTGGCAGCGCATTTCATTACTGTATTGGTGATAGGTGTAGTAGGCATCACAACGCTTACATTCGGCTGTCCAACCACAATCGTGACACATCAATGCCGGAGAAAACCCTCGGCGGTTGAGGAACAACATCACTTGGTTGCCAGATTTTAGGTGTCGTTGCATCTCGGCAATGAGTGACGCAGACAAGCCGCTTTCTAGGTATTCACCTTTTACATCCAACACTTTATTGGTGGTTGGCAGCGCGACACCGGCACGTGAGGTCAGAGTCAGGTGGCTGTACTTACCTATTTGCGCGTTGTGCAGTGTTTCGAAAGCTGGGGTTGCTGAGCCTAATACCACTGGTATCTGCGCTTTGTGCGCACGCATGATCGCCACATCTCGAGCATGGTAGCGCAGGCTATCTTGCTGCTTATAAGAGGCATCGTGCTCTTCATCGACAATAATAATGCCCAAATCCGCAAACGGCGTGAACAGAGCTGAACGGGTACCAATCACAATGCCGGCAATTTTATCGCGAGCCGATAACCACGCATTTAGGCGTTCTGAATCGTTTAGGCCTGAGTGGATAACCTCAACAGGCACATTAAAGCGTCGCTTAAAGCGGTTAATGGTTTGTGGTGTTAGGCCAATCTCTGGTACCAGCACTAACGCTTGTTTACCCTGGTCGAGAATCGGCTTAATCATATTTAGGTAGACTTCCGTCTTGCCTGAACCTGTGACACCTTCGAGAAGGAAGCAACCAAAGTTGTTTTGACTATTTACTGTTGCAATCGCTATGGCTTGCTCTTCATTGAGCTTAGGTTTGTCTTGGTCGTTTTCGAGGTCGGCAGGCCAAGGTTGGCGCTTCGGCTTTTTCTCAACCGATTCAATCCAGCCTTTTTCTTCTAGCGTCTTGAGTACGGCGCTAGCCACTTCTTCATCAATGAACTCTTGATGAGGTACGGGACCGTGCTCAAGCATGTGCATCACTTTGGCTTGCTTAACGGCGCGACCAAATCCTTGCATCAGTTGGTCGCGGCCTGATGGCGTTAGCTGCCATTCGACGAGTGTTGCGAAGTCTGCTGCTTTGCCTTTGCGTAAAGCACTTGGTAGGGCATTAGCAAAGGTTTCGCCAAGAGGGTACTGATAGAACTGACTGCACCAGATTAATAGTGAGTAGACAGATTCAGGCCAAACAGGTTGGTTATCCAATAGCGCTTTTATTGGCTTGAGCTTATCTAGCTCGAATTCTGATTCGTTAACCAGAGCCGTGACAATCCCAGTTAAGGTTTGTCGTCCAAAAGGCACAGAGACTCGACCACCAATAATCGGGAATAGGTGGTTTGGAATCTTGTAATCGAACTGCTTGTCGAGTGGAACAGGCAGCGCCACACGGGCAATTATTGGACGCATAAAGGGACGGCTTTATCTGAATTGACGAGAGCGAACAGTCTAAAGGATAAGGCGGTTAAATTCGAGAAGCAGTTTGAATGTGATGTGGCAGAGAAGCGGGTGAGGTTGGGGCCAAGCCAAGAATCACAGTCAGCAAAGGAAATAATGCCGATATTGGCGAAAAATGTATCAAATCAGTTGATCCTACTTCACAGATTCATTACTATACTGCGCCTTAAAGGTATGGCTTCGTCGCGCTTTAGTGATGAGCGGTGTCTTTATTTCTTTTTTAAACTACGTGTGGTGTGCGGCTTAGAATCGTATAGCGACACGGCCTACTTGAGGTTATCCCATGAAAGCTGGAATCCACCCAGAATACAAAGCAGTTACTGCTACTTGTTCTTGCGGCAACACTTTTGAGTTCAACTCAACGCTAGCAAAAGAATCAATCCACCTAGACGTATGTGACAAATGTCACCCGTTCTACACTGGTAAGCAACGTATCGTAGATACAGGCGGCCGTGTTGATCGCTTCAACAAGCGTTTCGGTGCTCTTTCTAGCAAGAAGTAATTCTCGCTATTTAGACATAAAAAGGACACTTCGGTGTCCTTTTTTGTTGCCTGAAATCCGATAAAACACAGACTTTCA
Source organism: Vibrio sp. Makdt (assembly GCF_027587015.1). NCBI lineage: Bacteria > Pseudomonadati > Pseudomonadota > Gammaproteobacteria > Vibrionales > Vibrionaceae > Vibrio > Vibrio sp. Makdt. Next base: position 88,154 of record NZ_JAPPTH010000007.1, read on the forward strand.
CCTCAAGCTTTCACTCTCTTCAACAATAAGCAGCTTAACTGAATATTATCGGGTCATTCTTGGCTTATCGCTCACCACTGTAAATCCGCACGAAAGTTCAACAAGCGATAGTAATTTCAACTGCTCACTGGTCTTATTAGTAGTGAAATCTCGTTTTTTAATGAGACAGAGGCTTTTACCACCTAGGAACTTTGAAGTACATCCATTAACATGAACAAGATCCCCCAAATAATAATATCCTAGGAACCTACACCTATGTCTGAAGACAGCCGCCAAGATCAATCCTCTCAAGAATTATCACCTCAAGAACAATTCCGTCAGCAAGCTCTTGATTATCATGAGTTCCCAATTCCAGGCAAAATTGCCATTGAGCTGACGAAGCCTGCAAACTCTGCAGAAGACCTAGCACTTGCTTACAGCCCAGGCGTGGCTGAGCCAGTTCGTGAGATCGCACAGAACGTTGATAACGTTTATAAGTACACAGGTAAAGGCAACATGGTTGCAGTTATCTCTAACGGTACTGCGATTCTTGGCCTAGGTAATCTTGGTCCAATTGCTTCTAAACCAGTAATGGAAGGTAAAGCGCTACTGTTTAAGCGTTTCGCTGGTTTAGATTCTATCGATATTGAAGTAAAACACCGCACAATCGATGAGTTTGTCGATACAGTTGCGAACATCGCAGATACATTCGGCGGTATCAACCTAGAAGACATCAAAGCACCAGACTGTTTTGAAATTGAACGTCGCCTGATTGAGCGTTGTGATGTACCTGTATTCCACGATGACCAACACGGTACAGCGATCGTAACAGCAGCTGGTATGCTGAACGCGATCGAGCTTCAAGGTAAGAAGCTTGAAGAGTGTAAGATCGTTTGTTTAGGTGCTGGCGCAGCGGCGGTTGCTTGTATGGAGCTACTGATTAAGTGTGGCGCTCAGCGTGAGAAGATCTACATGCTTGACCGTAAAGGTGTGATCCACACTCGTCGTGACGACCTGAATGAATACAAAGAGCTATTCGCAAACAACACAGATAAGCGTACGCTTGAAGATGTTATCGAAGGTGCTGATCTATTCTTGGGCGTATCAGGTCCTAACCTGCTACCGGCAGAAGCACTAACATTAATGGCTGATAAGCCAGTTGTATTTGCATGTTCAAACCCAGATCCAGAGATCAAGCCAGAGCTTGCTCACGAAGTTCGTTCTGACCTTATCATGGGTACAGGCCGCAGTGATTACCCTAACCAAGTAAACAACGTACTTTGTTTCCCATTTATTTTCCGTGGTGCACTTGATGTGCGTGCAAGCGAAATCAATGACGAAATGAAGCTAGCAGCGGTTAAAGCCATTCGTGAACTGGCGAAAGAAGAAGTGCCAGCGGAAGTATTAAAAGCAGCGGGTGAGACGTCACTTGAGTTCGGTAAGGGTTACATCATTCCTAAGCCAATGGACCCACGTTTACTTCCTCGCGTAGCGAAAGCAGTAGCAGAAGCGGCCGTTGAATCTGGCGTTGCGCGTATCGAGATGCCTGCTAACTACATGGCATAACAGCATATGGCGTAGTCGCTTGTTATAGCGGTTGCTCCATAGAGCACAAATAATAAAAAACCGACTCATCTGGAGTCGGTTTTTTTTATGTCTCTTATTCACAGAATACTGATAAGACGAATCAGTAATGTGAACATTCAGCTAAAGCGAATCAATATTGAAGGCAGTGACTGAGTTATTGTTATTCTTCGTCAAACGCTTCGAACTCGATGCCCATCTCTGTCATCAGTTTTTTCACTTCAGCAGGAATATCGTCAGGACGATCTTTACGAAGGTCTTCATCTGTTGGCAGTGGTTGGCCTGTGTACGCATGTAGAAAAGCTTCACACAGTAGCTCACTGTTTGTTGCATGGCGCAGGTTGTTGATCTGGCGGCGAGTACGCTCGTCAGTAAGAACCTTTAGCACTTTTAAAGGGATAGAAACTGTAATCTTCTTTACTTGTTCGCTTTTCTTTCCATGCTCAGCATATGGGCTTATGTATTCACCATTCCAGTCGGCCATTGCGTACCTTCATCACTTTAGTTGTTAGATTAAATTAATAGTGGTGATTTTAGCGGGATTTACCGCCATAAGCAAAGACATATAGACGTCTAGAAGTGTTGACGTCTCACGTTTATGAAAGTAAAGTGAATAACATATATCTAACACAGCCGCAAAATGCCGACAAGCAGCTGTGACTCTCAGACGCAAAACTTGTAAGGAAGCACCTATGAGCAGCCGGAAGCCAGCAACAATCGCAGTACGTACTGGTATCGAGTCAGACACGCAACACCATGCCGTTGTCCCACCTATTTATCTTTCGACTAACTATGGGTTTCCCGCTTTTGGTGAAGTGCCAAAGTACGATTACACCCGTTCAGGTAACCCAAACCGCGGTTTATTAGAAACGGCACTGTTTGAGCTTGAATCGGGCAAAGGTGCAGTGGTTACTAACTGCGGTACTTCTGCACTTAACTTATGGGTTTCCGCTTTCTTAGGCAGTGATGATCTGATTGTCGCACCACACGACTGCTATGGTGGTACTTACCGTCTGTTTAACACTCGCTCACTAAAAGGTGACTTCAAAGTTCTGTTTGTTGATCAATCGGATCAAGCGGCACTGGATGCGGCGATCGCGCTTACGCCAAAGTTGATCTTAATTGAAACACCATCGAATCCTTTAGTTCGTGTAGTTGATATTGCAGAAACTTGCCGTAAAGCGAAAGAGGTTGGTGCTCTGGTTGCTGTCGACAATACATTTTTGACACCAGTGTTCCAAAAGCCTTTAGAGTTGGGTGCGGATTTTGTTATCCACTCAACTACTAAATATATCAACGGACATTCAGATGTGATTGGTGGTGTGGTGATCACTAAAACAGAAGAGCACGCTGAAGAGCTAGCATGGTGGGGTAACTGTATTGGTGCGACCGGCACACCATTTGATAGCTACATGACGCTACGTGGCATTCGTACGTTAGGTGCTCGTATGCGAGTTCACGAAGAGAGTTCACGTGAAATTCTGGCGTCTCTGCAGCAGCAAGATCTCGTTGGTACAATTTACCACCCAAGCCTTCCTGAACACCCAGGTCATGATATCGCGAAGAAGCAGCAGTCTGGCTTTGGTTCAATGCTGAGTTTTGAGTTTGCGGGCTCATTCGAGGCGCTTAAGTACTTTGTCGATAAGTTAGAGCTGTTCTCTTTGGCGGAGTCGCTGGGCGGTGTTGAAAGCTTGATTTGTCACCCTGCGTCGATGACGCACCGTGCGATGGGTGAAGAAGCACTGGCAGAAGCGGGCGTTTCTCAACAGTTGCTGCGTCTTTCTGTTGGCCTTGAAGATGCTGAAGACTTGATTGATGACCTCATGCAAGCGTTTGAAAAAACACAAGGCTTTATCGCTGAAGGGGAGGGGTAACAATGGCAACCTTTCGCCAGCTACATAAATTTGGTGGTAGCAGTTTAGCAGACCCTGAGTGTTACTTACGCGTGGTCAACATTCTTAGAGAGTATTCATCAGCAACAGACTTAGTGGTTGTTTCGGCAGCAGGCAAAACCACTAACCGTTTGATTGAGTTTGTAGAAGCGCTTGATAAAGATGGGCGTATTGCTCATGAGTGCCTACAAACCCTTCGCCAGTTCCAGCTTGAACTGATTGAAGCACTGCTTGAAGGTGAGCCTGCAGAGCAACTTACGGCGACTATCCAACAAGAATTTACCGCTTTGGGCGAGCTAACGGCTCCTCTAAGCGAAGCACAAAAAGCACAAGTCCTAGGTCACGGTGAAGTTTGGTCTTCACGTCTGTTAGCTGCTTTGTTGTGCCAACATGATTTACAAGCAGTCGCACAAGATGCTCGTGCTTTCTTACGTGCAGAAGTGGGCGCTCAGCCTGAAGTGGATCGTGCTCGTTCTTATCCTCTGATTAAAGAAGCGTTAGCGCAACATGCCCATTGTCGTGTGGTGATTACCGGCTTTATGGCGCAAAACACTGAAGGTGAAACCGTATTACTTGGTCGCAATGGTTCAGACTATTCAGCAACCGTGATTGGCGCTTTAGCTGAAGTGGATCGCGTAACGATTTGGAGTGATGTAGCAGGCGTATACAGTGCTGACCCTCGCTTGGTGTCGGATGCGTGTTTACTGCCTCTACTTCGTCTTGATGAAGCAAGTGAACTCGCTCGTCTTGCCGCACCTGTGCTTCATAGCCGCACACTACAGCCAGTCGCGCAAAGTGCGATGGATCTGAGCTTACGTTGCAGCTATCAGCCAGAATCTGGTTCGACTCAGATTGAGCGTGTTCTGGCATCGGGTCGCGGTGCAAAAATCATTACCTCTCTGGATGAAGTGCTGATTGTGCAACTGACGTTTGGTCACGGGCACGATTTCGACCGTCTAGAAAGTGAGGTGCTTGAAGGGCTTAAGCGTGCTCAACTAGAGCCGCTGGCTTATGAGCTAGAACCAGATCAACACTGCTTGCGTCTCGCGTATACAGAAGAGATCGCTGGCGGCGCTCTAGAGTACCTGCAAGATCACGCGATTGAAGCTGAGATTAAGCTGAAAGAGGGCTTCTCTCTTATTGCTGCTGTAGGTGCGGGCGTAACGAAGAACCCGAACCACTGCTACGGTTTTTATCAGCAGCTAAAGAGTTCATCGGTTGAGTTTATCTCTGAAGCGAACTCTGGTCTGAGTTTAGTGGCAGTGATTCGTAAGAGTGAAACATCGAGCCTAGTGAAGGGCATTCACTCTCAACTATTCCAAGCGCAGAAGCGTGTTGCGATTGCCTTGTGTGGTAAGGGTAACATTGGTTCAAGCTGGTTAAGCCTGTTTGCTGAGCAAAAAGCTGAGCTCGAAAAGCGTCGCGGAATGAACTTTGAATTGGTTGCTGTGGTTGATAGCCAAACCTATTGGTTCGACGACCAAGGTATTGATGCAACCTCTGTCGGTGAGCGCTTTGATGACGAAGCGATTGCTAACAATGGAAACGACTGGCTGGAGCGTTTAGGCTCTATTCAGGGCTACGACGAAGCTGTGGTTTTGGATGTTACTGCCAGCCAAGCTCTTGCAGAAAAGTATCTACAGATTGCTCAGCAAGGCATTCACTTGATCTCGGCGAACAAGGTGGCAGGCTCCGCATCAAGCGAGTATTACCATCAGGTACAAGATGCGTTTGCTAAGATCAGTCGTCATTGGTTGTACAACGCGACCGTTGGTGCAGGCTTACCGATTAACCACACGGTACGTGACCTGCGCGAAAGTGGCGATGACATTATTGCGCTGTCGGGTATCTTCTCAGGCACTTTGTCTTGGTTGTTCCAGCAGTTTGATGGCACGGTGCCGTTCAGCGAGCTGGTGGATTTAGCATGGCAACAAGGCCTGACAGAACCAGACCCTCGTGCTGACCTCGATGGTTCAGACGTGATGCGTAAGTTGGTGATTCTGGCTCGTGAGTCGGGCTTAGATATCGAACCTGAAAACGTAAAAGTGGAATCACTGGTCCCTGAAGAGCTGCAAGACCTATCGGTGGATGACTTCTTTGACAAAGCTTCTGTGCTGAGTGAGGAGTTGGCTGAGCGTTTGGAGAAAGCGCATTCTCAGCAAAAGGTATTACGTTACGTCGCGCGTTTAGAGAAGAACGGCAAAGCAACCGTAGGTGTTGAAGCGTTATCGAAAGAGCACGCTCTGGCGAACTTGCTGCCTTGCGACAATATCTTTGCGATTGAGAGTAAATGGTACAAAGATAACCCATTGGTTATTCGTGGCCCAGGTGCTGGACGCGAAGTGACGGCTGGTGCAATTCAGTCTGATTTGAACCGAATGTCGAGCCTGTTCTAATACTCAGATCATTTGCTATGGTACTTAAATAGCATACTATTCACTAAGATAAATAAGGCTGAAAGCACGATGTGTTTCTCAGCCTTTTTTCTTCCTTATTTCTGCTTTGCGACCCATCTAACGACTTGAGTTTTACTCACGATCTACTTGAAAAAAATTCATAATGGATCTGTTGACATTAAATCGTATTCAATACATTCTGTGGACATATAGACGTCTAAACGTCGTTTGAGGATTTGAGATTTTAGTGGTTGCTTTTGCCACAGGGAGAGTAAGATGGGATACACACACGCTAGTCATATCGACGCTTTAAATCAGAATATCGCTGAGCTTTCTGACAACATCAATGTGTCATTTGAGTTTTTTCCACCAAGCAGTGAAAAGATGGAAGAGACCCTGTGGAATTCTGTTCACCGTCTTAAAACGCTTCAACCAAAATTTGTATCAGTGACCTACGGTGCAAACTCGGGTGAGCGTGACCGTACCCACTCAATCATCAAAGAAATCAAGAACCAAACAGGCCTAGTTGCTGCGCCGCACCTAACGTGTATTGATGCGAGCCGCGAAGAGCTGGTTCAAATTGCTGACGATTACTGGGCGAATGGCATTGAGAGCATTGTTGCGCTGCGTGGTGATATTCCACCAGGTGGTGGTGCACCAGAAATGTACGCATCTGACCTCGTTGAGCTACTCAAATCTCGTCACGACTTTGATATTTCAGTGGCGGCATTCCCAGAGGTTCACCCTGAAGCGAAAAGCGCTCAATCAGATCTTATCAACCTAAAACGTAAAGTGGATGCCGGTGCAAACCGTGCCATCACTCAGTTCTTCTTTGATGTAGAGAGCTATCTACGTTTCCGTGACCGCTGTGTAGCGGCTGGCGTTGATGTTGAGATTGTACCGGGTATCTTACCAGTTTCTAACTTTAAGCAAGCGTCTCGCTTTGCTGCGATGAATAACGTAAAAGTACCAGGCTGGATGGCGAAGCAATTTGAAGGCTTGGATGATGATCCAACGACTCGTCAGCTTGTTGGTGCTAGCCAAGCGATTGATATGGTTCGTACACTGAGCCGTGAAGGTGTGAAAGACTTCCACTTCTACACGCTAAACCGTGCAGAAATGACTTACGCACTTTGCCACACGTTAGGTGTTCGTCCGCAAGTTGCTGCGCTTTAAGTAAAGCTTAAGCTCCTGTAAAGCATCGCTGTTTAATTCAAATCCTACAGATACAAAAAAGGCTTGGACTCTAAGAGTTCAAGCCTTTTATTTTTCTATCAGCTTCTAGCTTCTGCTTAAGCGATAGCACCAAGCTCAAGCAGTACTTCTTCAGCCCATACAATCCATGCTTCACGGATAAGTAGGTTACGACGAAGCGTTAGACGCTCAAGACGAGCTTGCTTGTCTAGCGTTGCTGGTGTTGCGTAGTAAGCCGCTTCGATTTCACGGTAATGAGAAACCAATTTGCGAGATTCTTCTACAAGTTCAGAAAGTTGTACACGGTACGCGTCAGAAGGTTGTACAGCACAAGCCATTAGCTTAGCTGAGAATTCGTCACGAACCGTTGGGTGTGCAGTCGGCTGTTCAAACCATTCACCCAGAGCACTACGGCCAGCATCGGTGATAGAGTAAACTTTACGATCAGGTTTGCCTTCTTGAGGTTCAAGCACGCAAGTTACCTGTTCGTTCTGAGCCATTTTATTTAGCTCACGGTAAACTTGTTGATGGCTAGCTTTCCAGAAGTAACCGATGCTTGCAGAGAATTCTTTTGTGATATCGTAACCAGTAGCGTCGCGTGTACTTAGAACGGTTAAAATTACGTGTGGTAATGACATGTCTGAAATCCAAATGGTAAACAGTAAACAAATACTTAAACATCAAGTGTGCTTCTAGTGGCACGTTATATTGGTTATGTTTAAGTTGTACCAACTCATGGGTTGGTTATGTCACCTTACAAAGCCGTTTATCACCTAGGTCGACCAGTTTATTGGTCAAAGTACTGCAGATTATGATTTTTGAGTGTTTCCGCAGCGGAGCAGTAGTATATCTAAATAATAAGCATAAAGTAGAATACATGGATAAAATAACCCAAAAAACTGATAAAAAACTCATCATGGTCATTTTGTTGAAATAAAAAGGTCGCACGAGGCGACCTTTTGTCTATCTTATAGTAGAAATCACTAATTAACCGGTGTTTCGCATGCCTGCAGCAATGCCTGCAATAGTCACCATTAGCGCCTCTTCTAACTCAGCTGGTGGTGTTTCGCACTTACGAGTACGGTACAGCAGCTCAGCTTGAAGCATGTTCAATGGCTCTACGTAGATGTTACGTAGGCGAATCGACTCAAGCCCCCAAGGGTCGCTCTGCATTAGGTTCTCGTTGTTCTCAACATTCAGCACTGCTTTGATATCTTTTTGTAGCTGTTCACGCAGCAATTCACCTAACGGTAATAGCTCTTCGTCAACAAGACGTTGGTCGTAGTACTTAGCGATTTCCATGTTGCACTTCGAGTACACCATTTCCAACATACCTAGACGGGTAGAGAAGAACGGCCATTCACGACACATCTCTTCCAGTAGGGCTTGATGCCCTTGGTCTACTGAGTATTGAATCGCTTCACCAGCGCCTAGCCATGCCGGAAGTACCAAACGGTTTTGGCTCCAAGAGAAGATCCATGGGATTGCACGTAGGCTTTCTACGCCGCCGTTCGGGTTACGCTTAGCAGGGCGAGAACCAAGAGGCAGTTTGCCTAGCTCCAGTTCAGGTGTCGCTTGACGGAAGTAAGGAACAAATTTCTCTTCGCCACGAACCACGTTACGGTAAGCCTCACAAGAGACTTGAGACAGCACTTCCATTAGGTCACGCCACTCTTGTTTTGGCTCTGGTGGCGGCAGAAGGTTCGCTTCTAGAATCGCACTTGCGTAAAGGTTGAAGCTGTTTACCGCAACGTCTGGTAAGCCAAGCTTAAAGCGGATCATTTCACCTTGCTCAGTTACACGTAAGCCGCCTTTCAAGCTCTTCGGTGGCTGAGAAAGAAGGGCTGCGTGCGCTGGCGCACCACCACGACCAACCGTACCGCCACGACCGTGGAATAGAGTCAGTTCAATGCCTTCTTCATCACAAACCTTAACTAGCTTATCCATTGCATCGTATTGAGCCCAACCTGCAGACATTACGCCCGCATCTTTCGCTGAGTCAGAGTATCCGATCATCACCATTTGGTGATTCTGGATGAAGCCACGGTACAAGTCGATGCTCATTAGCTGTTTCATTACTGCTTCTGAGTTGTTCAAGTCGTCTAGCGTTTCGAACAGTGGACACACGTCCATGCGGTACGGGCAGCCACATTCTTGCAGTAGCAAGTGAACAGCCAGTACATCTGATGCAGTGCGAGCCATTGAAATTACGTAAGCACCGAAGGCTTCACGAGGTTGAGCAGCAATGACCTTACAGGTGTCTAAAACCTCTTTGACCTGTTCAGATGGCTCCCAATCGCGTGGAAGCAGTGGACGCTTAGAGCTCAATTCATTGGTTAAGAAAGCAATCTTGTCTTGCTCGCTCCATTGGTCATAATCACCAATGCCTAAGTAGCGAGTCAGTTCAGACAGTACATCTGAGTGACGAGTACTTTCTTGACGAACATCGAGACGTACTAGGTGCACACCGAATGCTTTTAAGCGGCGCAGAGTATCAAGCAGAGAACCGTCTGCGATTACGCCCATGCCACATTCGTGCAGCGATTGGTAACAGGCGTAAAGCGGAGTCCAAAGTTGGTCGATGTTCTGTAGTGTTTCTTTCTTCGGAACCTCGGTGTCATGCAGTTTTGCATCCAGCACTTCTAGCGTGTTGTTCAGTAGAGTGCGTAGGTTCTTCAGGATTGCACGGTAAGCTTCGTGTTCATCACCGGCTAGTTCACGAACCGCATCATTACACTTAGTCATCGACAGTTCGGTAATCAGCTCATTAACATCGCCTAGGTAAAGGTCTGCCGCTTTCCAGCGAGATAGGCGCAGAACCTCTTTGGTAATAGTGTGCGTTACGAATGGGTTACCATCGCGGTCACCGCCCATCCAAGATGAGAAGTGAACTGGACGTGCATCAATCGGCAGGCCTTCACCAAGGTAGCCTTTAAGTCGACCATCCATTTCACGTAGGAAATCAGGCACGGCTTCCCATAGCGAGTTTTCTACAACCGCAAAGCCCCATTTCGCTTCATCGAGTGGCGTAGGGCGTTGCTGACGAATCACATCAGAGTGCCAACCTTGAGCGATAAGTTGCTCTAGGCGACGCTCGGTTTTCACGCGCTCTTTGTGTGATAGGTCGCTTAATTCTAATTTAGACAGACACTCGTTGATCTTCACCAGCTTGTTGATCATGGTGCGACGAGTGATTTCTGTTGGGTGTGCAGTCAAAACGAGCTCAATGTTCAGGTCGCGAACAGCTTGAGCTGCATCTAGCTTGCTGATGTCGTTTTGGTTTAATTTGGAAAATAGAGATTGCAGCACGTCTGGTTCGCAAACATGCTCCTCACAGTGGCGAGAGATGGTGTGGTATTGCTCTGCCATGTTGGTGAGGTTGAGAAATTGGTTAAATGCACGAGCAACAGGAGTGAGTTGTTCGTTCGGCAGGTTTTTGATTTCTTCAACTAGGCTGTCACGGTCAGCTTTGTTGCCTGCGCGGGCGGATTTGGAAAGTTTACGGATAGTTTCCACTTTCTCTAAGATAACGTCACCATGTGCATCTTGGATTGTGTTACCTAGCAAGCGTCCCAGCATGCTTACGTTACTCTTGAGAGCGGCGTATTTCTCGTTCATTGTCATCCTGCCTCGTAAAAAAATTACATCCATTGTTCCTTGTTAAGTACACAATCTAGCGAAAACTGCTGTATCTAGTCAAATAAAGCATTCTAAGTTTGCAATTATTAGTTTTCGAAATGCGGGAGAAGTAAATTTTCCAAGACTTCGGAATAAAGTGAAATTTAATTACAAGATCAGGCTTTGGAAGGGATAACAGAATAAAAGCCACCTTTTAGGGCAGCTTTTATAAAAAAGTATCGCAAGGGTGGCAATAACTAGAAACAATATTTACGAATAGATTTACTCAGTACGTCAATCGTTGGGTCGATAAAATCAAAGCTTAAGAATTCATCCGGTTGGTGAGCTTGGTCAATTGAGCCCGGACCCAGAACTAAGGTTGGGCAAAGTTCTTGAAGGAAAGGTGCTTCGGTACAGTAGTTCACGGTTTGTGATTCAGTTTCGCAAACGGATTCCATGCCGCCGATAAATGGGTGGTCGTGCTGACACTCGTAACCTGGGATAGGTTCGTGCAGTGGCGTAATCTCAATTCTGCCCGGCCACTTCGCTTCCACTTCTTTGAGTGCGCTGCGCAGCATGTTATCTAAACCGTCTAAGCTGATACCCGGTAAAGGGCGCACGTCGTAGTGCAGTTCACAACAACCACAAATACGGTTAGCGCTGTCACCACCATGAATATGACCTAGGTTTAGTGTCGGGCTTGGAATAGCGAACCCTGGGTGGTGGTACTCTTTAATTAATTTGTCGCGCAGCTGCATCAAAGCAAACAGCACTTCATGCATGATTTCGATAGCGTTAACGCCTAATGCTGGATCTGAAGAGTGACCTGATTTACCGGTTACGCGCACTGCATTCGCCACGTGGCCTTTGTGCCCGCGAATCGGTACTAGGCTGGTCGGTTCACCAATGATGCAGTAATCCGGTTTAAACGGTGCGTTTTCAGTGAAATGACGCGCACCTAGCATGGTGGTCTCTTCATCACAGGTTGCCAATACATAAAGTGGCTTCGCCTGTTTACTCCAATCCATCTTTCTTACTGCTTCATAGATAAAGGCGAAAAAGCCTTTCATGTCGGCAGTACCTAATCCGTAGAAGCGATTGTTGTGTTCTGTCAGTGCGTGAGGGTCGAAATTCCAACGCCCTTCATCAAATGGCACGGTATCACTATGTCCAGCCAGCAATAAGCCGCCTTCGCCTGAGCCCATTTTTGCGATCATATTATGCTTGCCAGGCTCAACTTCCACGACTTCTACGCTAAAGCCTACGTCTTTAAACCATTGAGCCATTTTTTCGATCACTTTCTCGTTGCCATGATCCCAGCTTGGATCGGTCGAGCTAATAGAGTCTGTGGAAATTAGGCCTTTATAGACCTCAAGGAAACTCGGTAATTGCATAATATCTTCACTTCTACTATTGACAGGAAAACTATAAGTCGGTAAAACACATATTAAATCATATTTAATGCATAAGAAATCAAATAAGGCTAAAAATTAAGTATGAATAGTCAAATTTTGAAATGTAACTTACCTCAGAAATGGATGTGTTGAGATGTTGAAAACCACGATCATTGGCGCAAGCGGCTACACAGGAGCAGAACTGGCTCTAATGATAAACAGACACCCTGAGCTCACGCTATCAGGTTTGTATGTCTCAGCCAATAGTGTAGACGCAGGTAAACCTATTGCAGCACTGCACGGTAAGTTAGCGGGCTTGATTGATATGCCAGTACAGCCATTAACGAATCCAGAAGAAGTGGCAAAGCAGTCTGATGTGATTTTCCTAGCGACAGCACATGAAGTGAGTCATGACCTAGCTCCTATCTTTCTAGAGAATGATTGCCAAGTATTCGACCTATCAGGTGCTTTTAGAGTTAAAGGCGAAAACTTCTACCAAGAGTTTTACGGCTTTGAACACCAATATGAACAGTGGCTAGATAAAGCGGCTTACGGTTTAGCGGAATGGAATGAGCAAGAGATTAAAGAAGCTCAGCTTGTTGCAGTCGCAGGTTGTTACCCAACGGCATCACAACTGGCGATTAAGCCTTTAGTTGAAGCTAAGTTACTGGACGAGAACCAGTGGCCTGTGATTAACGCGACCAGCGGGGTTACTGGAGCGGGTCGTAAGGCGACCATGGTCAACAGCTTCTGCGAAGTGAGCCTGCAAGCTTATGGTGTATTTAACCACCGTCATCAACCTGAAATGGCAGCACATTTAGGATGTGATGTGATTTTCACTCCGCACCTAGGCAACTTTAAGCGCGGCATTTTAGCGACCATTACTATGAAGCTGGCTCAGGGCGTGACAGAACAACAGGTACAAGATGCCTTTGAACAAGCTTACCAAGGCAAGCCAGCCGTAAGGTTACTCGAAGAGACATTGCCAAGAATTCAAGATGTAGAACAGACACCTTTCTGCGATTTAGGTTGGAAGGTTCAAGGTCAACACATCATCGTTGTTTCAGCGATTGATAACTTATTAAAGGGTGCATCTAGCCAAGCGATGCAGTGTTTAAATTTACGTTATGGTTTTGCGCCATTAACTGCGTTAGTGTAAGGAAATCTAGATATGAGCCTTAATAATCAACCATTAATCATAAAGTTAGGTGGCGCTGCGCTATCTTGTGGTGAAACACTTAGCAAGTTATTTGGTGCGATCTCTGCTTACCAACAACAAGCACAACGACCAATCGTGATTGTTCACGGCGGCGGTTACCTTGTTGATGACTTGATGAATAAGTTGAATCTCGAAACCGTTAAGAAAGAAGGGCTACGTGTTACTCCTTATGACCAGATCCCAGTGATCGCTGGTGCATTAGCGGGCACGGCCAACAAACTACTTCAAGGTCAGGCGATTAAAGACGGTATCAATGCCGTTGGTTTGAGCCTTGCAGATGGTGGTTTATGCAAAGTGAGCGAACTGAACCCTGAACTGGGCGCGGTAGGAAAAGCGGAGCCGGGCGACTCAACCGTTCTGCAAGCGATTCTTAATGCGGGCGCTCTGCCAATCATTAGCTCAATTGGTTTGACTGAACAAGGTCAGCTGATGAACGTCAATGCAGACCAAGCTGCGGTTGCTGTAGCTGGTGCACTTGATGCTGAACTGGTACTGCTTTCTGATGTAAGCGGCGTACTAGATGGCAAAGGTCACTTAATTCCAAGCCTTAACCAACAGCAAGCTGATGACCTTATCGAAGGTAAAGTAATTACTGACGGCATGATCGTTAAGGTTCAAGCCGCACTAGAAGCAGCCAACGACCTTGGACGACCAATCGAAGTCGCGACGTGGCGATACCCAGAAAAGCTAACTCAACTGTTTTCAGGTAAAAGCATAGGAACACAGTTTTTACCTCAGTAGGTCTCACAGCGAGTCGCTACTTAAAGAATTTAGACAAATTAAATAAACATATAATTATGAAGTCATTTCCAACGCTGACCGCCATGTGCAGTATGGAAACTAGGAGAAAGAAAATGAGCAAAGTTAACGTAAAGAAAGTTGTAGTAGCCTACTCTGGCGGTCTTGACACATCAGTAATCATTCCATGGTTGAAAGAGAACTATGATTGTGAAGTGGTGGCGTTTGTCGCGGATGTTGGTCAAGGCGCTGAAGAACTAGAAGGCATTGAAGAGAAAGCAAAAGCTTCTGGTGCATCTGAGTGTTACATAGCAGACCTTAAAGAAGAGATGGTTGCTGATTACATCTTCCCAACGCTGAAAACGGGCGCTTACTACGAAGGTAAATACCTACTAGGTACGTCGATGGCGCGTCCAATCATTGCTAAAGCACAGGTTGAAGTCGCACGTAAAGTAGGTGCAGACGCACTGTGTCACGGTTGTACTGGTAAAGGTAATGACCAAGTTCGTTTTGAAGGTGCATTCGCAGCACTAGCACCAGACCTACAGGTAATTGCACCATGGCGTGAGTGGGATCTAGTGAGCCGTGAAGAGTGTCTGGATTACCTAGCTGAGCGCAACATCCCTTGTACTGCATCTCTGACTAAGATTTACTCGCGTGATGCAAACGCATGGCACATCTCTACAGAAGGTGGCGTTCTCGAAGATACATGGAATGCGCCAAACGAAGATTGCTGGGCTTGGACAGTGGATCCTGAGCAAGCACCAAACGAATCTGAAACAGTAACGCTTAAAGTTGAAAAAGGTGAAGTGGTTGCTGTTGACGGTGAAACAATGACGCCATACAACGCACTGGTTTACCTGAACGAGAAGGGTGCTAAGCACGGTGTTGGTCGTATCGATATCGTAGAGAACCGTCTTGTTGGTATGAAGTCGCGTGGTTGTTACGAAACTCCGGGTGGCACTATCATGATGGAAGCTCTGCGTGCAGTTGAGCAACTGGTTCTTGATAAAGCGGCATTCGAATTCCGTGAAGAGCTAGGTGTTAAAGCTTCTCACCTTGTATACGATGGTCGTTGGTTCACTCCACTATGTAAGTCAATTCTTGCAGCGACAGAAGAACTAGCGCAAGACGTTAACGGTGAGGTGGTTGTTAAGCTATACAAAGGTCACGCAACGGTGACTCAGAAGCGTTCTGACAACAGCCTATACTCAGAAGAGTTTGCAACCTTTGGTGAAGATGAAGTTTACGACCAAAGCCATGCTGAAGGCTTCATCCGCCTTTACTCGCTATCAAGCCGTATCCGTGCTTTGAATAGCCAAAAGTAATACTAACAATCAGTTAGTGAGCTAGCCTTCACTGAAATGTTGAAGGCCAGTAAACAGACATGATTATGCAAAGCCCACTCACTATTGATTAGTGAGTGGGCTTTTTACTTTCTAATCGCCTAATAAATCAGCTTCGGTTTTTACTATTGGATGGCATATAATTCGCGCTCTAGGCTGTAAAGAATCATGGATGAGTCTTTTGGTGAATAAATATGTGAAAAAAATGAATTAATACTTTATTTTCATTTTGAATTGCCGTAAGTTTAAACCATCAGAAAAATACTGAATCTTAATCAGAATTATCATTTGCAAAAACAGTGAGCACTGTGCAATTAGGAGATACACAATGGCATTATGGGGCGGTAGATTTACCCAAGCAGCAGACACCCGGTTCAAAGATTTTAACGATTCTCTTCGTTTTGATTACCGATTGGCTGAGCAAGACATTGTGGGCTCAATTGCCTGGTCTAAAGCTCTACTGTCGGTCAACGTATTAACAGAAGAAGAACAACAGAAGCTTGAGTTAGCGCTGAATGAGCTAAAACTTGAGGTGATGGAAGATCCTGAACAGATTCTACGTTCTGATGCAGAAGACATTCACAGCTGGGTTGAGCAACAACTTATCGGCAAAGTCGGTGATTTGGGTAAAAAGCTTCACACTGGCCGTTCTCGTAATGACCAAGTGGCGACAGACCTGAAACTATGGTGTCGTCAGCAAGGTAACCAACTGCTGCTAGCGCTTGATCGTCTGCAGAGTCAGATGGTTAATGTTGCTTCTCAGCATCAAGGTACTGTGCTTCCTGGCTACACTCACTTACAACGTGCTCAGCCAGTAACGTTTGCTCACTGGTGTTTGGCTTACGTTGAAATGTTTGAGCGTGATTACTCGCGTTTGAATGATGCGATTAAGCGTCTAGATACATGTCCGCTGGGTTCTGGTGCCCTTGCGGGAACCGCTTACCCGATGGACCGTGAAGAGTTAGCTCACAACTTAGGTTTCCGTCGTGCAACGCGCAACTCTCTAGATTCAGTATCTGACCGTGACCATGTGATGGAGCTGATGTCGATCGCTTCTATCTCTATGCTTCACCTTTCACGTCTTGCGGAAGATATGATTTTCTACAACTCTGGTGAATCAAACTTCATCGAGTTAGCGGATACCGTGACATCAGGTTCATCTCTGATGCCACAGAAGAAAAACCCGGATGCATTAGAGCTTATCCGTGGTAAAACAGGCCGTGTATACGGGTCACTTGCTGGCATGATGATGACAGTGAAAGCACTGCCTTTGGCGTACAACAAAGACATGCAAGAAGATAAAGAAGGTCTGTTCGACGCTTTAGACACTTGGAATGACTGTATGGAAATGGCGGCGCTGTGTTTTGACGGCATCAAAGTGAACGGCGAGCGTACACTTGAAGCAGCGAAGCAAGGTTATGCAAACTCTACGGAGCTAGCTGATTACCTAGTAGCGAAAGGCATTCCTTTCCGTGAAGCTCACCATATTGTCGGTGTAACCGTCGTTGCGGCGATCGCGAAAGGCTGTGCATTAGAAGAATTAACCATCGCAGAGATGAAAGAGTTCTCTGAGGTGATAGAAGAGGATGTGTACGACATCCTGACCATTGAATCATGTCTTGAAAAACGTAGTGCGCTAGGTGGTGTGTCACCGAAGCAAGTGGCTTACGCGGTGGACCAAGCTGAGAAGCGTTTGGCACAGCGTGATACCTCCATCGTTAAGGTTCGTCCTGCTCGTTTGACTGACATTGAAGCGTTGGAAGGCATGGTGGCTTACTGGGCGAACATGGGTGAAAACCTACCTCGTTCTCGTAATGAACTGGTGCGTGATATCGGCTCCTTCGCCGTCGCAGAACATCATGGTGAAGTGACTGGTTGTGCATCGCTCTATGTGTATGACTCTGGTTTAGCGGAAATCCGTTCACTGGGGGTCGAAGCTGGCTGGCAAGGTCAAGGGCAGGGCACCGCGATTGTTCAGCACTTGGTTGAGAAAGCACGCCAAATGGCGATTAAGAAAGTGTTTGTACTGACTCGTACGCCTGAGTTCTTTATGAAGCATGATTTCTTACCAACATCGAAATCTCTGCTACCTGAGAAGGTACTGAAAGATTGCGACCAGTGTCCTCGTCAACATGCGTGTGATGAAGTGGCTTTGGAAGTGAACTTGGTCGAGCAGATCATTGCTAAGGTTAATGTTGCATAAGGCATTGATTTTATGGTCCCTAAAAAAAAGATCAAAAATCCGATCTTTTTTGGGAACAAACTAAGAAAAGCCCGGTCTATTAAAGTACCACTGCTTTTTCTTAGAATTTTCTAAGAAAGCCCCAAAACCGATTGGTTTTGGGGCTTTTTTCTATCTGCCGTTTGGCGAAAGGTTAGAGCTCGATAATTGAACTTAGTATCTAACTATTGTCGCCTATCCAACAAACACTTCTGCTAACGCTTTTTGTTCCTTAAAGGCAGCACCACAAACTTCATTATCCAATGCAGCGACAATAAGCCACTAAACGCGAAAGCCGCCATTATCAAAGCGATGGCATTGATGGTTTTTGGGTCTTCTTTGAAAAACAGCCACCATACTCCCCAACTTAATATCGACAACACTGTGAGCTGATTCATACAACGTTGGCAGCGACCGAGTTTGTTGAAGATTTTTTCATTTTTATTGCAATGAAGACATGTCATCTTGGGCTTGATTCGCGTTATGCTTGTTGCCCTGATAATACCACGTCACAAGATATTGGATCACGGTGACATAGAGAGAGAAGATCGATGATTGAGCGCCAAGAAACCAAGCAACGCATGAGCCGTATTGTTAAACACAACGGTACTATCTACCTATGTGGCCAAGTTTGTGCGGATGCAACAAAAGGCATTACAGAGCAAACACAGACGATGCTAGATAAAGTAGAAGCGTTACTTGAGCAAGCTGGTAGCGACAAAGAGCACATGCTGTCAGCAACCATTTACTTGAAAGACATGAAAGATTTCCAAGAAATGAATGCAGTATGGGATGCATGGGTACCAGAAGGTCACGCTCCAGCTCGCGCATGTGTGACTGGCGACATGGCTCGTGAAGCGCTATTAGTTGAGATCTCTGTGATTGCCGCTGAGAAGTAATTCTCTCGCATTTAGCTATAAGTAACGGTTTTAAGAGATTCCAGATACCTCGTCCCTCGGTTCTGGAATGACGAAGGTGCGTGGTCGGGAATCTCTGTTTATGTGTGACGAGAGATTCCAGATACTTCGTCCCTCAGTTCTGGAATGACGGATTAAGTTTAGGTTTAGTTGCTTAACTAAACCAACGTCATTCCCGATAGTGACGAAGGAGCGTAGTCGGGAATCTCTGTTTATGTTTGATAAGAGATTCCAGACATCTCGTTCCTCGATTCTGGAATGACGATTTAAAGTTTGATTCGTTGATTCGTTGATTCGTTGATTCGTTGATTCGTTGATTCGTTGATTCGTTGATTCGTTGTTCTTATATGTCTTCGGGTTTGCTGTGTAATAAAAGCAACGTCATTCCCGATAGCGACGAAGGAGCGTAGTTGGGAATCTCTGGCTATGTTTGTAAGAGATTTCAGATACCTCGTTCTTCAGTTCTAGAATGACGAGTTTGACTTACTGACGCGTTTAGCCAAAAACAAAAAGGAAAGCCAACGGCTTTCCTTTTTAGTATCTAATCTATGCGTTCTGTCTCAATCCACCGAGATTAACAACCAGGACCACAGTCTAGACAGTGTTTCACCATCTCTGGACCTAGGTGCAGTTTCGCGTTGAGGTCACGCAGCGCTGTTCGTACACCCTCTTCGATTACTGGGTGGTAGAACGGCATGTCTAGCATCTCAGAAACCGTCATCTTGTTTTGGTGTGCCCATGCTAATAAGTGCGCCAAGTGTTCTGCGTTTGGTCCCATCATTTCAGCACCAAGGAAGCGACCTGTACCTTGCTCGCCGTAAACGTGCAGAATGCCTTTGTTACGTAGCATCACTCGTGAGCGGCCTTGGTTCTCGAAAGACACTTCACCCGTTGCGAAGCAACCACATGTGCCTAAGCGGGTAGTGATCTCTTTGTACGTTTCACCAACCATCGCGATTTGCGGGTCAGAGAATACCGCTGATATTTTAGATCGGCGTAGGCCTGCACGAATCTCAGGGAAGCGACCTGCGTTATCACCCGCAATACGTGCTTGGTCTGCTGCTTCATGTAATAGAGGCAGTTGGTTGCTTGCATCACCCGCAATGAATACTGATGGAAGCGATGTTTGAAGCGTGTAGTGGTCAGCGATTGGAACACCACGCTCATCAAGCTCAAGAGAGGTATTCTCTAGGCCAAGTTTGTCGGTGTTAGGACGACGACCTGTTGCTGCCAATACGTACTCAACGATATTGGTTTCTAGCTCACCTTGTTTATTGATGAACTGGATTTCGACTCGTGGCTCACCCGTTTCAATGGTAATACGCTTCATGCTTTCGATTTTTACGTCGGCATCGAGATAGAACTCTTCATTGAAGGCTTTATCTGCGTAAGCCATGATCTCAGGGTCAGTTACTGGGCCAACTTGACCACCCAGACCGAACAGTTTTGTCTTCACACCTAAGCGATGTAGCGACTGACCAAGCTCTAGACCAATTACACCTGGGCCAAATACGGCAACTGATTCTGGTAAATCATCCCAGCTGAAAACGTCATCGTTAATGATTAGGCGGTCGCCAAGTTCATTCCAAACGGCAGGGTATGCAGGGCGAGAGCCAGTTGCGATAACAATACGCTTTGCCGTGATTACCGTGTGGTCATCAACTTGAAGTGTGTTGTCGTCTAAGAATTTTGCGTAGCCAGAGATCTTATCTTGCTCTGGGATTTCACCGACGCCTTCTAAAACAAAACCAACAAAACGGTCACGTTCAAACTTAACTCGGTCCATTACTTCACGGCCGTTAATTACGATATCGCCTTGTGGGTGAACGCCAAAAGCCGGAGCTTTCTCGATTTGGTGTACGCTCTCCGCAGCTGCAATAAGCAGTTTAGATGGCATACAACCAACACGAGCACAGGTTGTGCCGTAAGGGCCGCCTTCAATTATCACGACACTGTCAGTGTGTGCTTTTGCAGCGCGGTATGATCCTAGACCTGCCGTACCGCCCCCGATAACTGCTACATCTACATTGACTTGTTTCATAATAATTTTCTCGCAATGGCTAAATTTAGTTTGAACGAACCCCTCCAACTCATGCGATGTTTTTAGTGAGTCAGGATAGTGGGTCAGTTTTGTGGTTCTGTTTTATTAGGTTTAGCTTGTGACTGTGGTTAATGCGAGCCACAAGCTTGATTCACCCGATAGGGTTAGCCAACCCACAAGTGAGTGGGTTAGCCTTTTGGCAGTGATTAGCCTAGGAAAGCTTCTAGCTCTTCGCTACCACCGATGTGTTTACCACCGATGAATACTTGAGGAACCGTTGTGCGACCAGAGATTGCACGTAGGCTTACAGTAGTAGCGTCTTTACCTAGTACTACTTCTTCGTAGTTTAGACCTTTGTCGATTAGGTTCTGTTTCGCTTTCATACAGAAAGGACAGCCAGGCTTAGTGAATACTGTAATTGACTCTTGCTCTTTGTGCTCTGGAGCAATGTAGTTCAGCATAGTATCTGCATCAGAAACCTTGAACGGGTCGCCTGGTACGTCTTCTTCGATGAACATTTTCTCTACCACGCCGTTCTTAACTAGCATGCTGTAGCGCCATGAACGTTTGCCGAAGCCGATGTCGTTTTTCTCAACTAGCATACCCATGCCATCTGTGAAATCACCGTTACCATCTGGGATGAATGTGATGTTTTCTGCTTCTTGGTCTGCTTTCCATGCGTTCATTACGAACGTATCGTTTACAGAAACACAAAGGATGTCATCAACACCGTTCTCTTTGAACACTGAATGTAGTTCGTTGTAACGAGGAAGGTGGCTTGACGAACAAGTTGGCGTAAACGCGCCTGGTAGGCTGAATACGATCACTGTTTTGTCTTTGAATAGCTCTTCAGTTGTTACGTTAACCCATGCATCACCTTGGCGAGTTGGGAATGTTACTTGAGGGATTGATTGACCTTCTTTAGATGCAAACATATTGATTTCCTTAAATGATATTTTAATTTTGTTCTAGTAGAGCTTAACGCTTTTCGCTGCTCTGTTTCGTTTTGTTGAGCCCATTATTAGATAAATTCTTTGATAGCTCTAATCGTTTGATGTTATGGTTTTGATAGGTAGATTCTATCAAGAGCATTTTTCTTTTAAATGTTGCTATGAAAACCCTTGTTCTTATTAAACCTGAGGTAAGATACTGATCATGAACATTCGTGACTTTGAATACTTGGTGGCGCTCGCAGAGCACAAACACTTCCGAAAAGCGGCAGAAGCGTGCTTTGTCAGTCAGCCAACACTAAGCGGTCAAATACGCAAACTAGAAGATGAAATCGGACTTCAGTTAACCGAGCGTAGTCCAAGGAAGGTCATATTTACAGAATCAGGGTTACAACTTGTTGAACAAGCCAAGCGTATTCTCAACGAAGTGAAAACTTTTAAGGATATGGCGAGTGGACACGGTGAAGCGATGACCGGACCAATGCATATTGGTTTCATTCCAACCGTGGGTCCTTACATTCTGCCTAAGATTGTCCCTCATCTTAAAGAGAGCTTTCCCGAGTTAGAACTGTACCTGCATGAAGCGCAAACTCATCAATTAGTGAGCCAATTGGAAGATGGCAAGCTTGACTGCTTGGTACTGGCTGCAGTTGATGAAACGGCGGTATTCAAAGAGATTGATGTGTATGACGAGCCATTAAGTGTCGCGGTTCCATGTGACCATGAGTGGGCTCAACAAGACACGGTAGATATGCTTCAACTCAATGGACAGACAGTCTTAGCACTTGGTGATGGTCACTGTTTAAGAGACCAAGCCCTAGGGTTCTGTTTTGCTGCGGGTGCAAAAGATGATGAGCGTTTTAAAGCGACCAGCTTAGAGACGCTGCGTAACATGGTCGCGGCAGGCGCGGGGATTACCTTGCTGCCTCAATTATCAGTACCAAAAGAAAAGCAGAAAGATGGCGTGTGCTACGTGCCTGCGGTCAACCCAACGCCTTCACGTCGTATCGTGGTTGCGTACCGTCCGGGCTCTCCATTGAAAGGACGCTTTGAGCAACTGGCGGAGACGATTCGCACTCAGTTGGAAAAGGTCGTTTAGCTTAACCTCCGTATAGCAGATACAAAAAAGGGTTGATATGAATTCATATCAACCCTTTTTATTTGCTTATGTTGCTAGGTTTAAAGAACTGCTTAGAACAGTTCTTCTACCGTTTCACCTGAAGAGGTGGAGTAGATATCATCATTGAAACGCTCAGTGATGTACTCAGTTGGCTCAGTGCCTTTCTCGAAGTACTCAAACATTGATGAGCTATCGTACTTGTTGGTCAGTAAGCCTGTATCACGGTCAATACGAACACGAACGATGTTTTCTGGAATCTCTTTACGTTGTGCTGGAACGCCTGCCAATGCCGTACCCATGAAGTCTACCCATGCAGGTTCTGCTGTCTTAGCACCAGCTTCCGCACCTGTAATCTGGTTCTTACCAAGGTTAGAGTTCGCTTTAGTACGACCTAGGTTACGATTGTGGTTGTCAAAACCAACCCATACCGTTGCAACCATGCCTGGGCCATAGCCGCTGTACCAAGTATCTTTCGAGTCGTTAGTTGTACCGGTTTTACCGCCAATATCACGACGTTTTAGTGGTTGGGCACGCCAACCTGTACCGTTCCAACCTGTGCCCGCACTCCAATCACCGCCGCCCCAGATGTTGCTGTACATCATTTCACGAACTAGGAATGCGTTCTGCTCAGAGATAACTTGAGGAGCGTATTGAACTTTCGCATCCACATCTTGCTCGGCAAACTCATCCGCCATTGGATCGGTTGTGATGGTCTGTTTGCAATCTTCTTTACAGACAACTTTTGGTGTTGCTTCAAACTCAGTCTCGCCAAATGGAGTCTCAACGCGGCTGATGTAGAAAGGTTCAACGTAGTAACCACCGTTAGCGAATACTGAGTAACCTTGCGCTACTTTCATTGGCGTTAAGCTACCAGCACCTAGCGCAATAGTTTCAGAACGAGGCACTTCATCGATATCAAAACCAAAGCGAGTTAGGTAGTTACGAGTGTCATCTAAGCCTACTTCACGCAGTACACGTACCGCCATTACGTTTTTCGATTGAGCTAAGCCAATACGTAAACGAGTAGGGCCGACGTAAGTTGGTGGCGAGTTCTTTGGTCGCCATGCCGTACCTTGGCTCTTATCCCATTGGTTGATTGGCGCATCGTTGATAAGAGAAGCTAGCGTTAAACCTTTTTCAATTGCAGCTGAGTAAATGAAAGGCTTGATACCAGAACCCACTTGACGAATAGATTGCGTCGCACGGTTGAATTTGTTGTGTACGAAGTTAAATCCACCAACCATCGACAATACAGCGCCGTTGTTCGGATTCATTGCCACAAATGCAGTGTTGGCATTTGGTACTTGGCTTAGGCGCCAAACTACTGGAGTGTCAGATTCTGCTGTTACTGACTCTTCTGTTGCTTCCTCAGAGACTTCGTCACCTGTGATCGCCTCATGACGTACCCAAACTTGTTCACCAACCGCAAGAATCTCTTTTGCTTGAGAAGGTGCCGGACCTTGGCGGTCGTCTGTTAGGAACTTACGCGCCCAATTCATACCTTGCCATTCGATAGTGCCTTCGCCTTGATTCTTCACCCATACTTTAGCGCTTTTCGAATCAACAGCAGTCACTACTGCAGGAACTAGGTCACCATAAGTTGGTTGAGACTTAAGGTGTTTAACGATCTTGTCGTGATCCCAAGCCGATTGAGCGGTTTGCCAAAGTACTTTTTCAGCACCACGGTAGCCGTGACGCTCATCGTAGCTAAGTAGGTTCTTAATCGCAGCTTGGTTTGCCGCTTTTTGCAGCTTCGAATCAACGGTTGTGTAGACCTTCATACCAGAGGTATATGCATCTTCACCGTAGCGTTCAACCATCCAAGCACGAGCTACTTCTGCCACGTATGGTGCGCTCAGTTCGATCTCTGCACCGTGGTACTTTGATACAAGCTGTTCATTGCTTGCTTCATCAAACTCGGCTTGAGTGATGTATTTCTCGTCGAGCATACGACGTAATACAACGTTACGACGGTTAGTCGCACGCTCAATAGAGTAGATAGGGTTCATGGTTGATGGTGCTTTCGGCATACCAGCCAGAGTCGCGATTTCACTCAATGTAAGATCCGGAAGATCTTTACCAAAGTAAACTCGTGCTGCTGCGCCAAAACCATACGAACGGTGACCAAGGAAGATCTTGTTAACGTAAAGCTCCATGATCTCTTCTTTGCTAAGCAGTTGCTCAATATGGATCGCAATGAAGATCTCTTTAATCTTACGCATGATCTTTTTCTCGTTAGATAAGAAGAAGTTACGCGCAAGCTGCTGAGTAATGGTACTCGCACCTTGTTTTGCCGAACCTGACATCGCTACTACGATAGCTGCACGAGTAATGCCGATTGGGTCAATACCAGGGTGTTCGTAAAAACGGCTATCCTCGGTAGCAATCAAAGCCTCAACTAAGTGGCGAGGGATCTCGTCATAAGTCACTGGAATACGACGTTTTTCACCAAATTGGGAGATCAACTTACCGTCTTGGCTGAAGACCTGCATTGGAGTTTGGAGTTCTACGTCGCGCAAAGTGGCAACATCAGGCAACTCTGGTTTTACGTAGTAATAAAACCCAAAAATTGTACTGACTCCAAGAATCATGCAAATCAATGTAAATATGAATAATCGCTTTATGAACTTCACCGGATAATCCCTGATTAGTTAAGGCTGATAAGCAGCAAACCCTTGTACTCTAGGCTAAAAAACTAGCTTTCGTTTATTAACGCTTATTTAACTAATAATCACAACCCCTAGATAATCAACGAAATGCTTGGCACTTCAGGAGCTAGGTCACATGGGTTCATCATTAATTACAGGTATAGATATAAATCACCACAGCATCAAAGCTGTGGTGCTAAAACCCGTGGGGGAATTGTACGCCCTAGTGGGATACAAAGAGCTGCCGATTTCGGACGACATTTTTACAGCTAACCATACTTTGGAGTATCAGAAAACTGTTAAGAAACTCAAAGAACTTAGGAAAGGGCTGCCTTTCGGCTGTCGTAACGTCGCCATTTCGGTACCTGATAACACGGTGATCAGCAAGGTACTGCAAATTGAGAGTGAACTCGAAGATAGAGAGAAAGAGTTTTCGATCTACCAAACCTTCGCCCATCAATCTCCTTTTCCCATCGAGGAGCTGAGTTTAGATTTTGTGAAGCTGGAAGACAAACGATTTGGTAAAGGTTCGACAAGCAGCTATCAGGTTTATGCCACTCGTAAAGAAGTCGTTGATAGCCGAGCGGATGCATTAACTAAGGCTGGTTTTAAACCTGTGGTGGTAGATACGCAGGCGCATGGTTTACTTCATGTTTGGCAGCTTGCCTCACGTTTATACCCAGAGAAAAGTAATTGGCTGTTGGTGGACATTGGCGTTGATCAAACCTCGATGGGCATCATTCCTCAGGGAGCAGCCCCTTTCTATAAAGACATCGCCTTTGGCACTCAAGACCTTTGCAGTATCGAAAACCCCAATGATATCGAGGCTGCGTTTGGCAGTGCTCAGGATACTCATCAATTTATCGTTAACTTAATTGAAAAGCTCAAACGTCAGTTGCAGCTCTATTCCTCGGTGAATGCTCACCAACCTATCTCAGGCATCTGGTTAATGGGCGAGGGCGCCAGCACACCAATGGTGGCCGAAGAGCTTGAACGACATTTTCAGTTGAGCTGTGAATCATTGAATCCTTTATCCCTGTTTGAGAATAAGGTCGCGAGGAAGCGCCGCCTGCAAATGGATTGGCAACATTTTGGTATTGCTGCGGGCATGGCGATGAGCGGACTTAAATGGCAGGGAGAGAAGCATGTTGCATCAAATTAACCTGCTACCTTGGCGTGATGAGATTCGTGCTCAGCACCGAAAGCGTTTTATTCATTTAGTTATCCTTGGCGTGATTGTGGCTGGGGTAGGGCAATGGGCAGTCGGAAACTATTTCCACGATCAACAAGCCAAACAGCAAGCTCGCCTAAATTATCTTAACCAATACATTGCAGGGCTCGACCGACAGATTCAGTCGCTAAAAGTTGCAGAGCAAGAGCACAAAGCCATTTTGACTCGACTTGATGTGGTGGAATCTTTGCAGCTCGGCCGTAATAAAACCACCGACTTTATGAACTTGATGCCGGAGCTGATTCCTGAGGGCGTGTATGTCGACAAGATAAAGATGAACGGTCAAGAGATTGAAATGGCGGGCATCAGTGACAGTACCGCTCGTCTCGCCACCATGCTGGATAACTTAGAACGCTCTGAATCCCTCAAAGGAGTCGAGATGCACTCTATTGTCCATAACCGTAAGCGCTTCAATAAAGAGTTTCAGACCTTCAAGGTGTCTTTCGTGTTTAGCCCAGTGTCATTAGAAAGCACAACTGCACATCGAAAGGATAAGGGGGCTAACCATGGCTAGCCTTCAAAGCATGATGAGCCTGCAAGAGCTTGATATCGATGAGATCACCGAGTGGCCACTGTTGCCTCAGTTATTGGTGATTCTATTGCTGGTGGCGCTCATTCAAGGGCTGGGAACCTGGTTCTATATTTTGCCTTTGGATGATGAGCTACAACAGATGAAGCAACAAGAGCAGACCTTGAAAGCAACACTGAGCATCAAAGCCAATAAGGTTGCTGCTTTACCTAAGCTTCAGGGCCAACTGGATGAACTCACCAGTCGCTACGATTACCTGTTAGAACAGCTTCCCGTGCAAAAGGAGTTGGCAAGCATGTTGGCATCAGTCAATGAGCTTGGCTTAGATAACTCACTAACCTTTACCCGAATCGACTGGGGTGAAAAACAGAACAAAGCCTTCTTATACCGCTTACCTCTTAATATCGAGCTGACTGGTGATTACCACGAGATAGGCGACTTCTCTGCAGCTATCGCCAAGCTTCCACGAATAATCAGCTTTGATGATGTGAATTGGCAGCGAGTCAGCCAAGAAAGCAGCACTCTGCACTTTAGGGTTCGAGCTTATACCTACCAGTTTAAATCGGAGGTCAATGATGAAACCCAATAGCACGTTTTACTCAATCGTATTGCTGCTTGCGTTGTCGGGCTGCAAAGCCAATCAAGACTCATTAGAAGACTTTGTTATACAGGTAGAAGCTAAGGCGAGAAAGGAGGTCGAGCAACTTGTCCCAGCAACTGAGTTTTCGGCGGCTACCTATCAACGGCGTACTTTTCGTCCTCCCTTTGAACTGCCTAAAGAAGCGATTGTGCAAAACCAGCCGTTGGTTAAGAAAGATTGTTGGCAGCCCGGTGCTCGTGCACGCAGCGGCAAGTTGGAGAAATACCCATTGAGTAAATTGCGCTTAAAAGGAGTGATGGGCAGCGGATCCAGCGTGTTTGGGCTTGTACAAACTCCCAAGGGTAATGTCGTCAATGTGAAAAAAGGCCAGTTTATCGGCTTAAACAATGGCCGAGTTACTAAGGTAACGAGCCAGTACGTTCTGATTAATGAAACTCTTCCAGATGGCTTAGGTTGTTGGCATAAGCGCAACGTTAGGCTGGCTCTGAAATAAACCAATGTCACATGATGTGGATTAGTGAGCAAAGCTCTACAAGGCTTTGCTGTGTCTGTGATGTTGGTTTTTAGCGTCTTCGGCTACGCAGAGAGCTCGTCTAATAAATTAGAGAACATTGATTTTAGAGTTAACAAGGATAAAGACGCTGTCATTATCATTGAGCTAGCAACCAGTAGCGCGGTGGTTGATGTTCAGCGAGCACAAGAAGGCTTGAGCATCGAACTTATCAATACAGAAGTCGATGATGACAAGCTCTACCTTTTGGACGTTAAAGATTTCGCGACTCTGGTTGAGGGGATTGAAGTATACAAAGAGACGCCAAGCACTCGGTTACTGGCGACCATCAGTAATGACTACCAATACGAATATGACCTCAAGGGGCGCTTCATCGAAGTGGTGATCAGCAAGCCCACGATTGAAGAAGTGACGACAGAGAAAAGTGTACTTGAGAAAGAGGGCAAACTGATATCGATTAACTTCCAAGATATCCCTGTCCGAAACGTGCTGCAGTTAATCGCTGACTACAATGAGTTCAACTTGGTGGTATCCGACTCGGTCGCGGGTAACCTGACATTACGCTTGGATGGCGTCCCTTGGCAGCAAGTTCTCGACATTATCTTGCAAGTTAAAGGCTTGGATAAGCGCGTCGACGGCAACGTTATCTTGGTCGCTCCCAAAGCGGAACTGGATCTGAGAGAACAGCAAGCGCTCGAAAAATCCCGCCTAGAGGAAGAGCTTGGGGAACTTAAATCAGAAATCATTAAGATTAACTTTGCCAAAGCCACCGATATAGCTGACATGATTGGCGGTGAAGGGGCGGTGAGCATGTTGTCTGATCGCGGCTCGATTACCATAGATGAACGTACCAACTCTCTGCTGATTCGCGAGCTGGAAGAGAACATTGCGGTAATACGCGGCATTATTGAGTCGTTAGATATCCCAGTGAAGCAGGTTCAGATAGAGGCGCGCATTGTTACCGTCACCGAAGGTAACCTTGATGAACTCGGCGTGCGCTGGGGCGTTTCATCGACCAACGGAAGCTTCACGGTTGGCGGTTCAATCGAGGGTAATCACCCTTCAGCCATTACACCTTATGACGACGATGGTGGCAGCAGCGTGATTGATGACTACCTTAACGTGAATTTGGCGGCGACATCGCCAAATGCATCGAGTATTGCTTTTCAGGTGGCGAAGCTTGGCTCAGATACGTTGCTCGATCTTGAGCTATCTGCACTGCAACAAGAGTCTAAGGCGGAGATCATCTCTAGCCCACGCTTAATTACCACCAATAAAAAGCCGGCTTACATTGAGCAAGGTACTGAAATTCCTTACTTAGAGTCCTCTTCGAGTGGTGCAACGTCCGTCGCATTTAAGAAAGCTGTGTTGAGTTTGAAAGTTACCCCTCAAATCACACCAGACAATCGCTTGGTTCTGGATTTGAGTGTGACTCAAGATAGACCTGGGCAAGTGGTGAAAACTGGAACCGGGGAAGCTGTCGCGATAGATACCCAAAGAATAGGTACGCAAGTGCTTGTTAATAATGGTGAAACCGTCGTTCTTGGTGGAATATTTCAACACAGTGTCAGTAGTACAGTCGATAAAGTTCCTCTGTTGGGAGACCTTCCTTTATTGGGTGCATTGTTCCGTCGTAGCTACGAAAATGTGGGTAAAAGTGAACTGCTTATTTTTGTTACACCTAAAGTTGTGATTCAGTAACGTACAATTAGATTAAAAATAAAGTTGCATTAGTGGCACCTAACCTTGATAATTTCGGGTCTTATCACGAATTATCTGTGAGGAATCGGTGCCACGGGCCTTTTAATTTCAGTACTTGTACTGACCTACCTTGTGGCGATGTCATTGAATTAACGTTGTAAATTACTGCTAAAAACATGGCTGAGAAACGCAATATTTTTCTTGTTGGCCCAATGGGCGCCGGCAAAAGTACAATTGGTAGACACCTAGCTTCCCAACTTCATATGGAGTTTCTAGACTCTGACACTGTGATTGAAGAGCGCACTGGCGCAGACATCGCATGGGTTTTTGATGTTGAGGGCGAAGAAGGTTTCCGTAAGCGCGAAGAATCTGTAATCAACGATCTGACTGAAGAGCAAGGTATTGTTCTAGCGACAGGTGGTGGTTCAGTGATGAGCAAAGAAAACCGTAACCGTCTATCTGCACGAGGCATTGTTGTATACCTAGAGACAACAATTGAAAAGCAACTTGCTCGCACAAACCGCGACAAGAAACGCCCTCTACTTCAAACAGACAACCCGCGTGATGTGCTAGAAGATCTAGCTGTATCTCGCAACGCACTATACGAAGAAGTGGCGGACTACACAGTTCGTACTGACGACCAAAGTGCAAAAGTGGTAGCCAACCAGATCGTAAAAATGCTAGAAGAACGTTAAGTTCATTTTTTCGGAGAGCAAACCCATGGAACGGATTACGGTCAATCTAGCTGAGCGTAGCTACCCTATCTCTATTGGCGCCGGGTTATTTGACGACCCGGCGTACCTTTCTTTTTTATCAGGCAAGCAGAAAGTCGTTGTTATCAGTAATGTGACAGTAGCGCCTCTTTACGCTGATAAAATTTTATCTTTACTGGATCAAGTTGGCTGTCAGACATCTCTTCTCGAGTTACCTGATGGTGAGCAATACAAAACGCTTGAAACGTTCAATTCAGTGATGAGCTACATGCTTGAAGGAAATTACAGCCGCGATGTGGTGGTGATTGCTTTAGGTGGTGGTGTTATCGGTGATTTGGTCGGCTTTGCTGCATCTTGTTACCAGCGTGGTATTGATTTCATTCAAATCCCGACAACGCTTCTTTCTCAAGTGGACTCTTCTGTTGGTGGTAAAACCGCAGTAAACCATCCTCTTGGTAAGAATATGATCGGTGCATTCTACCAACCAAAATCTGTGATCATCGATACCAACTGTTTATCAACGCTTCCTGAGCGTGAGTTTGCAGCGGGCATTGCTGAAGTCATCAAATACGGCATCATTTACGATGAAGCCTTCTTTGATTGGTTGGAGCAGAATCTAGAGAAACTTTATCAACTTGATGAACAAGCACTGATTACTGCAATTGCTCGCTGTTGTGCAATTAAGGCTGAAGTGGTTGCTCTAGATGAAAAAGAGTCAGGAATCAGAGCGTTATTGAACCTAGGTCATACATTTGGTCATGCTATCGAAGCAGAACTAGGCTATGGTAATTGGCTACATGGTGAAGCTGTGTCGTCAGGCACTGTAATGGCAGCGAAAACTGCTCAGTTACAGGGACTGATCACTCAGCAGCAGCTTGAGCGAATTATTTCTATACTCAAGAATGCGAAACTGCCAGTTCATACGCCAGAAAGCATGTCTTTTGAAGACTTTATGACGCACATGATGCGTGATAAAAAAGTGCTGTCTGGTCAATTACGTCTGGTATTGCCAACAAGTATTGGTACTGCTGAAGTGGTTGCTGATGTGCCTCAGGACATCATTAAACAAGCAATTGATTTTTGCCGTACTCTTTAAATTTGGTTGTGAGGTTGCCTAGTTAGACTCTAGGCAACTGAAGCGTTTTACTGATCGATCTAATCAGTAGGGATCCGCAATGAGTTTGGCTCATGAATTAAGAGTATTAGAGTTAGAGTCTCAAGTTGAGCTGCTAGAGCGCTTACAGCTTTTGACTAACTTTGGTTCAAATCTAGTAACGGTGGCTGGTAAACCTGGCTCTGGCCGTTCTTGGTTAGCACAGCGTTATCTCGAAGCGTGGGCGACAGAAAAGAATCAGTGTTTACTGCTTTGTCATCCAAGCCAAGACGACCAACAACGCCGCGCGCTTATTCTTAGCCAAATTGTTTCTGATCCGCTATTTAATCAACACGATTCCTTATCAGATAGCCTAGCAAGGTTGCTGGATGGTGAGCCGTGTAGCGTGGTTATCGTTGTCGATGATGCCCACCGACTTTCTGAGCTATTGGTATCCGAACTATGGATGTTGGTACTGGAAGCTCAAGCTAATCCCCAATGGACGATCAATGTCGTTCTTTTCTCAGAAATTGGTCACCTAGACTCCTTACTCACACGTCTAAGTTACGGCCAACAACACAAGCCTATCGATCTCGAGATCGATGACCTTTCGCAACCAGAAGCTGAACATTTCTTTGAATCACTGGTGATTCGATACGTGGATGATGAGTCTGAAACTCGCGTGCGACGTGCGTTTAATAAAGCGCAACCTCTGCCTGGCGAGCTAATGGCTTTAGGAGAATTGAAAGTGGAAAAAAGGATTATTATTCGCTCAATCATTGGCTCACCAATCAATATCGCGATTGTGGTGGCCCTGTTGCTGTTGTTAATTGGTGGTGGGTATTGGTGGATGTTCAGCCAACCGACACCAGATGATAAAGCGCAATCTCTGATCGCACCTATCGAGCAGACTGCTATCCCAACCTTTGAGGTGGACAGTGATTCAGAGCAGGCTGGCGTTGAGGAAGTTGTAGACTCTGAAGCGTCAACTGACATCAGTTATCAAGGCGCCGATGATGACAGCTCATCTTTGCCGCCAGTTGTGGTGGAAGAGACGGCTAGCGTGGGTGAGGTTGAACAAGACCAACAACGTGTCGTAATCACTTCTGATGTGGTTGATGCTTTGCTTGATGATAAAGCTGAGAGCGCCGATACCAGTGCCATCGATGCTGTTGTTGAAGAGAACACTGAAGTTGAGGCTAATTCGCAGGCTGACGCTGAAGCGGCATCTACCGTTGATGAAGAGTCGGACTTAACCGAATCAACGCCACCGACTAAAAAGATAACGTTCTCGTTTGCTCGCGAGGAGCTACAAGCTATCTCGCCACGAGCATACACCTTACAGTTGAGTGCGATGACTTCGTTGGAAGATGTGCAGTCTTTCATTGAAGAGTACGATTTAGAGAACAAGGTTCGTATCTACCCAACTCTGCGTAACGATACCAAGTGGTTTATCATCACTTATCAAGATTACCCAACGATTCAGGTGGCGCGAGATGCGGTAAGTACACTCTCAAAACCACTTCAACAGTTGGAACCTTGGGCAAAATCGATGAATCAAGTGCATCGAGAGATAGAACGTGCGAAATAACCCTGAGCTTAGCCTCAAAATATGTTACATTCCGCAGCCTTATTTTTGTGTTGATAGATAGAGCAGTAAATGAAAAAGCAGCGTGCCTTTCTAAAATGGGCTGGTGGTAAATATGGCCTAGTTGAAGACATCCAACGTCACCTGCCACCTGCTCGTAAATTGGTAGAACCATTTGTTGGTGCTGGTTCTGTGTTTTTGAACACGGACTACGAACAGTATCTACTGGCTGATATCAATCCCGATCTTATCAACCTGTATAATCTACTTAAAACCGACCCAGAGACCTACATCGCGGAAGCAAAGCGTTGGTTCTGCCCTGAGAACAACCGCAAAGAAGCCTTCTTAGATATTCGAGCTCAGTTCAACGATACTGACAATGTTATGTATCGCTCACTTGCTTTCTTGTACATGAACCGATTTGGCTTCAATGGGCTATGTCGCTACAACAAGAAAGGCGGTTTTAACGTTCCGTTTGGTTCTTACAAAAAGCCTTACTTCCCAGAAGCTGAGCTGGAGTTTTTTGCTGAAAAAGCGAAAAAGGCCACTTTCGTGTGTGAGGGATACCATGAAACCTTTAGCCGTGCCCGTAAAGGTTGCGTGGTTTACTGCGATCCTCCGTACGCACCGCTGTCAAATACAGCTAACTTTACCTCTTACGCAGGTAACGGCTTTAGCTTAGATGATCAAGCAGCACTGGCTGACGTTGCTGAAAAAGCGGCAACAGAACGCGGTATCCCTGTGTTGATTTCTAACCACGACACGACATTAACGCGTCGCTTGTATCATGGTGCAGAGTTGAACGTGGTGAAGGTGAAGCGCACTATCAGCCGTAATGGCGCTGGTCGTAATAAAGTGGATGAGCTATTAGCGCTATTCCATCAAGATAAAAACCAGCAACACGCTGCAGCAGAATAACCTCGAACCCCTCAAATTGAGTGACCAACAGGTACTTTCTTAAACTAATCTTTCGAACTGCTAGGATCTGCCTAGGTGCTTAGGTAGAATTGCACACCAAATAGTCTTGGGGTTGAATCTTGTACGCATACGAGGTGCCACCAAGGCGGTGAACTCGCAATTTACTTACTCTTAAGAGGTTTGGTATGAAAGATTTTCTAATCGCTCCATCAATTTTGTCTGCAGATTTTGCTCGTCTTGGTGAAGACGTTGAAAAAGTACTCGCAGCCGGTGCCGATGTTGTGCACTTTGATGTGATGGATAACCACTACGTACCTAACCTGACTTTTGGCGCGCCTATCTGTAAAGCACTACGTGACTACGGTATTACTGCTCCAATCGATGTTCACCTAATGGTGAAGCCGGTTGATAACATCGTGCCTGAGTTTGCAAAGGCTGGCGCATCGATGATTACCTTCCACGTAGAAGCATCAGAGCACATCGATCGCACTCTACAACTGATCAAAGAGCACGGCTGTAAAGCGGGCGTGGTTCTTAACCCAGCGACACCACTATCTTGCCTAGATTACATCATGGACAAAGTAGACATGATCCTATTGATGTCTGTGAACCCAGGTTTCGGCGGCCAATCTTTCATTCCTCACACTTTAGATAAGCTACGTGCGGTTCGTAAGTTGATTGACGAATCAGGTCGGGATATTCGCCTAGAGATCGATGGTGGTGTAAAGGTGGATAACATTCGTGAAATCGCAGAAGCGGGCGCAGATATGTTCGTTGCTGGCTCAGCGATCTTCAATCAACCAGATTACAAAGAAGTGATTGATGAGATGCGTGCAGAGCTTGCAAAAGTAAACGCATAAAAGTAGAACTAGGGTCAGTTGACCTAAAATCAAAAAATTTAGATTAAGGGGGCTGATTGGTCCCTTTTTTACGTCTTATTGCTCAACACATGAGACGAATATAATGAATAGGAAAGTAAGATGTCATTAAGCTCAATAAAACTGATCGCCTTTGATTTGGATGGAACCTTGTTAGATAGCGTGCCTGATTTGGCAGTCGCTGCTGACCAAGCTTGTCAGGAGCTAGGTTTCCCTTCAGTGAGTGAAGAACAAGTTCGTGATTATGTAGGCAATGGTGCCGATGTACTGATCGGGCGTTCACTAAGCCGCAATCTAACTGTGGACCCAAGCTTAGAACCAGAGCTGCTGAAAAAAGCACGCATCTTGTTTGATGACTTCTACGAGCAGGGCGGCCATAAGCTGAGTCACCTTTACCCATCAGTAAAAGAGACGCTGGCAGAGCTGCACAAAGCGGGCTTTACTATGGCATTGGTAACCAACAAGCCATCGAAGTTTGTGCCAGACGTGCTAGCGCAACACGGTATCGATAAGTACTTTGTAGATGTGCTTGGCGGTGACTCTTTCCCAGAGAAAAAACCGAACCCAGTCGCGCTAAACTGGTTGCTAGAAAAGCACAATGTGAAAGCAGAAGAGATGCTAATGGTTGGCGACTCAAGCAATGACATCAAAGCGGCAAAGAACGCGGGTTGTCATTCGTTTGGCCTGACTTACGGCTACAACCACGGTGAGCCTATTTCAGCATCAAACCCTGACTATGTGGCAGATAATGTCGCGCAATTGCTCGATGTCGTTCTAGTTTCTGCATAAAGCGGACAAAAGTTAGCTAACTCACTAGCAAAATACTTATCAATGAGTACACTGGATGAGCCGCGCAGAAAGAGCTGTGCGGCTTTTCTATATTTAAGTTAAGAAGCTAAGCCATCAATTGACTTAGCGAATAAGCAAAGGAATTAAAACCATGAGCAAGCCCATCGTATTGAGTGGTGTTCAACCATCTGGTGAACTAAGTATCGGTAACTACTTGGGTGCTCTACGTCAATGGCAACAGATGCAAGATGACTACGATTGCCAATACTGTGTGGTAGACCTTCACGCAATTACGGTTCGCCAAGATCCGAAAGCACTGCATGAAGCGACTCTAGACGCACTAGCTATCTGTCTTGCTGTCGGTGTTGATCCAAAGAAGAGCACGCTATTTGTTCAGTCTCACGTACCAGAGCATGCTCAACTTGGTTGGCTTCTTAACTGTTACACACAAATGGGTGAACTGAGCCGAATGACTCAGTTTAAAGACAAGTCTGCACGTCACTCAAACGACGTAAACGTAGGTCTGTTTGATTACCCAGTGTTGATGGCTGCAGACATCCTGCTTTACGGTGCTCACCAAGTGCCAGTAGGTAGCGACCAGAAGCAACACCTAGAGTTAGCGCGTGATATCGCAACTCGCTTCAACAACATCTACTCGTCAGAACAGCCAATCTTCGAAGTGCCAGAACCTTACATCCCAACAGTGAATGCACGTGTAATGAGCCTACAAGATGCGACCAAGAAGATGTCTAAGTCGGACGATAACCGTAAGAACGTGATTACTCTGCTAGAAGAGCCTAAGTCGATCATCAAGAAGATCAACAAAGCGCAAACGGATGCAGAAACACCACCACGTATTGCTCATGATTGGGAAAGCAAAGCGGGTATCTCTAACCTGATGGGGCTTTACTCGGCAGCAACAGGTAAAACATTCGAAGAGATTGAAGCGCAGTACCAAGGTGTTGAAATGTACGGCCCATTCAAGAAAGATGTGGGTGCTGCGATTGTTGAGATGCTTGAGCCGATTCAAGCGGAATACCACCGCATCCGTGCTGATCGTGCCTACATGGACGCAGTAATGAAAGCGGGCGCAGAAAAAGCCTCTGAGCGCGCAGCAGTAACGCTGAAGAAAGCATACGAAGCCGTAGGTTTTGTAACTCGCCCATAGGGTGAAT
Source organism: Vibrio sp. Makdt (assembly GCF_027587015.1). NCBI lineage: Bacteria > Pseudomonadati > Pseudomonadota > Gammaproteobacteria > Vibrionales > Vibrionaceae > Vibrio > Vibrio sp. Makdt. The sequence continues at coordinate 125,138 of NZ_JAPPTH010000007.1, forward strand.
CAAAACCTTCCGCGATAAAATCTAAGCCCAAAGTGACTATGTTTACTTTGGGCTTTTTAGTGCCCGCTAGCTAAGGCTTCCCAATAATCGTGCTGTTTTAATTGATGATTTACGCATTTAATGACTAACACATCTGTAACATCTATGTTGTGCAGAGTATCTTATTAAATAAGCTTGGGTTTTATAAATATGCGCTCATTTCTATTTATGTTGGAAATATATAGCGTGCCAAACAATTGATGATTCCAAAGTGATAAGTTCCTCATTTTCTTGCCAACTGACTTATTCCTTTCATAAATAAACCTGATAGTTACCACAAAATACATGACTGCCCATAGATGGCAGTAATTATAAATCGATGAACTCAGGTGAAACGGATGGCTCTTTTACACAAACCTTCATTGCTAGCAGTGGCAATTGGTAGCTTGTTAACGGCAAGCGCACACGCTGATTTGTTTATTTCACAATATGTGGAAGGCGGCAGCTACAACAAAGCGGTTGAGATCGCCAACAACGGTGATAGCAGCATTAATTTAGATGGCTATTCACTGGCTAAATCAGCGAATGGCAACGGATCATGGGGCGCCACTTTACCTTTAGATGGCCACGTTTTAGCGCCTGGTGAGGTACTGGTTGTTGCACATAGCAGTGCAAGCGATGAGATTAAAGCCGTCGCTGATATTCTTAACGCTTCATTGGCTAATCACAATGGTGATGACCCATTGGCTATCTTGAATGCAGACTCAAGCGTGTTGGACATGGTTGGCGTGATGGGCGATGTCGACTGGGGTAAAGATGTTACCTTGGTTCGTGCTGACCAAACCCCATCGGCGACGTTTGACGCTTCACAGTGGGTATCGCTACCAAAAGACAACATTGAAGGCCTAGGTTCTCTAGACAATGTTGAGTTGCCAGAAGCCTTTGCTTGTACGCAAGATGGCTCAGACCCAGTATTCACCACCATTCAAGAAATCCAAGGTGAGGGCGCGACATCGCCGTTCATCGATGGCTACCCGTACATCACCGACGATGAGTATTTCGTAAAAGGGGTGGTAAGTGCGGTTACTACCGGCCTAACTAAAGGTTTCTATCTGCAAGCTCTTGAGGATGACTTCAACTCAAGCACTTCTGAAGGTCTATTTGTTCATACTAACCAATCTAGCTCAGAATTAGCTGCAGGCGATGTGGTGTGTGTGAAAGGTAAAGTACAAGAATACTACAGCCACACTCAGCTTAAAGTTGAAAACAATCAATGGTTAAAGCAAGGCGAGCAGGACGCACCTGACGCGACAGACATTGAAGTATTAGACACTGACGAGAACTTCGCGGCGACACTTGAACGTTACGAAGGCATGTTGGTGAAAACAACTGAAGCGCTAGATATGCGTGTAACGCGTACCTTCGGTTATGACTACGCAGGTCGTCGTAACAACATGGTTTTGGCGCATGAGCGTATCAACATGCAACCAAACCAACTTTTCGCAGCGGGTTCTGATGAAGCGAAACAGCAAACGGAAGACAATGCTGACCGTCGTCTTTTCGTAGAGACTGACCAAAAAGCAGGTGATGGACAAGTTCCTTTCTATCCAGATTTTGGCCGTACTGACATCGACCAAGATGGCTCAACGGAAGACTACATCCGTATTGATGACACCATTGTTGGTCTAGAAGGCGTGTTGACTTACAGCTATGGCGAGTACCGTCTGATTACGACTAACCAGATCACGGCTGAAAACTTCATTCGCAACGACCCACGTACTGACAAACCAGATATGGATGAAGGCGACCTACGTATTGCGACCTTCAATGTATTGAACTACTTCAACTCACCATTTGGCGGTGATGCGAATCAACATGGTAATAACCGTGGTGCAAACACCATCACTGAGTTTGAGATGCAACAAGAGAAGATTGTAAACGCGATTCTTCGCTTGGATGCTGACATCATCGGTTTGATGGAAATCGAGAACAACGGCTTTGGCGAAGGCTCGGCAATTCAACAGCTTGTGAATCAACTGAATGACCGTATTGAACATAAAAAAGATCGTTACACCTTTGTGGCTGTCGACTCTAATGAGGATGGCGTTACCGACGAAATGGACTCGATCGGCACTGATGTGATTACTACGGGTGTTATCTACCGTAAGAAGGTGGTTAAGCTTAAAGACAGCCGTGTTATCGCGATGCCAAGCCAGCAAGCACCAGAGGTGTTAGACGACTCAGGTAAGGTGATTGAAGATGGTAAGAACTACCAACGTGACTCCTTGGCGCCAACCTTTAAGGTGAAGGGCACCAAAGAGAAACTGACTGTAGCGATTAACCACTTTAAATCGAAAGGTTCTAAGTGTTGGGAAGATGCTGCCCCTGTTGAGCAAGGCGGTCAAGGTGGTGTAGATGCCGATAAGCAAGGCTCATGTGAGAACTTCCGTGTTGCAGCGGCGGTTGCGTTGGGCGAAGCACTCGATGGCATTGAAGGTCACAAAGTGATTCTGGGTGATATGAACTCGTATGGCATGGAAGACCCAATGCTAGTGCTGACAGATTACTCTGAAGAGAAGTACGGCAAGCAGATCAAAGCGGCGCGTAACACTTACATTGATGGTGTTGAACAGTTTGGTGATAACGGTGCGGTGATTACTAAGAACTACGGCTACATTAATGCCGTAGCTCAGAAGCACCCAGACAGCTGGAGCTACTCATACAACGATGAAGTTGGCGCGTTAGACCACTTATTGGTGAGCGAGAGCTTAAAAGACATGGTTGTCGACGCGACCGACTGGCATATCAATGGTGGTGAATCGACGCTATTTGACTACAACGAAGAGTACAAAGGCGACCTGCCTAAGTACCAAGACCACTTCCGTTCATCGGATCATGATCCAGCGGTTCTTGAGCTAAAAGTCGGTGGTTCGTTTGGCTTTGGCGCGTTGATGTCACTGTTTGGCCTCGCGATGTGGCGCCGTCGTAAGTAGTGAGCGAATCAGCTTTACTGCTAACGGTGAAAGTGAGTACACATCACCGAATGCGGGTAATTGACAGTTATCTGTAAACAATTAAGGTCAACTTAGGTTGGCCTTAATTATTGGTGAAATGCAGTTTCCACTTGCCTTTCGCTATGGGTATTGCACAATACCGCCCCTATATCTCCCAATCATTTAGTATTTAGCAAACGATTTCACCCATGTTACTTATCATCGATAACTACGACTCTTTTACCTATAACTTGTATCAGTATTTCTGTGAGTTAGGGGTAACTGTAAAAGTTGTACGCAACGATGAAATTGATATTGCGGGCATTGAAGCGCTGAATCCTAGTCACCTTGTGATATCCCCTGGGCCTTGTACACCGGATGATGCGGGTATCTCTCTACAAGTCATAGAACACTTCGTTGGCAAGTTACCTATCTTAGGTGTGTGTCTTGGCCATCAAGCCATTGCTCAAGTGTTTGGCGGTGAAGTGGTGAGAGCCAGACAAGTGATGCACGGTAAAACCTCACCGATACGCCACAATGGTAAGAGTGTTTTCCAAGGGCTGAATAACCCGCTAACCGTCACACGCTATCACTCCCTTGTGGTGAAAAACGGCACACTACCAGATTGCTTTGAACTGACATCTTGGACGGAGCTTAAAGATGGCAGTATGGATGAGATCATGGGCTATCAACACAAAACTCTGCCAATTGATGCGGTTCAGTTCCACCCTGAATCGATTAAAACAGAGCAAGGGCACCAACTTCTGGCTAACTTTTTAGCACGTTAAGTGTTTAAAGCGGGCGTTTTATTCTCCTAAATAGGTGAGCTTAACCTGCCAACTCCTTCGTTATCCGTTTTAATTTGAGTTTTACCGAGCTCGATCCTTCTGACGCCGATCACTTTTTATAACATTTCTTCCTCATCCGGCTAAGTTTTTAGCCTATGCAAAGTTATTCGCCGTATTTCCTTTTGAACCCAATTTACCTCTGTGCCAGTAAGGCTTTGCCTTTGCAGGATGGGCGTATGCGTAAAAAAAGCTTCATAAAACAGGTTGATTGATGCATAAATAGTCATAGGTAGTGAGGTTTAGCTGGTTGTGAGGGATGGCTAAAGAATAATCTACTATTGAAAACGTTAATTAAATGTAAATATAATGCTGCAGCGGGATTGTAGCGAGACAAAATTTTTTTGTCTCACTTATGAATCATTACGCTTATTTGCGAAGCTTGCGGTATCGAGAAGGAATGTACGATGACAGTGGAAAATAATGTAGAACGTAGTCTTTTTAATGAGGTGATGGTGCCTTGTTATAACCCAATGGAAATGATCCCGGTAAAAGGGGAAGGCGCACGCGTATGGGACCAACAAGGCCGAGAGTATATCGACTTTGCTGGTGGTATTGCTGTGAGCTGTTTGGGTCACTGTCACCCAGCAATGGTGAATGCCGTTACTGAGCAAGCAAACAAGATTTGGCACCTAAGTAATGTAATGACTAACGAACCTGCACTGCGTCTAGCGAAGAAGCTAACTGACGTATGTTTTGCAGAAAAAGTATTCTTTGCGAACTCTGGCGCAGAAGCGAATGAAGCAGCACTTAAGCTAGCTCGTCGTTGGGCAGCAGATGTTCACGGTCCTGAGAAATCTGAAATCATTGCATTCAAACAAGGTTTCCATGGTCGTACTTTCTTTACCGTAACCGTTGGTGGTCAAGAGGCTTACTCTGATGGCTTCGGTCCAAAACCTGGCGATGTAACTCACCTACCTTACAATGATATTGCAGCTCTAGAAGCGCATATCTCTGATCGCACTTGTGCAATCATGATGGAACCTCTGCAAGGCGAGGGCGGTATCATCTCTCCAACGGCTGAGTTCGTGAATACGGTTCGTGAACTGTGTGACAAGCACAATGCACTGTTGATTTTTGATGAAGTACAAACAGGTAATGGCCGTACTGGTAACTTCTATGCTTACCAAGGTCTGGGCGTGACGCCAGACATTCTAAGCACTGCGAAGTCTCTAGGTGGCGGTTTCCCTATCGGCGCAATGCTGACGACGTCTGAACTGGCTACACACCTTAAGGTTGGTACGCACGGTTCTACATACGGTGGTAACCCACTGGCGTGTGCGGTAGCTGAAGCAGTGGTTGACGTAGTTAGCCAACCTGAGACTCTAGAAGGCGTAAAAGAGCGTGAAGCGCTATTCCGCGATGGTCTAACTAAGATTAACGACAAATACCAAATTTTCAGTGAGATTCGTGGTAAAGGCCTATTGTTAGGTGCTGCACTGAATGACGAATGGCAAGGACGTGCGCGCGACGTATTGGTAGCAGCAGGCGAGCAAGGCCTAATGGTACTGGTTGCGGGTGCAAACGTGGTTCGTTTCACTCCATCACTGGTTATCACTAAACAAGAAATTGAAGAAGGCTTATCAAAACTAGACAAAGCAATCGCTACGCTAGTTTAGCCTGAGCGGCGTCATAGGAATGATCGCCATTAGAGCGATCCCATGACGTACTGCTAAAGGCCCAAGCTTCTGGTTTTGGGCCTATTTTGCATCTGGAGGGAATATTGATGCTAGTTGTTCGCCCAATAAAACTGTCTGATTACGATGCGCTGCACACCTGTGCAGTTGAATCAGGTCATGGATTCACATCTCTTCCGGTTAACGAAGAATTGTTAACTAACCGAATTACCCATTCTGAATACAGCTTTGCGAAAGCAGACGTGACCGAACCCGGTGATGAAGGCTATCTCATGGTGGGTTTCGACGCTGAAACTGGCGAAGTTGCTGGTACAACGGGTATCGAAGCTTCCATTGGCTGGGATGTGCCTTTTTACTCGTACCACATCAGTAAAGTGGTTCACTCTTCACAGCGCCTTAAAGTGAATAACGTGGTTAAGCTGTTGACGTTTGGTAATAACTACACAGGCTGCAGCGAAATTTGTACGCTGTTCTTGCGTCCTGATTACCGCAAAGGCTTAAACGGTCGACTGATGTCTAAGTGTCGTTTCCTACTGATGGCTGAGCACCCAGAGCGTTTCTCGAAAACGATCTTTGCTGAGATGCGTGGTGTATCAGATGCAGAAGGCAACTCGCCATTCTGGAAGTGGTTGCAAGAACACTTCTTCTCGATTGATTTCACACTAGCCGATTACCTAACGGGTATTGGTAAGAAAGGCTTCATCGCGGACCTTATGCCGAAACTGCCAATCTATGTAAACCTATTGAGTGAAGAAGCTCAGGCGGTGATTGGCCAAGTGCACGATAACACCCGCCCAGCATTGAAACTGCTGGAACGTGAAGGTTTCACGAATCGTGGTTATGTCGACATCTTTGATGCGGGACCAACGGTCGAGTGTGATTTAAGAAACATCGAATCTGTACGTCACTCTATTCGAGCACAGGTTCAAATTGCAGAGCACTCTAGCTCTAAAGACTTCCTAATTGGTAATACCTCATTTGAGAACTTCCGCGCAGTGGCCGCGAAAGGTGCGTATGACCAAGCAAGCGACGCAGTGATTTTATCATCTGAAGTAGCAAGCGCTCTTGAAGTAAAAGAAGGCGAATTCGTTCGCATGTTGGCTCAATAAGAGCGGCGATTATCTGTCGAAGATTTTAAGGATAGAAGTATGACTCAGTGGATAGCAGGACAATGGGTAGCAGGTCAAGGTGATGCCATGACATCAGTAAGCCCATACAACAATGAAGTAGTGTGGCAGGGTGATAGCGCAACACCGGCACAGGTTGAATCTGCAGTGGCAGCGGCTCGCGAAGCGTTCCTAGTTTGGAAAAAACTGAGCTTTGCTGAGCGTGAAGCGATCGTGTTGAAGTTCGCGGAAAAAGTAAAAGAGAACAGCGAAGAGATCGCGCAAATTATCGCAAAAGAGACGGGTAAACCTATTTGGGAAACTCGCACTGAAGCGGGCGCAATGGCGGGCAAGATCGCTATCTCTATTCGTGCTTATCACGAGCGTACCGGTGAAGCATCACGTGAAGCGGCTGGTAACCAAATTGTACTTCGTCACCGTCCATTGGGCGTGATGGCGGTATTTGGCCCTTACAACTTCCCAGGCCACCTACCAAATGGTCATATTGTTCCTGCATTGCTATCGGGAAATACAGTGGTATTCAAACCTTCAGAGCAGACGCCTTGGACAGGTGAGTTCGCAATGAAGCTATGGCAAGAAGCGGGTCTTCCTGCTGGCGTAATCAACCTAGTGCAAGGCGCTAAAGAGACAGGTATCGCACTAGCAGATGCTAAAGGTCTTGATGGCGTACTATTTACAGGTAGTGCTAATACGGGTCATATCCTGCACCGTCAATTCGCGGGTCAACCGGGCAAGATGCTGGCACTAGAGATGGGTGGTAATAACCCTATGGTGATCAGTGACCAATACGGTGACGCAGATGCAACGGTATACACGATTATCCAATCAGCGTTCATCAGTGCTGGTCAACGTTGTACATGTGCTCGTCGCCTGTATGTTCCTGTTGGCGAAAAGGGTGATCTGCTACTCGACAAACTGGTCGCAGCGACGCAAAAGATTCGTGTTGATCAGCCATTCGCTGAACCTGCACCTTTCATGGGGCCTCAAATCTCTGAAGCTGCCGCTAAGTTTATTCTAGATGCACAAGCTAACCTGCAATCGCTGGGTGGTGTCAGCCTAGTAGAGGCAAAAGCAGGCGAAGCGGCATTTGTTTCTCCGGGCATTATCGATGCAACCAACATTGCTGACCTGCCAGATGAAGAGTACTTCGGCCCATTGCTACAAGTGGTTCGTTATCAGTCGCTAGAGCAAGCGGTTGAATTAGCTAACGACACACGCTTTGGTTTGTCAGCAGGTTTAGTATCGACAGACGATGCTGAGTGGGAATACTTCGTTGACCATATCCGCGCGGGTATTGTTAACCGCAACCGCCAACTCACAGGCGCAAGTGGCGATGCACCATTTGGTGGTCCGGGTGCTTCTGGCAACCTACGCCCAAGCGCTTACTATGCGGCAGATTACTGTGCTTACCCAATGGCTTCAATGGAAGGTGGGGAAACTCAACTGCCAGCTACGTTTAGCCCAGGTATCGAGCTGTAGTTTAGATTGATATTGAGCTAAGGCTCATTCATTAGTTATGAAATAAGGAAGCAGCGTATCGCTTCCTTATTTTAACCACGCTCAGCGTCAAGATTGGGCGGTAGATAATAATAGAACAAGTATGTCACAGGCTGATGGCTGCTGACTTTGTGTCTCAGTCTCTCCCTTTCTAATCCAAATTACTAGCTTGCTAGAACCTCTGACAAGGAGTCACCATGACGCCCGATCTACTCTTTAAATCTCTATGGGACGATTACATTCACAGGCTTTGCCCATCGGCAGAGAAAGTACATCACTTGCTAAAAGAAGATGAAGCGCTGATCAACGATCACATTGCATTGCGTACTTTTAATGTTGCTCCTCTTGGTATCGAAACATTAGCCAAACCTTTCCTTGAGTTAGGCTATAAGGCATGTGGCGATTACCTGTTTGAAAGCAAGAAGCTAGTGGCTAAACACTACGAACACCCAGATCCAAAACAACCGAAAGTGTTCATCAGTGAGTTGAAGGTAGAAGAGTGTTCTAGTGAATTACAGCAGATCGTTGCCAAATTGGTTGAGCAGGTTGATGTAAGTAAGTTAGAGGGGCATGAATTCCTATTTGGTGGCCGCCTTTGGGACTTGAGCTTCGCTGATTTCCAACTGTTAGCAAAAGAGAGCGAATACGCCTCTTGGTTAGCCGCTCACGGTTACGGTGCTAACCACTTCACGGTTAGTGTCAATCAACTGAACAAGTTCGATGAAGTACAAGCAGTGAATGACTACCTGAGTGATGCTGGCTTTACGATTAACGCATCTGGTGGTGAGGTAAAAGGCTCTCCAGAGGTGTTATTAGAGCAATCATCAACAATGGCAGACAAAGTGCCAGTGGCATTTGTTGAAGGCAATGAGATGATTCCTGGTGGCTTCTATGAGTTCGCTAAGCGCTACCCAATGGCCAATGGTGATCTGTATACCGGTTTTGTTGCGGCATCGGCAGATAAGATCTTCGAAAGCACCAACGGTTAAAGAAAGATACAAGCACGGGCTTTGCCCTAGAGAGGCGGGTACGCTTCGCTGAGAGTGTTTACAAGGCGAGAGTCTCATGTATTCCATTCGTATCTCGTATCTCGTATCTCGTATCTTCTCTCGATAAAGAAAAAGCCACCAAATTCGCATTTGGTGGCTTTGATATTTTTGACTCAGTTAGTCGAAATTAACGAGTGCCGTATACCACGATAGTCTTACCGTGTGCAGAAATTAGGTTCTGCTCTTCTAGCATCTTCAAGATACGACCTACTGTCTCACGAGAACAACCAACGATCTGGCCAATCTCTTGACGAGTGATCTTGATTTGCATGCCGTCAGGGTGAGTCATTGCATCTGGCTGTTTCGCTAGGTTTAGTAGCGTTTGAGCGATACGACCTGTTACGTCAAGGAACGCTAAGTCACCAACCTTTTGGCTAGTTACTTGTAGGCGGCTTGCCATTTGCGCTGAAAGACGCATTAGGATGTCTGGGTTCACTTGGATAAGTTGACGGAATTTCTTGAAAGAAATTTCAGCTACTTCACAAGGAGATTTAGCACGAACCCAAGCAGTACGCTCTTGGTCTTCTTCGAACAAGCCTAGCTCACCGATGAAGTCGCCTTGGTTTAGGTAAGAAAGAATCATTTCCTTACCTTCTTCGTCTTTGATAAGAACTGCCACAGAACCTTTAACGATGTAGTACAAGGTTTCTGCCTTTTCACCAGCATGAATCAAAGTACTTTTTGAAGGGTACTTATGAATATGACAGTGTGAAAGGAACCACTCTAATGTTGGATCGGTTTGAGGTTTACCTAGAACCATAATATCTCACTTCCTCTGCAGGGTATGCTTGCCGCTTTCCGTATTTTAGCTAAGCCTGAATTGACTTCTTAGGATAAGAGCACTCGATGAGCGCTGCAAGCTATCTTGTGTTTCGTTTAAGAATAGTATCCTTTTTCAGGTACTATTTCTTGATTTTAATCGTGACCAAGCTACGATTTTTTACGCAAAATTGTGCACATGATCACGGTATGAAAAGTAATCAACCAGAATGTCGTTTTGTTAACCTATTTTTCCGGTTTCGATGAGTTGTTGTAGGATTGGCCTTACAATGAGCTCCATAGCAAAACTCATCTTGCCTCCTGGCACAACTAGCGTGTTATGACGAGACATAAATGAGCCATCAATCATTGCCAAAAGGTAAGGGAAATCGACGTTTTTGATACCACGCAAACGTATAACTACGAAGCTTTCGTCTAAACTTGGAATCCCTTTGGCGTTGAGTGGGTTCGATGTATCTACGGTTGGAACACGCTGAAAGTTGATATGTGTACGTGAAAACTGCGGGGTAATGTAGTTAAGGTAATCATCCATTGAACGCACAATAGAGTCCATTACCGCTTCTCGAGAGTGGCCACGATCGCGAGTGTCACGAACGAATTTTTGAATCCACTCTAGGTTTACGATCGGTACCATGCCAATCAGCAGGTCGACGTGTTGAGAGACATTAATGTCGCCATCAACCACTCCACCGTGCAGGCCTTCGTAAAACATCACGTCTGAATTTTCAGGGATATCTTGCCATGGCGTAAAGGTGCCCGGCATTTGATTATAAGGGACAGCTTCGTCAAACGTATGTAGGTAACTACGTACTTGGCCAGTACCTTCATTTCCGTATTTACGGAAAAACTCTTCTAAGGCCCCGAAGTCGTTGGCTTGTGGACCAAAGTAGCTGATGTGCTTACCTTGCTCGCGCGCCTTACGGATCTCGACGTCCATCTCTGGTCGAGTGAAGCGGTGGAAACTATCCCCTTCAACCCAAGCAGCCTTCACGTCCATCATATTGAACATTTTGCGGAAGGCTTCTGAGGTGGTGGTGGTGCCGGCTCCTGAGGAACCCGTCACCGCAATAATTGGATGTTTAGCGGACATGACAACCCTTGTCTTATGAGTAACTTACTTGTTAGCAATCGTTTTCCACTATAACACGGCTCTTTTCTCAACGCAGCTTAGAAGCGTTTTGTGAGCTGGATATCAACGGTCTCGTGCAGTTCGGAAAACACGATGTTGGCTTCACCAGAAGCTAATTGATGTTTCACTTGGTCAATCTTGTTTTGTAGAGAGATCTCCACGTCGCCATAGTCTGTGCCTTCACGCAGCACGAATTCTTTGATGAGGTTTTCCAGAGTCTCTGGCGCGATGTCTTGCCATGGGATGATCATAAATACTTCTCTCTTTTATGTTCATTGATATGTTGATGAGTGTGTCTAGTGATGTTTTAGTACAACCCCAATTAGGGGCTGCGCTATCTTATCAAGGTTTCACTTATATCTTTAGTAGGCTTAGCCGTTATGCCGAATCTTGAATACTTTCATAGTAGGCAGGCAGCGCTTCTTCTAACCAAAACCTTGGTTTTAGCGTACTACCAGTAATAAACCCAACATGACCCCCTTTCTGGAACAAGCGATAATCGATGTTATCCGGTAGAACGAATTTTGGAATCACATCATCAGTCATGAAAGGATCGTCTTTAGCATGAATGATCTGAGTTGGTAGCTTTATCTTATTGAGCTTAGGAAGAGCTGAGCACTGTGCGTAATAGTCTTGAGCGTTCTTGAATCCATGCAGAGGCGCGGTGATTCGTTCATCAAACTCATACAACTTATCAATCTTCTTGATTGTCTCAGCGGTGATGTTGAGCTTCTCTTGCAGCAGGTTAATCTTTTTTAGGGCGTTTGATTTGAGAGAGCTGAGCAGGTACTTCTTGTAGAGCTTAGAAAAGCCTTTTTCAATGCGACTCGCGCAACAAGCCAGATCAAACGGAGCTGACACTATGGTTGCTGCTGATAGCAGGGGATCGTCTGAATATTCAGCCAGATAATTAGCTAACATGTTTCCACCTAAAGAGATGCCGACTGCCACCTTAGGGTTGTTGGGAAACTGTGCATGCAGGTGCCTTAGGAAAAAGCGAGCATCTTCAACTTCACCGGAGTGATATGCGCGAGCCAGGCGATTCGGTTTACCGCTACAGCCTCTAAAGTGCATCATCACGGATAACCAACCATCCTTCGCAAATGCATTCATCAGCCCGTTGGCATAAGGGCTCTCAAAACTGCCCTCTAATCCGTGAAACAGAATAAAGATAGGTTTGTTGCTCGTCAGTTCATCGTTATCTGGTGATTCACTCCAAGCAAGGTCTAGGAAATCACCATCAGGCGTTTCTAAGGTTTGCCATGTAGGATGGAACAACGCCTGCTTTCTGATAAACCTTGGCACTAAAGTTTGTAAGTGTGGGTTAGATAAACCAGCCGCTGCGGTAAATATGGTCATAAAACAGTCCGTACTTTTTATGGGCTTTGAAAAGTATTAAGTATTGCGATGCGCCCACGTTTTTATTTGAGCTTGGTTGATTCTCGGTGCAAGCGCAAGCCTTTCACTGAGACTCAATGTAAAAATATGTTGTGAGTAACTGATTGAATATTATCAAACTTGTACGAGCTAGCCTCTGCTTGCTATGAGCACTCGTTTTGCTAGGTGCACCGAAATATCAATACGAGAGTAAGCTTGTACCGGAACAACTCAAAAGAGAAAGAAAATGAGTTAAGGCTGAGGGGCGGGTTCAGAAAATGCGTCATAGAGGTTTTCTGCCCCGAGTAGACGACAATATTGCAGAGCCAGTGGCGCTTGTTGATTGGTGAATAGCTGCAGCGAGTTGATACAGTCAACAAGGTCGGATTGCTGCTGCTTCTCAAGTTGCAGTTCAAACTGTAAGGCTTCACGGTAGAGAGAGTCGACAACATGCTCTTTAAGGTGTTTGCGCAGCTCTCGATAGCTATGCAGTAGAGTCTCAGAGCGGCTTAAGCACTGCTGCACTTTGTGCCACTCTTCTTCTGCAAAAGACAATTGCTGCTCATCAAGCCATTTGAGGAGCAGCAGTAGATTGACGTTGCCGTGGAACTGGTTTTGCAAAGCTAAGCACGCATCTTTAACACCACGCACACTGTAGTACTGAAGGCTAAATTGCCATAGTCTTTCCAGTGTGAGTGATATTGGGGCGTGCTTTAGGCTCATAAACTATCCATATCCTGTTCCATCTGCTCAAGCTCTTCTTGAGTGGACATCCAATCCATTTCAACTTCTTCCAGTTGTGACTTACTGCTCGCTTGTAGAGCGAGTACTTCATTCAGTTTAGCCTTATTTTCAGCTTCATACAGTGAAGTGTCGGATAATTGTTGTTCAGCTTCTTCAAGAGCAAGCGTCAGTTTATCCATCTGTTTTTCAAATTGAGTCAGCTTTTTACGGATTGGCGCGGTTAACTTACGGAACTCCGCTTCTTTACGTTTTTGCTCTTTTTTCGCAGCAGCACTGTTGGCGCCATCTTTCGCTGGAGCCTGTGCTTGTGCTTCTTTGCGTTCCACTTTTTGTTGTTCGGTGAGCCACTTGTAGTAATCGTTCAGGTCACCGTCAAACGGTGCAACTTGGCGGTCGTGTACAAGGTACAGGTCATCGGTAGTTGCACGAAGTAGGTAACGGTCGTGCGATACGATAACCATTGCGCCTTCAAATGTCTGAAGAGCAAACGTCAGCGCTTGACGCATGTCGAGATCCAAGTGGTTGGTTGGTTCATCGAGTAGTAACAGGTTCGGTTTTTGCCAGACGAGCAGTGCCAACACTAAACGTGCTTTCTCACCACCTGAGAAAGGCGCTACTTTATCCAGTGCTTTCTCGCCTTGGAAGCCGAAGCTACCAAGATAATCACGCAGCTGTTGTTCGGTGTGCTTAGGCGCAATCTGCATCATGTGTTGCAGTGGTGTTTCTTCTGGGTGCAGCGTTTCTAGTTGATGCTGTGCGAAGTAACCAATCTTAACGCCTTGTGAGTAGCTCAGCTCGCCACCTTGCTGTTTCAGTTCGCCAGAAAGCAGCTTAATAAGCGTCGATTTACCTGCGCCGTTTCGACCCAGTAGACCGATACGGCTGCCTGGAACCAGGTTAAGGCGAATCTTCTCTAGGATTAGGTTGTCGTCGTAGCCCGCAGATACTTCATCCATCATCATGATTGGGTTTGGTAGTGCGTCAGGCTCTCTGAACTCAAAGCTGAATGGGTTATCAAACTGAGCGGGCAGTACTTGTTCCATTTTTTCGAGTGCTTTAATGCGGCTTTGCGCTTGGCGAGCCTTTGAAGCTTTATAACGGAAACGGTCGATGTAGCTCTGCATGTGAGCCATCTGCTTTTGCTGCTTCTGGTACATCGCCTGTTGCAGAATTAGCTTTTGCGCTCGTTGATTCTCAAACGATGAGTAGTTGCCTGTGTACTCATTTAACTTTTGGTTTTCAACATGCACGATACGATTGACGATAGGATCTAAGAAGTCTCTATCGTGCGAGATAAGTACTAGCGTACCAGGGTAGGTTTGTAACCAGCGCTCTAGCCACATTACTGCATCCAAGTCCAAGTGGTTGGTTGGCTCATCGAGCAGCAGTAAGTCACTGCGGCACAGTAGGGCTTGAGCTAGGTTCAAACGCATACGCCAACCACCTGAGAATTGAGTCAGGTTCCATGTCATTTGTTCTTGGCTAAAGCCTAGGCCGTCTAGCAATTCGGCTGCGCGAGCTTTGATGCTGTAACCACCAATGGTCTCTATCTTGCCGTGAATCTCTGCGACGAGTGTGCCGTTGTCGGCTACTTCCGCTCTTTGTAGCTGATCTTCGAGGCCACGATATTCACGGTCACCATCAATCACGTATTCAATTGCTGTTCTTTCTAATGCTGGAGTTTCTTGAGCAACCCACGCCATTTCCCAATGAGCAGGTTTGCTGAATGAGCCAGCATCAATCGATAGCTCGTCTTTAATTAAAGCGAACAGCGTCGATTTACCACAACCGTTTTTGCCTACCAAGCCAATCTTGTCGCCAGGGTGAAGAGTCGCAGATGCTTGGTCGAGGAGGGGCTTACCGCCGCGTAGCAATTGAATATCAGAGAAAGTAATCATAGAAATAGCATAGAAATTAGAGATGAACAGACGCCTGCATAGTAGGCTGAAACCAGATAAAAGTCGATCACAATGCAATTTGCGTTATGATGCCAATAACATATTAATAACTTTTGCTTAAATTCTTGTGGCCTTGCCACCGTTTAGCCTTAAAAGGAATGCTTCAAAGGAATGAGTAATACTCCCTCGACAGACAAAACCGTGCCTAAGGTGTTAATCATCTACGCACATCCAGAGCCACAAACCTCTATTGCTAATCAGATGATGGTCAAGAAGGTAGAGTCGCTCGGGCATGTCAAAATTCACGATCTTTATGCCATCTATCCTGATTTCTTTATCGATGTGCCTTATGAGCATGAATTACTCCTTGAGTACGATGTGATTGTGTTCCAACACCCTCTGTTTATGTATTCCTGCCCTTCATTGCTAAAAGAGTGGTTTGACCGCGTATTGGGCAAAGGCTTTGCGTTTGGTGAGCAAAGTGCACTGAAAGGTAAACATTGGCGAAGTGTTATCACTACGGGTGGTAAAGAAGAGGCGTTTGGAGCAGCAGGCTATAATAAATATCCATTACAAGAGATTTTACAACCTTTCGAACTCACAGCTGCTTTGTGTCAGATGAATTGGATACCACCATTGGTTTTACACTGGGCACGAAATGTCACAGATATGACACGGTATCAACATGCAGAAGCGTATCGAAACTGGTTGCGAGACCCGCTACAAGATATAGGAGCGAACGATGGCTCTGACTAATGAATTTTTGCAAAGTAGCGTTATATTTTTAGCTGCCGCGGTGGTTGCTGTTCCTATCGCACAACGCGCAGGTTTAGGCTCAGTTTTGGGCTACTTGCTGGCGGGTGTGGCAATTGGCCCATGGGGGCTTGGGTTAATTAGTGACGTAGAAGCGATTCTACACTTTTCCGAATTCGGGGTGGTGCTGCTGCTCTTCCTGATTGGTTTAGAGCTTAACCCTAAAAAACTGTGGCAGATGCGAGCGCCTATTCTCGGGCTCGGTGGCGCGCAGGTGCTGATCACTACTCTGATTATTACTGCCATCGCCTGCATGTTCGGTTTAACGTGGCAAACGAGCCTAGTAATAGGTATGGGTTTGGCCTTGTCCTCGACTGCTATCGCTTTAAGGGTTATTGAAGAGCGAGAGCTTGGTGGTAAAGAAGCTGGGCAATCTGGCTTTGCGGTTTTGCTTTTCCAAGATATTGCCGTAATACCAATGTTGGCTATGCTGCCTCTGCTTGCTGGTAACACCGGCGGAAGCTGGGGCGACATGCTGTGGATGCTAGGTGGCGTGGTTGGTTTGCTGGTGGGCGGTCACTTCTTGTTGAGGCCTCTTTTCCGCTATGTGGTAATGAGTGGTGTACGTGAGTTGTTCACCGTTGCTGCTCTGCTATTGGTGATTGGTATTGCTGTGATCATGCAACAGATCGGCTTGTCGATGGCATTGGGTACTTTCCTAGCTGGTGTGCTTCTGGCGGAGAGTGAATACCGACATGAGCTGGAAATCGCGATTGACCCGTTCAAAGGGTTGTTGCTTGGTCTGTTCTTCATCTCAGTAGGTATGGCCGTTAACTTGGGATTGTTGGCCGAAAGCCCATTCGCAATATTGATCGCTGTTCTTGCGCTAGTCGTACTAAAAGGTTTGGTTTTGTACGCCCTTGCGCGAGTGTTTGGTACTCAAGCCAAAGCGCGTAGTCGCATGGCAATGATTCTTAGCCAAGGTGGTGAATTCGCTTTCGTTATCTTCACGGCGGCAAGTGCACAAGGCATCTTGAGTGGTGAGCAAGTATCTTTCTTGCTAGTAGTCGTGAGTTTATCAATGGTGACCACACCATTAATGCTTAAGCTACAAGATAAGTTCTTTGCTCGCCAATTGAATCAAATCAGTGAGAATGCGATGTCTTCGGATGTGGTTGACCGTAGCCCTCGAGTGATCATTGCCGGCTTTGGTCGCTTTGGTCAGATCATTGGTCGTCTGATGTACGCCAATAAAATCCGCATTACCATCTTGGAAAGTGACGCAAGCCAAATCCACATCCTGAGAAAGTTTGGCTATAAGGTGTTTTACGGTGACTCCACTCATTTGGAGTTGTTACGCGCAGCGGGGGCAGATAAGGCCGAAGCGATAGTGTTGTGTACTGACTCTCCTGATGAAATCATGAAAACCGTCGATTTGTGTAAGCAGCACTTCCCACGCTTAAAGATCTTAGCGCGAGCTCGAAGCCGTGTTGAAGCGTATCAATTACTTAACCACGGAGTGAGTAACTACTCGCGTGAAACCTTCCTTGGGGCTCTCGATTTAGGTCGTCAAACATTGACCGAACTTGGCATGCACCCATATAAAGCGAAGCGAGCAGAAGCACATTTTAGGAAGTTGGATAATGGTATGCTGAAAGAGCTGTTGCCTCAGCATAATGAAGACGCCGAATTAGCCCAAAGAGCAAAAGAAGCTCGTAAAGAGCTTGAAGAGATCTTTGGACATGAGATGGAGAATGACCACCAATCTCGAAACTATTGGCAATAGCCTCAGCTTAGAGTGAATGGTTCGAGCTTGTAATGAATGCTTTGAGCCAAAAGCCATTGCCCAGAGATACCTAATAATAAACGTGGTCCTATTCGCTTTCACATCAAGCATAGAGAACCGCGAATCCAGAGTAGTAAAGGATATTAACGTGAAACAGAAAAAACGCTTTATCGCAGGGGCGAGCTGCCCAAGCTGCAATACTCAAGACACGCTTCGTTGGTGGATTGAGAATAATATCGAGCTGGTGGAATGTGTCGATTGTGACTTCTCAGAGCAACGTAAACCGAAAACTGTAGAGAAATCTGAACACGCGAATCAAGAAATGATCGGTATTTTTAAGCCTGAATGATTGAGTTTCGATAATTGATCCCCATAATATCCGGGTACAGAATTTTTCCTAAGCTCAACTGTTGGAGCTTAGTCCAAACCTCCTTGGAGCTCTCATGAAAATTGAAAAGAACGTAGTAGTTAGTGTTGCATATCAAGTGAAACTTGAAGATGGCGTAGTAGTTGACCAATCAACTGCAGAAGCTCCACTAGATTACCTTCACGGTCATAACAACCTAATTACAGGTCTTGAAAAAGAGCTTGAAGGCAAAGTAGCTGGCGACAAGTTCTCTGCAACGGTTACTCCAGAAGACGCTTACGGTGAGCACAACGACGCACTAGTGCAACGTGTTCCTGCTGACGTTTTCCAAGGTGTTGAGCAAATCGAAGTTGGTATGCGCTTCCTAGCGGATACAGACCAAGGTCCAATCCCAGTAGAAGTAACTGAAGTAGACGGCGACGAAGTTGTTGTTGATGGTAACCACATGCTAGCTGGCCAAACTCTAACGTTTGACGTTGAAGTGGTAGCGGTTCGTGAAGCGACTGAAGAAGAAGTTCAACACGGTCACGTACACCAAGCTGGTGGCTGTGGCAGCCACGGTCACGACCATGACCATGACCACGAAGGCGGTTGCTGTGGTGGCGAAGGCCACGACCACGGTGAAGAGAAAAAAGACGGCTGCTGCGGCGGCGGTAGCTGTGGTTCTCACTAATACCGACCTAACGGATTAGTTCAAGAATATTAAAGCCTCCCTTGTGGAGGCTTTTTTCGTATTGGGGTTGTGCTTTCTGGCGTGAGCATGACCGCTAGCGAAAGATTTGTTGTTGCTATCAGACATCGAGCTTTGGATATGATATTGATAGCGACAGATAACAAGAATACGTCAGTGGAGAGTATAGATGTCGCAACCTTTTTCAATTGCCATTCACGGTGGTGCTGGAACCATCTTGCGAGAGCAAATGAGTGATGAGCTAAAAGTGGACATTACTGAGGCTTTAGAAAAATCAGTGTTAGCTGGTTACCAAGTGCTGCAATCGGGTGGTGATGCGTTGGATGCGGTAGTGGCATCGGTAAAGGTGATGGAAGACAGCCCACACTTCAATGCGGGTAAGGGCTCCGTTCTTACGCATGATGAGTTTGTTGAGATGGATGCGTCGGTGATGCACGGTCGTGAAATGGATGCGGGTGCTATTGCTGGTGTTCGCCACATTAAAAACCCGATCGAATTAGCCCGCGATGTGATGCTGAAAAGCGACCATGTATTGTTGATTGGAGAAGGGGCGGAGAAGTTTGCCTTTGAACACGACTATACCTTTACCGAGCAAGACTACTTCTTTACTGAGCGCCGTTACGACCAACTTCAATCGATGAAAGAGAAGGGCATATTTGCTCTATCTGAAGCGAAATACGATGAGCAGCAAGCTGAGAAATACCCAGACGACAAAAAGTACGGCACGGTTGGCGCGGTGGCATTAGACCAAGCGGGCAACTTGGCGGCAGCGACCAGTACTGGCGGTGTGACAAACAAGAAGTACGGCCGTGTCGGCGATTCGCCAATCATTGGCGCGGGCACTATTGCTGAAAATGGCAATGTTGCGGTTTCTACTACTGGCATGGGGGAGTTCTTCTTAAGAAAAATGGTTGCCAGTGATGTGGCTGCGCGCATGCGTTATCTTAAAGAAGATGTTCATACCGCATGTGAACATATCATCCAAGGTGAACTGAAAACCATGGGCGGTGAAGGTGGTCTGATTGCGATTGATGGCCAAGGTGACATTCACTTCGGCATGAACAGTTCAGGCATGTACCGTGCTAGTGTCGATACAGAAGGTCGAGTTGAAGTTAAGATTTATGCCGATGACTAGTCAAGCTTCGGTGTAACTCAAGTTCCCAATCAAATACGCAAAAGGCGACAGATATTCTCTGTCGCTTTTTGTTTTTCAACCAGACCAATAAGCCGCAGCTCATTGGCAACGCACATTAGTAATGTGGTGGTGGCGTCTCTTCAGATGCGTCAGCCAAGTTTGAACCATCAATGTTCTTCACTTTACCCACTACATATTTCATTTGGTCTTGCATCTTAGTGATCAACATCTGTTGTTGGCTAAGCGCTTCATTGAGTTCTTCAATGGTCTGTTCTTGGAAAGCTAGCTGACATTCTAAGTCATTCACGCGGCTTTCTAACTGTTCAACTCGCTTTTCTGTCATCGTTCTTAATCCACATTCCAAGCTTGGGCGATGCCCGCAGAGGTGCCCGATATTACACGGTTCTTATCATCAAAGGCTGCATCATACACTACCGCACGAGGAGGGCGAGTATCTTTTAATGGCTCTGCATCGTGTCGTGAAAGTCGTTTGCCGTCCTCAGTATTCCACACGCTCACTTGGCTTGATGGAGTGCCTGTCACCAACATGCTGCCATCATCAGAAAAGCGGGCACTGGAGAATATCAGTTGTCGAGACCAACTCTGCAGCTGGGCTTGAGGTTCGCCCGTTTCAAGATCCCAAATCATCGCTTGATTACCACCATCAGAGGTAAAAGCTAAATTACCGTCACGTTGTAGGGCAACACGTACTACTCTTTGTTCATGCTCAAAGGTTCGTAATACCAAGCCGGTTTCGGTATCCCACAGGTAGGCTTTATAGTCGTTACCGCCAGAAAGCGCATAGCGACCGTTCGAAGAAAGGGCAACGGAATTAACTTTTTCTCTATGAGCAAGGAACTCCAGACGGCGTCCGGTGACTAAGTCCACATAGATGGCTTTACCATTAGATAAACCGAGCAGTACTTTTTCACCATTGCTAGAGATATCAACATCGCGAATTAAGCCGTCTGAGATAGACCATAGCCCTTCAGCTTGGGTCCAAGATAGGTCCCACACGGCGAAGTTCATCTGGCTGGCAGTAATGGCAAAGCGGCCATTGTCAGAGATTCGAATGCGCGATACTTGGTTTTCGGACTGATCTTGAGGGCCGAGTTGGGCTAACTCTTTGTTTTCGGCAAGGTCCCAAAGTAGCAATTGTTTTTGCTGAGAGTAGAGCAGGGCGAAGCGTCCATCTCTGCTTAAGGCAAAGCTGGTGGCGCCGCTGGGCTCAATTTCCCAACGCTGCTCATCGTCTTGAAAGAAAAAGCATCCATTTAACAAGGTGATGACAATTGCACATAGCAAGGAATGGAAAAATATTTGCATCACTTCTAATAATCCGGTTTGTGTCGAAAGACATATGACTAGTATATTGTTATAACTAACGTATTCACACCAATCTAATCATTAGATTTGTGCACAATAACCAATGGCTTGGCCATTAATTGGAGAATTCAATGAAATCAGTTTTAAAAGTATCACTGCTTGCCGCAACGGTTATGCTAGCAGTTGGTTGTCAGAAAGAAGAACCAAAGGCAGAAGCACCTCAAGTAGAAGAAGTTAAAGTAGAAGCAGTAAACTTTAAAACCGAAGATGACAAAGCGGCATACGCAATCGGCGTATCTTTCGCAAACTACCTGAGCACAAGCATTGATAAGCCAAGCGAGCTAGGCATTAATCTAGACAAAGACATGGTTCTTCAAGGTATTGAAGACGTATTCGCAGAGAAAACTGCACTTAACGAAGAAGAAACTCGTGCAGCGCTTGAAGCTCTAGACAAGCGTGTTGCTGAAACTATGCAAGCACAAGCGGCAGAGAAATCAGCTGAAACTAAGAAAGCAGGTGACGATTTCCGTGCTGAGTTCGCAAAAACTGAAGGCGTTAAGCAAACTGAATCTGGCCTACTTTACCAAGTAATGACACAAGGTGAAGGCGCTTCTCCAAAAGACACAGATACAGTTCAAGTACACTACAAAGGTACATTAACTGACGGTACTCAGTTCGACAGCTCTTACGACCGTGGCGAACCAGCAACATTCCCACTAAACCGCGTAATCCCAGGTTGGACTGAAGGCGTACAACTAATGCAAGTTGGTTCTAAGTACAAATTTGTAATCCCGCCAGAGCTAGCATACGGTGAGCAAGATACACCGACTATCCCAGCTAACTCAACGCTAGTATTCGAAGTTGAACTACTAAGCATTGATAACGCTGAAGCACCTGCTGCTCAGTAATAATTGCAAGAAATCCTGCTGTAAAAAGCGTTGATTGACTAAAAAGCCTAACTTTTCGTTAGGCTTTTTTTATGATTCGAATATGAGTATTTGATTTTTAAACTTGTTCTAAATCACTAGTTGCAATGTTAGCTAGGTGTGCAATTAAAATTTTCTGATAAACTTACATAAATTTGTTGATTTTTCACACGAAGGTAAGGAATAAGTGACTACTACAGAAACAGTCAATGCAGATGTGTTACTTGAAATGGAATCAGTCAATGTCATGCCATTCAGTGAACACGATAAAATCATTCTAAGATCTTATGAAGCGGTGGTAGACGGCATTGCGAGTCTAATTGGCCCATTTTGTGAGATCGTTCTGCACTCTTTAGAAGACCTCAACACCTCTGCGATTAAAATTGCTAACGGTGAGAATACGGGGCGTCAGGTTGGCTCGCCAATTACTGACCTTGCGTTAAAGATGCTAAAAGATATCGAAGGTTCTAAACGTAACTTCTCGCGCTCATACTTCACCCGTGCTAAAGGCGGCGTGTTGATGAAGTCGATCACTGTGGCTATCCGAAATGGTGAAGACCGAGTGATTGGCCTGCTGTGTATTAACGTGAACCTGGATGCGCCTTTCTCTCAAGTGCTGCAATCTTTCATGCCGACACAAGACGCAGACGAAGCTGCATCATCGGTTAACTTTGCAAGCGATGTTGAAGAGCTTGTTGACCAAACAGTTGAGCGCACCATTGAAGAGATCAATGCCGACAAGTCAGTATCGAACAATACCAAGAACCGTCAAATCGTGATGGAGTTGTACGACAAAGGTATTTTCGATATCAAAGATGCGATTAACCGTGTTGCTGAGCGATTGAATATTTCTAAGCACACCGTGTACCTATATATCCGTCAGCGTAAAACAGAGGATGAAGAGGGTTGTTAAGCTATACACTCCTAGTTAATGGACCTCTCTATGGTTCACAGTCAGCAAGAAGTGCTTACCAGTTTGCCGTGGCTCTGCTTCAACAGGGCCACAAACTCCACAGTGTGTTCTTTTATCAAGACGGCGTAAGTAACGGCTCTGACCTTACTGTGCCAGCTAATGATGAGTTTGATTTGGCTGCGGCTTGGCAGAAATTGGCAAATGAACACAATGTGAGTCTTGAGACCTGTGTTGCGGCGGCACTAAGACGTGGCATCATCAGTTCTGAAGAAGCAGAGCAGCATCAGCTTAGTGGCTCTAACTTAGCTTCTGGATTCACACAGGCTGGTTTAGGTAGCTTATCCGAAGCGCTACTCACGCAAGACAGAGTGGTACAGTTTTGAGAAAATTAGCTTTTGTATTTAATAGCTTTCCCCATACTACCGCTGCGGGTAGAGAAGGTTTAGACGCATTATTAGCTGCGTCGGCTTATAGTGAAGAGATCGTGGTATTTTTTGTCGGCGATGGTGTGACTCAGCTTCTTAAAGCACAACAGCCTGAACAGACACTGTCCCGTGACTACATCTCGGCGTTTAAGTTGATGGATCTGTACGATATCGAACAGGTATACGTATGTCAGCGAAGCCTGAATCAGTTCGGCCTTTCAGCTGATGATTTGTTGATTGATGTAACCGTCACAGAAGTCGATGAGTTAGCGCAGACGTTAGCTCAGTGCCAACAGATACTGACTTTCTAGGAAACGCTATGCTTCATATTGTTAAAACAGCCGATAAACTCAAGCTTGCACTCGTCTATTCGCAAACACAGGATCAGTTCTTGTTAGTTGAAGATGCGGTGTATGTTTGCCTTCCAAATCATGAGTTATTCACTCAAATCAGTGCAGTCGAGTATGTGTCGGTATTAAAACCCGATCTAGAGAGTCGTGGCCTACAAAAACTGGCCTCTGAAGCCATCACACAAGTAGGCTTTGATGGCTTTGTTGAATTGACAGTTTTAAACGACAAATCAGTCACTTGGTAGCCATGTTCTATCGGCTTGGTCAAAACTAAACCATCCTGAGCTCTAGACGGCTAAAAAAGATCTGTATATTTCTTGACACACATCCCACTGCTGAATAGAATTTTGCGTCCCTAATTGCGACATGTAGTTAGGGATAGATTTTTCACAAAGCTTACTTTCAAGTAAATTTCAGGAGCTAGTTAATGGCAACTATTAACCAGTTGGTTCGCAAACCTCGTGTAAAGCAAGTTGTTAAAAGCAACGTGCCTGCACTAGAAGCGTGCCCACAAAAACGTGGTGTATGTACTCGTGTTTACACTACTACACCTAAAAAACCTAACTCGGCACTACGTAAAGTATGTCGTGTACGTCTAACTAACGGTTTCGAAGTAACTTCGTACATCGGCGGTGAAGGCCACAACCTACAAGAGCACAGTGTTGTACTAATCCGTGGCGGTCGTGTAAAAGACCTTCCGGGTGTTCGTTACCACACTGTTCGCGGCGCACTTGACTGTGCTGGCGTTAACGACCGTAAACAAGGTCGTTCTAAGTACGGTGTGAAACGTCCTAAGTCTTAATTGATTCTCTTTTTTAAAAAGAAATCGTTAAGTAAGGCCAAACACTATTTTATTTATTATTCTGAAAAGTTTTGGAAAAAACCTGAAGAAGACAACGGAGAATATCCATGCCACGTCGTCGCGTAATAGGTCAGCGTAAGATCCTTCCAGATCCAAAGTTCAAATCTGAACTGCTGGCAAAATTCGTTAACATCCTAATGGTTGACGGAAAGAAATCTACTGCAGAGAAAATTGTTTACACTGCACTAGATGCAATGGCTGAGAAGTCTGGTAAAGACCACTTAGCTGTATTTGAAGAAGCTCTTGAAAATGTTCGCCCAGCGGTAGAAGTTAAATCTCGCCGTGTAGGTGGTTCAACTTACCAAGTACCTGTAGAAGTTCGTCCGGTTCGCCGTAACGCTCTTGCTATGCGTTGGGTAGTTGAAGCTGCGCGTAAGCGTGGTGAAAAATCTATGGCTCAACGCCTAGCTGCTGAAATGCTAGACGCGTCTGAGAACAAAGGTACTGCGGTTAAGAAACGTGAAGACGTTCACCGCATGGCTGACGCAAACAAAGCGTTCGCACATTACCGTTGGTAATACCTTTTTAGTGCTGCAAGGTTCCTTGCAGCACTTCTTTAGTTCCTATGCTTATGCTAGGAACTATTGCTATTTCTAGGGCAGGCAAATTTCAACCCTAGGTATAGCAATAGTCCCTAAGTCTCTAATAAGAGGATTCAACCGTGGCTCGTAAAACTCCTATTGAGCAGTACCGTAACATCGGTATCGTTGCTCACGTAGATGCAGGTAAAACAACCACAAGTGAACGTATTCTGTTCTATACCGGTCTTTCTCACAAAATCGGCGAAGTTCACGATGGTGCAGCAACCATGGACTGGATGGAGCAAGAGCAAGAGCGCGGTATTACGATCACTTCAGCAGCAACCACTACGTTCTGGCGTGGTATGGAAGCGCAATTCCCAGATCACCGTATCAATATCATCGACACTCCTGGACACGTTGACTTCACTATCGAAGTAGAACGTTCTCTACGTGTACTTGATGGTGCCGTTGTTGTGTTCTGTGGTTCATCTGGTGTTGAGCCTCAATCAGAGACAGTTTGGCGTCAAGCTGATAAGTACCAAGTTCCTCGTATGGTTTTCGTTAACAAAATGGACCGTACTGGCGCAGACTTCTTGCGCGTTATCGAGCAGATCAAGGACCGCCTAGGCGCGACTCCTGTTCCGATTCAACTGAACATTGGCGCAGAAGAAAACTTCCAAGGTGTTGTCGATCTTATCAAGATGAAGGCAATCAACTGGAATGAAGCTGACCAGGGCATGACTTTTACGTACGAAGACATTCCAGCAGACATGCAAGAAATGGCTGAAGAATATCGTACAGAACTTGTTGAAGCAGCGGCAGAAGCCTCTGAAGAGCTAATGGATAAGTACCTTGAAGAAGGTGAACTGACAGAAGCTGAAATCA
Source organism: Vibrio sp. Makdt (assembly GCF_027587015.1). Lineage (NCBI taxonomy): Bacteria > Pseudomonadati > Pseudomonadota > Gammaproteobacteria > Vibrionales > Vibrionaceae > Vibrio > Vibrio sp. Makdt. Next base: position 151,133 of record NZ_JAPPTH010000007.1, read on the forward strand.
AACAAGGTCTTCGTACTCGTACTCTTAATAATGAAATCGTACTAGCAACTTGTGGTAGTGCATTCAAAAACAAAGGTGTACAAGCTGTTCTAGATGCAGTGGTTGATTTCCTTCCTTCTCCAGTTGATGTACCTGCAATTAAGGGCATCGATGAAGACGAGAATGAAGCAGAGCGTCACGCGGACGACAAAGAACCGTTCTCAGCGCTAGCATTTAAGATCGCAACAGACCCATTCGTTGGTACTCTAACTTTCATCCGTGTTTACTCTGGTGTTGTTGAAAGCGGTAAAACAGCTTACAACTCTGTGAAGAAACAACGTGAACGTTTAGGTCGCATTGTACAAATGCACTCAAACAAGCGTGAAGAAGTAAAAGAAGTACGAGCAGGTGACATCGCGGCTATTATCGGCCTAAAAGATGTGACCACTGGTGAAACTCTGTGTGACCAGAACCATAAGATTGTTCTAGAGCGCATGGAATTCCCAGACCCAGTTATTCAGATCGTTGTAGAGCCAAGCTCACAAGCCGATCAAGATAAAATGACTATCGCGCTAAGTAAGTTAGCGGCAGAAGACCCATCGTTCCGCGTCGATATGGATGACGAAACAGGCCAGACACTGATTTCTGGTATGGGTGAACTACACTTAGATATCATCGTTGACCGTATGAAGCGCGAATTTAGCGTGAACTGCAACGTTGGTAACCCGCAAGTCGCTTACCGTGAAACAATTCGTGGTACAGCGAAAGCGGAAGGTAAATTTATCCGTGAACACGGTGGTAAAGGTCAGTACGGTCATGTATGGCTGAAACTGGAACCATCAGAAGTTGGCGAAGGCTTTGTCTTCGTGGATGAAATTGCCGATGGTACAGTACCAAAAGAGTTTATCGCTTCAGTAGCTAAAGGCGTTGAAGAGCAGATGAACAATGGTGTGCTTGCTGGCTATCCAGTTCTGGATATCAAAGCTACACTATATGATGGTTCTTACCATGAAACAGATTCAAGTGAGATGGCGTTTACAATCGCTGCCTCTATGGCTTTCAGATCAGGTGCACTTGAAGCGCAACCAGTTCTGCTTGAGCCTATGATGAAAGTTGAAGTGACTACTCCAGAAGACTGGATGGGTGACGTTGTTGGCGATATTAACCGTCGTCGCGGCATCATCGAAGGTATGGACGAGGGGACAGCTGGCCTGAAGATAATTCGTGCACAAGTTCCGTTGTCTGTCATGTTCGGTTACTCAACTGATTTACGTTCTGCGACACAAGGTCGTGCTTCTTACTCCATGGAGTTTAGTGAGTACGCTGAAGTGCCTAACAATGTTGCAAAAGCAATCATTGCAGAGCGTGGTTAAACAAAAGGAAGGCATTTTTTTCATTTTTTGAAAGATCTAATGCGTCCAAATATTGCGCTAACGAGAGTTGGCGCATAAAATAGCAATTTCTGGCGCGTCTCGCTCAATAATGAACGTGGCGAATCATAACTAGGAAGGAACACGATTGTGTCTAAAGAAAAATTTGAACGTACGAAACCGCACGTAAACGTTGGTACTATCGGCCACGTTGACCACGGTAAAACAACTCTAACTGCTGCTATCTGTACTACACTTGCAAAAGTGTACGGTGGTGTTGCTAAAGATTTCGCATCTATCGATAACGCTCCAGAAGAGCGTGAGCGCGGTATCACAATCGCTACTTCTCACGTTGAGTACGACACTCCATCACGTCACTACGCACACGTAGACTGCCCAGGACACGCGGATTATGTTAAAAACATGATCACTGGTGCTGCGCAAATGGACGGTGGTATCCTAGTTGTTGCTGCGACTGACGGCCCAATGCCTCAAACTCGTGAGCACATCCTACTTGGTCGTCAAGTTGGTATCCCTTACATCATCGTATTCATGAACAAATGTGACATGGTTGATGACGAAGAGCTACTTGAGCTAGTAGAAATGGAAGTTCGTGAACTTCTTTCTGAGTACGACTTCCCAGGTGATGACCTACCAGTTATCCAAGGTTCTGCACTTGGCGCACTAAACGGCGAGAAGCAGTGGGAAGACAAGATCGTTGAGCTTGCAGAAGCACTAGATTCTTACATCCCTGAGCCAGAGCGTGCAGTTGACCAACCGTTCCTACTACCAATCGAAGACGTATTCTCGATCCAAGGTCGTGGTACTGTTGTAACTGGTCGTATCGAGCGTGGTATCCTACGTGTAGGTGACGAAGTAGAAATCGTTGGTATCAAAGAGACTACTCTTACTACTTGTACTGGTGTTGAAATGTTCCGTAAACTGCTTGACGAAGGTCGTGCAGGTGAGAACGTTGGTGCACTTCTACGTGGTACTAAGCGTGACGAAGTTGAACGTGGCCAAGTACTATCTGCTAAAGGTTCTATCAACCCACACACTAAGTTCGAGTCTGAAGTATACGTACTTTCTAAAGACGAAGGCGGCCGTCACACTCCTTTCTTCAAAGGTTACCGTCCACAGTTCTACTTCCGTACAACTGACGTAACAGGCGACATCACTCTACCAGAAGGCGTAGAAATGGTAATGCCAGGTGACAACGTTCAAATGACTGTTGAGCTAATCGCTCCAATCGCAATGGACGAAGGCCTACGTTTCGCTATCCGTGAAGGTGGCCGTACTGTAGGTGCTGGTGTTGTAGCTAAAATCTTCGCTTAATAGCATTTAGATTTTTGCACACTCTTCATTAGAAGAGCACGCATCAAAAAAAGGGGAGCTTCGGCTTCCCTTTTTTATTTTGGTTATAAGGAAAATTCGCAACTCGTAATATCCGCAGTCTATATTCCGATGTAAATACAGTTATTTACTTAGCGGCTTAAGCTGCCCACCTAAACTCTCTCCTCTCCAAAGCCCGTTAAACTCTCTTTTCGACGAAACACTATAACCAATCGATATAAATATACGGCAATTTTTGACTGGTAATAAGAATGATTCCTTTTTATATTTAACCTCAAGTTAAGGGGTTAGGTTTTACTATGTACGTTTGTTTATGCCATGGGGTCTCGGACAAGAAAATCCGCAAGTTGGTATTAGAAGAGGGCATTACTGACATAAAAGGAATTAAAAAGTGTACAGCACTTGGCAGTCAATGCGGCAAGTGTGTACGTTCAGCAAAAGAAGTCATTAACGACACCGCGAAAGACCTGTTCAAACAGGCAAGCTAGTTCTGCTCAAAGGGCAGTAGCTTTTTTGACACTTCTCGATTTGGTTCTACAGTTAGAAGAGCCAAAGAGGAGGGCTATGTCATGAAAGGCGATCCAATCATCATTCAACATCTCAATAAAATTCTTGGTAATGAACTTGTCGCAATAAATCAGTATTTCTTGCATGCGCGCATGTATAAAGACTGGGGTTTAAAGCATCTCGCCGACAAGGAATATCATGAATCCATCGACGAAATGAAACATGCCGACCATCTGATTGAACGAATCTTGTTTCTCGAAGGGCTCCCCAATCTGCAAGATCTAGGCAAACTTAAAATCGGCGAAGATACTCAGGAAATGCTGGAGTGCGACTTGTCATTAGAGATGGAAGCCATTCCGGATCTGAAAAACGCCATCGCTTATGCTGAAGACATTCACGATTATGTGTCACGAGATCTGTTCCTTGAGATTTTGGAAGATGAAGAAGAACATGTCGATTGGTTAGAAACCCAACTCGGCCTCATCAAAATGACGGGTATTCAAAATTACCTACAAGCTCAATATGTCGATGAAGACGAAGGCTAAAAAGTACCAATAACAAGGGTAGCTGCTCAGGCGCATCCTAGCGGCTACCTTGCTTTTCTTTTTTAGTCGGTAGGGCACTACCAAGAATGAAAAATTCTCCAATCCCCCCTTCCACTAGATTTTGCGATTATTTTTCAAACACAGCTTGCAAGTTAAAGTGTGATCTGTATAATGCACCGCACTAGCTTAAGCTGGTTGTGAACCAATGAGCACTGAGGAGTAGGTTTTACCTAGTAATGTATACTCAGCTTATGTTCGCGGTTAATAAAAATAGTAAGGCTTGTCTTTACTTCAAAAGTTAACTGACAATGCGTCCTAATTTTGGATGCTACGGTTTCACATAAATCAATCGGCATTCTCTCGTTTTATCGAGTTTGAGTGGCGATATTGTTTGTGTAATTTTTAATAATTGGAGCTCTGTCTCATGCAGAACCAACGTATTCGTATCCGCCTTAAAGCGTTTGATTACAAGCTAATCGATGCTTCAACTGCGGAAATCGTTGAAACAGCAAAACGTACTGGCGCACAGGTTCGTGGTCCTATCCCACTACCTACTCGTAAAGAGCGTTTCACTGTTCTTACCTCTCCACACGTCAACAAAGATGCACGTGACCAGTACGAAATCCGTACTCACAAGCGTTTGATCGACATCGTTGAGCCAACAGATAAAACTGTTGATGCTCTAATGCGTCTTGATCTTGCAGCTGGCGTTGATGTTCAAATCAGCCTAGGTTAAGGGAGATAAGAATAATGATTGGTCTAGTCGGACGTAAAGTGGGTATGACCCGCGTATTTACTGAAGAAGGCGTTTCTATCCCAGTAACTGTTGTTGAGGTTGAAGCGAACCGTATTTCTCAAGTTAAAACTCTAGAGAACGACGGCTACGCAGCAATCCAAGTAACTACTGGTGCTAAGAAAGCTAACCGTGTAACTAAACCTGAAGCTGGTCACTTCGCGAAAGCGGGTGTAGAAGCAGGTCGCGGTCTTTGGGAATTCCGTTTAGAAAACGGCGAAGAGTTTGAAGTTGGCGCTGAGCTAAACGTAGAACTTTTCAACGAAATTAAAAAAGTAGACGTTACTGGTACATCTAAAGGTAAAGGCTTCCAAGGCGCTGTTAAGCGTTGGAACTTCTCTACTCAAGATATGACTCACGGTAACTCTTTGTCTCACCGTGCACCGGGTTCAATTGGCCAATGTCAAACTCCAGGTCGCGTGTTTAAAGGCAAGAAAATGGCAGGTCACATGGGTGCTGAGCGTGTAACGACTCAAAACCTAGAGATCGTACGTGTTGACGCTGAGCGCAATCTGCTTCTTATTAAAGGTGCAGTACCAGGCTCAACAGGCGGCAACGTGATCGTAAAACCTGCTGTTAAAGCATAACGTCTAGGAGTAAGTAATGGAATTGATGGTTAAAGGTGCTGATGCACTAACTGTTTCCGAGACTACTTTCGGACGTGACTTCAACGAAGCTCTTGTACACCAAGTAGTTGTTGCATATGCAGCAGGTGCTCGTCAAGGTACTCGTGCTCAAAAGACTCGTTCTGAAGTATCTGGCGGTGGCGCTAAGCCATGGCGTCAAAAAGGTACTGGCCGCGCACGTGCTGGTACAATTCGTAGCCCAATCTGGCGTACAGGTGGTGTTACTTTTGCTGCGAAACCACAAGATCACAGCCAAAAAGTAAACAAGAAAATGTACCGCGGTGCTATGAAGAGCATTCTTTCTGAGCTTGTTCGTCAAGAGCGTCTAATCGTTGTTGATAACTTCTCAGTAGAAGCACCAAAAACAAAAGAACTTGTAGCTAAGCTTAAAGAGCTTGAGCTAAGCGACGTTCTGATTGTAACTGGCGAAGTAGATGAAAATCTATTCTTAGCTGCTCGTAACCTATACAAAGTTGACGCACGTGACGTTGCTGGTGTTGATCCAGTATCTCTAATTGCATTCGACAAGGTTCTAATGACTGCTGACGCAGTTAAGCAAGTTGAGGAGATGCTAGCATGATCACTGAAGAGCGTATCTTAAAAGTTCTACGTGCTCCGCACATCTCTGAAAAAGCAACTATGGCAGCTGAGAAAGCGAACACTATCGTTTTCAAAGTAGCTAAAGATGCAACTAAGAAAGAGATCAAAGCAGCTGTAGAAAAGCTATTTGAAGTTGAAGTTAAGTCTGTAAATACTCTTGTTCAAAAGGGTAAGACCAAACGTCAAGGTATGCGTGAAGGCCGTCGTTCAGACGTTAAGAAAGCCTACGTTACTTTGAAAGAAGGTCAAGATCTTGACTTCGTTGGCGGCGCGGAATAACAGGAGTAGTTAAAAATGGCTATTGTTAAATGTAAGCCGACTTCCCCTGGTCGTCGTCACGTCGTTAAAGTTGTTAACGCTGACCTACACAAGGGTAAGCCATACGCACCTCTTCTAGAGAAAAACTCTAAGAACGGTGGTCGTAACAACAACGGTCGTATCACAGTACGTCACATCGGCGGTGGTCACAAGCACCACTACCGTGTAATTGACTTCAAACGTACTAAAGATGGCATCCCAGCGAAAGTTGAGCGTCTAGAATACGATCCAAACCGTAGCGCTAACATCGCTCTAGTTCTGTACGCAGACGGTGAGCGTCGTTACATCATTGCACCAAAAGGTGTTCAAGCAGGTGACCAGATCCAATCTGGTGTTGATGCGCCAATCAAAGCAGGTAACACTCTGCCGATGCGTAACATCCCAGTAGGTTCTACTGTACACTGTGTTGAACTTAAGCCTGGTAAAGGTGCTCAACTAGCTCGTTCGGCTGGTGCTTATGCTCAAATCGTTGCTCGCGACGGTGCATACATCACTATCCGTCTACGTTCTGGTGAAATGCGCAAAGTACTTTCTGAAGGTCGTGCAACGATCGGTGAAGTTGGTAACTCTGAGCATATGCTACGTGAACTTGGTAAAGCTGGTGCTTCACGCTGGCGCGGCGTACGTCCAACCGTACGTGGTGTAGTAATGAACCCGGTGGATCACCCACACGGTGGTGGTGAAGGCCGCACATCTGGTGGTCGTCACCCAGTTTCTCCTTGGGGCGTTCCTACTAAGGGCTTCAAGACTCGTAAGAACAAGCGCACTGACAAGTACATCGTACGTCGTCGCACTAAATAATTTATAAAGAGGAATCGCCATGCCACGTTCTCTCAAGAAAGGTCCTTTTATTGACCTACACTTGCTGAAGAAGGTAGAGAAAGCGGTGGAAAGCGGAGACAAAAAGCCTATTAAGACTTGGTCCCGTCGCTCAATGATCATCCCAACAATGATTGGTTTGACCATCGCTGTCCATAATGGTCGTCAGCACGTTCCAGTTTTCGTTACCGAAGAAATGATCGGTCACAAACTGGGCGAATTTGCACCAACTCGTACTTATCGCGGTCATGCTGCAGATAAGAAAGCTAAGAAGAAGTAAGGAGTAGATGATGGAAGCTTTAGCTAAACATAACTTTGCTCGTATTTCTCCACAGAAAGCTCGCTTAGTTGCAGACCAAATTCGCGGTAAGTCGGTAGACCAAGCTCTTGAAATTCTAACTTTCAGCAACAAAAAAGCTGCTGTATTGGTTAAGAAGGTTCTTGAGTCAGCTATCGCTAACGCGGAACATAACGAAGGTGCAGATATCGACGATCTAAATGTCGCTAAAATCTTCGTAGATGAGGGCCCTATCATGAAGCGTATTATGCCTCGTGCTAAAGGTCGTGCGGATCGTATCTTGAAGCGTTCAAGCCACATCACTATTGTTGTAGCAGATCGCTAAAGACTAGGAGAGTAAGCAATGGGTCAGAAAGTACATCCTAATGGTATTCGTCTTGGCATCGTTAAGCCTTGGAATGCTACATGGTTTGCTAATACCAAAGATTTCGCTGACAACCTAGACGGCGACTTCAAGGTACGTCAGTTCCTTACAAAGGAACTACAAAAAGCATCACTATCTCGTATCGTTATCGAGCGTCCAGCTAAGAGCATCCGTGTGACTATTCACACTGCTCGTCCTGGCGTTGTTATCGGTAAGAAAGGTGAAGACGTAGAGAAGCTACGCGCAGCTGTAGCTAAAATCGCAGGTGTACCAGCGCAAATCAATATCGCTGAAGTACGTAAGCCTGAGTTAGATGGTCAGCTTGTAGCTGATAGCATCGCGTCTCAACTAGAGCGTCGTGTTATGTTCCGTCGTGCTATGAAGCGCGCAGTACAAAACGCAATGCGTCTAGGCGCTAAAGGTATCAAAGTGGAAGTAAGTGGTCGTCTAGGCGGCGCTGAAATCGCACGTTCTGAGTGGTACCGTGAAGGCCGTGTGCCTCTACACACTCTACGTGCAGACATTGATTACGCAACTTCTTCGGCTCACACTCAATACGGTGTGATCGGCATTAAAGTTTGGATCTTCAAAGGTGAGATTCTAGGCGGTATGCCAGCTGCTAACGCAGTAGAGCCTAAAGGCGATAAGCCTAAGAAGCAGCGTAAAGGCCGTAAGTAAGGAGTCGAACGATGCTACAACCAAAACGTACTAAGTTCCGCAAGGTTATGACTGGTCGTAACCGTGGTCTAGCTAAAGGTACTGAAGTAAGCTTCGGCGAATTCGGTCTTAAAGCTGTTGGCCGTGGTCGTCTGACTGCACGTCAAATCGAAGCGGCACGTCGTGCTATGACACGTCACATTAAGCGTCAAGGTCAAATCTGGATCCGTGTATTCCCAGACAAACCGATTACTGAAAAGCCTCTTGAAGTTCGTCAAGGTAAAGGTAAAGGTTCAGTAGCGTACTGGGTTGCTCAAATCCAACCTGGCAAAGTTATGTACGAAATGAATGGCGTACCTGAAGAGTTGGCACGTGAAGCGTTCCGCCTAGCGGCACGTAAACTGCCTGTTAAAACTACTTTTGTAACTAAGCAGGTGATGTGATGAAAGCACAAGATCTACGCGAAAAGAACGTTGAAGAGCTTAACGCTGAGCTATTGAATTTGCTACGTGAACAGTTCAACTTGCGCATGCAAGCTGCAACTGGTCAGCTTCAGCAAACTCATACTCTAAAAGCTGTACGCCGTGATATCGCACGTGTGAAAACTGTTTTGACTGAAAAGGCAGGCGCATAATGAGCGAAACTAACCGCATCCAGCAAGGCCGTGTAGTAAGTGACAAGATGGACAAGTCTATCGTTGTTGCTATCGAGCGTACTGTAAAACACCCAATTTACGGTAAATACGTTAAACGCACGACTAAAGTACACGCACACGACGAAGACAACACTTGTGGCCTAGGCGACAAAGTTGAAATCGCTGAGTGTCGTCCTCTGTCTAAGACTAAGTCTTGGACATTGGTTAAAGTTCTAGAAAAAGCGAAGATTTAATCTTTGTAATTCTATAACTTATAAGCGGCTCCAAATTATTTTTGGGGCCGCTTGTTTTTTGTCTACCCAATTTAAAAAAAGGGTGGTACAATTCGCGTCCCTTTTAAAGAGGCAGCCCGACCCGAGAGGGTCTAGTTTTAATATTTAGCGGAGCACTAACAATGATCCAGATGCAAAGTACACTTGACGCAGCAGATAACTCTGGCGCGCGCAAGGTAATGTGTATTAAGGTTCTGGGTGGCTCTCACCGCCGTTATGCACATATCGGTGACATCATCAAAGTTACAGTTAAGGAAGCAATTCCTCGCGGTAAAGTAAAAAAAGGTGATGTTCTGAAGGCGGTAGTAGTGCGCACCCGTAAAGGCGTTCGTCGCCCAGACGGTTCTGTCATTCGCTTCGACAGTAATGCTTGTGTATTGTTAAACGACACTACTGAGCAACCAGTCGGCACACGTATCTTTGGTCCTGTGACTCGTGAACTTCGTAACGCGAAATTCATGAAGATTGTATCACTAGCACCTGAAGTTCTGTAAGGAGCGGCAATATGGCAGCTAAAATCCGTCGTAATGACGAAGTAATCATTCTTGCTGGTAAAGATAAAGGCAAGAAAGGTAAAGTAACTAAGGTTCTGACAACTGGTAAAGTTATCGTTGAAGGCATCAACCTTGTTAAGAAACACCAAAAGCCGGTTCCGGCTCTAGGTCAACAAGGTGGCATCGTTGAACAAGAAGCAGCTATTGACGCTTCTAACGTTGCAGTTTTTAACGCGGCTACTGGTAAAGCAGACCGTATCGGTTTCCGTATCGAAGATGGCAAGAAAGTTCGTTTCTTCAAATCTAACGGCGAAACTGTTTCTAACTAATTAGAAGTAATTTGGAGTTCTACTATGGCGAAACTGCATGATTACTACAAGTCGTCTGTAGTCGCTGAGCTTACCAAAGAGTTCAGCTACACAAGCGTCATGCAAGTCCCTAGGATTGAGAAAATCACCCTAAACATGGGCGTTGGTGAAGCAATCAACGATAAGAAACTGCTAGAAAACGCAGCAGCTGATATGGCAACGATCTCTGGTCAAAAGCCACTTATCACTAAAGCGCGTAAATCTGTAGCTGGTTTCAAAATTCGTGAAGGCTACCCAATTGGTTGTAAAGTAACCTTGCGTGGTGAGCGCATGTGGGAATTTTTAGAGCGTTTAATCTCTATCGCACTTCCACGTGTACGTGATTTCCGTGGTGTTAGCGCTAAGTCTTTCGACGGTCGCGGTAACTACAGCATGGGCGTTCGCGAGCAAATCATCTTTCCGGAAATCGACTACGATAAAGTCGATCGTGTCCGCGGTCTTGATATCACTATCACGACTTCTGCGGGTTCCGATGAGGAAGGCCGAGCTCTGCTGGCTGCCTTTAACTTCCCATTCCGTAAGTAAGGGTAGGGTTACTGTTATGGCTAAACAATCAATGAAAGCACGTGAAGCTAAACGTGCAAAACTAGTAGCTAAGTTCGCTGAAAAGCGTTCTGCGCTAAAAGTTATCATTAGCGATGTAAACGCATCTGAAGAAGATCGTTGGAATGCGGTTCTTAAACTGCAATCTCTTCCACGTGATTCAAGTGCATCACGTCAGCGTAACCGTTGCAACCAAACTGGTCGTCCACACGGTTACCTACGTAAATTCGGTCTAAGCCGCATTAAGGTTCGTGAAGCTTGCATGAAAGGCGAGATTCCGGGTCTTCGTAAGGCTAGCTGGTAATTGCCACTTAATCATTTGGAGTAAATCTTATGAGCATGCAAGATCCGATTTCGGATATGCTGACCCGCGTTCGTAACGGTCAGGCAGCAAACAAAGTTGCTGTAAAAATGCCTTCTTCAAAGCTTAAAGTTGCAATTGCTGCACTACTAAAAGCTGAAGGTTACATCGTAGACTTCGCTGTTGAAGGCGAAGCAAAACCTGAGCTAGAAGTTACTCTTAAGTACTTCCAAGCTAAACCTGTAATCGAGCAAATCAAGCGTGTATCACGTCCTGGTCTAAGAGTTTATAAAAATAAAGACTCTCTACCAACAGTGATGGGCGGTCTTGGTATTGCAGTTGTTTCTACTTCCAAGGGTCTAATGTCTGACCGTGCTGCTCGTAAAGCAGGTCTTGGCGGTGAAATCATCTGTTACGTAGCTTAATAAGGAGTAGATTATGTCTCGTGTTGCTAAAGCACCTGTCGCTATTCCAGCTGGCGTAGAGGTGAAACTAAACGGCCAAGAAGTTACTGTAAAAGGTAGCAAAGGTGAGCTTACTCGCGTTCTTAACAACGCCGTAGTTATTGCACAGGAAGAAAACAACCTAACTTTCGGTCCGAAAGAAGGTGTTGCTAACGCATGGGCACAAGCTGGTACAGCTCGCGCTCTAGTTAACAACATGGTTGTGGGTGTTACAGAGGGCTTCACTAAGAAGCTAACTCTAAAGGGTGTTGGTTACCGTGCTGCTATGAAAGGCAACTCTGTAGCTCTAACTCTTGGTTTTTCTCACCCAGTAGAGCACGCTCTACCTGAAGGTATTAAAGCTGAGTGCCCTAGCCAAACTGAGATCGTTGTAACTGGTTGTGACAAGCAGCTAGTTGGTCAAGTTGCGGCTGACATTCGTTCTTACCGTGCTCCTGAGCCTTACAAAGGTAAAGGTGTTCGTTACGCAGATGAAAATGTGCGTACTAAAGAAGCTAAGAAGAAGTAAGGTATCACTATGGATAAGAAAGCATCTCGCATCCGTCGTGCTACACGTGCACGTCGTAAGATTGCAGAACTTGGTGCAACTCGCCTGGTAGTACACCGTACTCCTCGCCATGTTTACGCACAAGTTATCGCGGCAAACGGCTCTGAGGTTATCGCAGCTGCTTCTACTGTAGAAAAAGCGATCCGTGAGCAAGTTAAGAACACTGGTAACGTTGATGCAGCTAAAGCAGTTGGTAAAGCTGTTGCTGAGCGCGCTCTTGAAAAAGGCGTAGCTTCAGTTGCATTCGATCGTTCTGGTTTCCAATACCACGGTCGAGTAGCGGCGCTAGCAGAATCTGCTCGCGAAGCTGGTCTGAAATTCTAAGGTAGGGTTGGAAGATGGCTAAAGAACAACAACAAGCTAATGATTTGCAAGAAAAGCTAATCGCTGTTAACCGTGTATCTAAGACGGTTAAAGGTGGTCGAATCATGAGCTTCACTGCACTAACAGTAGTTGGTGACGGTAATGGTCGTGTAGGTTTCGGTTACGGCAAAGCTCGTGAAGTACCTGCTGCGATTCAAAAAGCAATGGAAAAAGCGCGTCGTAACATGGTTACTGTTGCGCTGAACGAAGGCACTCTTCACCACCCGGTGAAAGGTCGTCATTCGGGCTCTAAAGTTTACATGCAGCCAGCTGCAGAAGGTACAGGTGTTATTGCCGGTGGTGCAATGCGTGCTGTACTTGAAGTTGCGGGCGTACATAACGTACTTTCTAAAGCATACGGTTCTACGAACCCTATCAACATCGTTCGTGCAACGATTGGTGCTCTAGTAGACGTTAAGTCACCAGAAATGGTTGCTGCTAAACGTGGTCTAACTGTTGAATCTATTTCGGAGTAAGCACACGATGGCAACTATTAAAGTAACTCAAACTAAAAGCTCAATTGGTCGCCTACCTAAGCACAAAGCGTGTCTTAAAGGTCTAGGTCTTCGTCGCATCAACCATACAGTAGAACTTGAAGATACTCCGTGCGTACGCGGTATGATCAACAAGGTTTACTACATGGTTAAGATTGAGGAGTAATCAGAATGCGTTTGAATACTCTATCACCGGCTGCTGGCTCTAAACCTTCTAAGAAGCGTGTAGGTCGTGGTATCGGTTCTGGCCTTGGTAAAACAGGTGGCCGCGGTCACAAAGGTCAAAAGTCACGTTCTGGCGGCTCTGTTCGTCCAGGTTTTGAAGGCGGTCAAATGCCTCTAAAACAACGTCTACCTAAATTCGGTTTCACTTCTCGTAAGAGCCTAGTGTCTGCTGAAGTTCGTCTAGCTGAGCTAGCGAAAGTAACAGGTGACGTAGTTGATCTTAACAGCCTTAAAGCTGCTAACGTTATCACTAAGAACATCGAATTCGTTAAGATCGTTCTTTCTGGTGACCTAAGCAAAGCTGTGACTGTTAAAGGTCTACGCGTGACTAAAGGCGCTAAAGCTGCAATCGAAGCTGCAGGCGGTAAAATCGAGGAATAATCTCGAGGAACGAGGTACAGATGGCTAAGAAACCAGGACAAGATTTTCGTAGTGCTCAGAGCGGCTTAAGTGAACTAAAGTCGCGCTTATTATTCGTAATTGGTGCACTTTTAGTATTCCGAGCCGGCTCTTTTGTGCCGATCCCTGGTATTGACGCAGCTGTACTTGCCGATTTGTTCGATCAGCAAAAAGGTACCATCGTTGAAATGTTTAACATGTTCTCCGGTGGTGCTCTTGAGCGTGCATCTATATTAGCATTGGGTATCATGCCGTACATTTCGGCATCGATCGTAGTCCAATTGTTAACTGTAGTTCATCCAGCGTTAGCGGAACTCAAGAAAGAGGGTGAAGCAGGCCGTCGTAAGATAAGCCAATATACACGCTACGGCACGCTTGTACTTGCAACATTCCAAGCTATTGGTATTGCAACGGGCTTACCAAACATGGTCGACAATCTGGTTGTTATCAACCAAACCATGTTTACGCTTATTGCTACCGTGAGTTTAGTAACTGGTACCATGTTCTTAATGTGGTTAGGTGAACAAATCACTGAGCGAGGAATCGGTAATGGTATTTCCATTCTGATTTTTGCAGGTATTGTTGCTGGATTGCCTTCTGCAATCGGTCAAACAATCGAGCAAGCGCGTCAAGGTGAATTGCATGTGCTTCTTCTGCTGTTGATTGCTGTATTGTCTTTTGCTGTTATCTACTTCGTAGTTTTCATGGAACGTGGTCAACGTCGTATCGTCGTTAACTATGCGAAACGTCAACAAGGTCGTAAGGTTTTTGCAGCACAAAGCTCTCACTTGCCTCTTAAAATTAATATGGCAGGTGTTATTCCAGCGATTTTCGCATCGAGCATTATTTTGTTCCCAGGAACATTAGCACAGTGGTTTGGTCAAAATGGTGAAAGCAGCGCGTTCGGTTGGTTAACTGACGTGTCATTAGCTCTTAGCCCAGGTCAGCCTCTGTATGTAATGCTTTATGCAGCAGCTATAATCTTCTTCTGTTTCTTCTATACAGCGTTGGTGTTTAACCCACGTGAAACAGCTGATAACTTGAAGAAGTCTGGTGCATTCGTACCCGGTATCCGCCCAGGTGAGCAGACAGCGAAATATATCGATAAAGTGATGACTAGACTAACCCTTGCGGGCGCTCTATACATTACTTTTATATGTCTGATTCCTGAATTCATGATGGTCGCGTGGAACGTTCGTTTCTACTTCGGCGGCACTTCACTACTAATCGTAGTGGTAGTTATCATGGATTTCATGGCACAGGTACAGACTCATCTGATGTCACAACAGTATGATTCTGTGTTAAAGAAAGCGAATCTGAAAGGTTACGGCCGTTAATTCGGTGGTAATAATTTCAGTTCCATTTACGGAGTTTAGCAATGAAAGTTCGTGCTTCCGTTAAAAAAATCTGCCGTAACTGTAAAGTTATCAAGCGTAACGGTGTCGTTCGCGTGATTTGCAGTGAGCCAAAGCATAAGCAACGCCAAGGCTAATCAGCAGAAATTTTTACTTGAAATACAAGGTAGAGTCGAGTATATTCCTCGGCCTACCTTTTGCGTGCAAAAGAAGTAGTATGCCGCAGCGTATCCATAACGGGCTTTGCTGCGGATAATTCTTTTATGAACCCCTTAGGAGTGAATAATGGCCCGTATAGCCGGCATTAACATTCCTGATCACAAGCATTCTGTAATTGCACTTACTGCAATCTACGGTATCGGTAAAACTCGCTCTCAAGCTATTCTAGCTGAAGTGGGTATTGCTGAAGATGCTAAGATCAGTGAACTAACTGAAGAGCAGATCGATCAACTGCGTGATGGTGTAGCTAAGTACACTGTAGAAGGTGATCTACGTCGTGAAGTATCGATGAACATCAAGCGTCTTATGGACCTTGGCTGTTACCGCGGTCTTCGTCATCGTCGCAGTCTACCACTACGTGGACAGCGTACTAAAACCAACGCTCGCACCCGTAAGGGTCCGCGCAAGCCGATCAAGAAATAGTCGGATAAGGTAGAGTACAATGGCAAAACAACCAACTCGCGCGCGTAAGCGCGTACGCAAGCAAGTAGCTGATGGCGTAGCGCACATTCATGCTTCTTTCAACAACACAATCGTAACTATCACTGACCGTCAAGGCAACGCTCTTGCATGGGCTACAGCAGGTGGTTCAGGTTTCCGTGGTTCTCGTAAATCTACTCCGTTCGCAGCACAAGTTGCAGCTGAGCGTTGTGGTGAAATGGCTAAAGAATATGGCCTAAAGAACTTGGAAGTTATGGTTAAGGGTCCAGGTCCAGGTCGTGAATCTACTGTTCGCGCACTGAACGCTGCTGGTTTCCGTATCACTAACATTGTTGATGCGACACCAATCCCTCATAACGGTTGTCGTCCACCTAAGAAACGTCGCGTTTAAGTTTCGTTTCTAGGAATATTGGAGAAAGATCATGGCAAGATATTTGGGTCCTAAGCTAAAGCTTAGCCGTCGCGAAGGTACTGACTTATTCCTTAAGTCTGGTGTCCGTGCGATCGATACCAAGTGTAAAATTGATAACGCACCAGGTGTACACGGCGCTCGTCGCGGTCGTCTATCTGAGTATGGCGTTCAGCTTCGTGAGAAGCAAAAAGTTCGTCGTATCTACGGCGTTCTAGAAAAACAATTCCGCAACTACTACAAAGAAGCTGCACGTCTAAAAGGCAACACGGGTGCAAACCTGCTTCAGCTTCTTGAAGGTCGTCTTGATAACGTAGTTTACCGTATGGGCTTTGGTGCGACTCGCGCTGAATCTCGTCAACTAGTTAGCCACAAGTCTATCCTAGTTAACGGTAAAGTTGTAAACGTTCCTTCTTTCAAAGTAGCGGCAAACGACGTTGTTTCTATCCGCGAGAAAGCTAAACAGCAATCTCGTATTAAAGCGGCTCTAGAAGTTGCTGAACAACGTGAAAAGCCAACTTGGATTGAAGTAGATGCTGGCAAAATGGAAGGTACATTCAAGCGTATGCCTGAGCGTTCTGACCTATCAGCTGACATCAATGAACACTTGATCGTCGAACTTTACTCTAAGTAAGGTTAAAAAAAGAGAGGACACAATGCAGGGTTCTGTAACAGAATTTCTTAAGCCGCGTCTTGTTGACATTGAACAGATCAATACGACACACGCGAAAGTAACTCTTGAGCCATTAGAGCGCGGTTTCGGCCACACTCTAGGTAATGCTCTTCGCCGCATTCTTCTATCTTCTATGCCGGGTTGTGCCGTAACAGAAGTTGAAATCGAAGGTGTGCTACACGAATACAGCACTAAAGAAGGCGTTCAGGAAGATATCCTGGAAATCCTTCTAAACCTTAAGGGTTTGGCTGTGCGCGTTGCTGAAGGCAAAGATGAAGTGTTTATTACACTGAACAAATCAGGCTCAGGCCCTGTTGTTGCAGGTGACATCACCCACGATGGTGATGTAGAGATCGCTAACCCTGAGCACGTAATTTGTCACCTAACGGATGACAACGCTGAGATCGCTATGCGCATCAAAGTTGAACGTGGTCGTGGTTACGTTCCAGCTTCAGCTCGTATCCATACTGAAGAAGATGAGCGTCCAATCGGTCGTCTACTTGTTGACGCTACTTACAGCCCGGTTGATAAAATCGCTTACGCTGTAGAAGCGGCACGTGTAGAACAACGTACTGACTTAGACAAGCTTGTTATCGATATGGAAACGAACGGTACTCTAGAACCTGAGGAAGCAATCCGTCGTGCAGCTACTATTCTAGCTGAACAACTGGATGCGTTCGTAGATCTTCGTGATGTACGTGTACCTGAGGAGAAGGAAGAGAAGCCAGAATTCGATCCTATCCTACTACGTCCTGTAGACGATCTTGAACTAACAGTTCGCTCTGCTAACTGTTTGAAAGCAGAAGCGATTCACTACATCGGTGATCTTGTACAGCGCACTGAGGTTGAGCTACTTAAAACGCCAAACCTTGGTAAGAAATCTCTTACAGAGATTAAAGATGTGCTTGCTTCACGTGGTCTTTCTCTAGGCATGCGTCTAGAAAACTGGCCACCAGCGTCAATCGCTGAAGATTAATCGAAAAGTTAGAAGGATTAGGTCATGCGCCATCGTAAAAGTGGTCGTCAACTCAACCGCAACAGCAGTCATCGTAAAGCGATGTTCAGCAACATGGCTAGCTCTCTTGTTCGTCACGAAGTTATCAAAACTACCGTGCCTAAAGCAAAAGAACTACGTCGCGTAATTGAGCCGTTGATTACCCTAGCTAAGACAGACAGTGTTGCTAACCGTCGTCTTGCATTCGCTCGCACTCGTGATAACGAAGTGGTAGCAAAACTATTTAATGAACTAGGCCCGCGTTTCGCGGCTCGCCAAGGTGGTTACACTCGCATTCTTAAATGTGGTTTCCGTACTGGTGATAAAGCTCCAATGGCTTACATTGAGCTTGTAGACCGCCCAGCTGCTGAAGAAGCTGCTGAGTAATCTATCTAGATTCTTAATACAAAAAGCCGAGCATTAGCTCGGCTTTTTTGTATCTGGACTTTGTGTCTTTAAAGGTTGAATCTTGCACCACGATGTTTGGCATTTATTCTTGCCTTCTCTGCTTCACTATTCAAAATATCTCGCATCTCGCATCTCGCATCTCGCATCTCGCATCTCGCATCTCGCATCTCGCATCTCGCATCTCGCATCCCATTTCTTCCATCCACAAAAAAGAGCACCGAAGTGCCCTTATCATTTTCTAAAACTAACCACTCACTATAATTGCCAAATAGCAGCCAAAGAATCCATCAAGCCACTCGTTGCGCCTTTAGATTGCAGTGTTTGCAGAATGATTGGTGCAAACGTCGATACCATCGATGGATCCATACCTAAACTAGAAAAGGCACTTTCAACTGCACCTTGTGAGTTTAGTAGTGATGATAGACCCGTTGACTCCAGACTAGACATACCTGGGATAAGTGACGCAAGCTCTTTGTTATCTGTAGTATCTAATGAGTTCTGTGCCAGTGCTAACATAGAACCGATACCACCAATCGCTTGATCGCTAGTGACAGACGCTTGGTCGGCAACAGTGTCAGCAAGCGGTGTTGTTTCATTTTGTTGAGTCCACATGTTTACAGCTGCCATTAATGCAGTTTGTGATAGTTGAGAGTAGTTGGTATCAGAACCAGAACTGGTTTGTTCAGAGTCGCTAGTGCTAGAGCAAGAGACAACAGCAAGGCTGCTTAAAACTGTGATGAGTACTTTCTTCATTATTCGTCCTTAAGTAATAAAGTAATTTACTCTTTCACTATAAACGAAAAACGGCGATGTAGTGACATCGCCGTTGGATTATTTCAATTTTATTTGCCTATAGTATTTTGTTTTACTAGAGGTTTTTATAAAAATTAAAGAATAGCTAGAAGTTCAACTTCAAATACTAGAGCAGCAAATGGTGGGATTGCAGCACCTGCGCCACGCTCACCGTATGCTAGATCTTGAGGGATGTATAGCTTCCACTTAGAGCCAACAGGCATCATTTGTAGAGCTTGTACCCAACCTTGAATTACGCCAGTTACTGGGAATTCAGCTGGTTGACCGCGAGATACAGAGCTGTCGAAAACAGTACCGTCAGTTAGTTCGCCGTGGTAGTGAACACGTACTTGCTTGTCTGCTGTTGGGATTTCGCCAGTGCCTTCAGTTAGTACTTCGTATTGAAGACCAGACTCAAGAACGGTTACTTCTGAACGAAGAGCGTTGTCAGCTAGGAAAGCTTCGCCGTCAGCAGCTGCAGCTTTAGCTAGTTCTTGACGTGCAGCTTCACCGCGAGTGTGTAGCTCTTGTAGTGCGTTGTTGATTTCGTCAACTTCGATAGCTGGCATGTCACCAACTAGAGCTGTAGCGATACCAGCAGCGATTGCGTCAACGTTTAGGCCTTCAAGACCAGAACCAGCAAGTTGTTGGCCCATTTGTAGACCGATACCGTAGCTAGCTTTTTGCTCTACAGTTTCAAATTTTACTTCAGACATGAAAAGTCACTCTTTTTGTCAGTACGAAAAAGGTAAGAATACCAGTATTAGCAGCGTGAAGAAACGGCTAGTCCCTGATCACTTGCGCTTTACCGCGTCCAAATCACAGCCATGTCAATTTTCTTGCATTGAGCCCTGTTGTGACGGAAAGATCTATACTGTTGGTACTTTGGTTTTTATACTGTAGTTATTCAATGTATAGGACGCAGTGGTATGAATCGTCGTCAAAAGAAAAAGCAGAAAGTTGACCACTTAGCAGAACTCAAGGATCGACTGAATCAGGTCAAAGAGAAATTGAGCTCGATCGATATTAAAGGAATGAAAACCTCAGCAGTGCAAACTTGGGGCTCATTACCAAAATTACACCAAAGATTATTAATGGTGATTTCGCCGATCGTTCTTATCCTACTTGTTGTGCCGTTGCCTGAACCTAAAGTAGAGGCAACTCCGGTTACATCTCGCGTTGCGCTAGAGATAAATACCGTTGGGCTGAGCGAACAGCAAAACACCAAGAGTAGCTCATCAGAGCCGAGCAACAATAATTGGCAGGAATACCTAGTTAAGCAAGGTGATACCTTGGCTCAGGTTTTTCGAAACAACGATCTACCACTGTCTGATTTAAATGCGCTAGTGCGTATTGAAGGCGCAGACAAGCCACTCAGCCAGATCCGCAAAGGTCAATTAGTTCGATTCAAATTAGCTGAAACCGGACAACTTGATATCCTGCAATTAGAGAAGGGCGACACATCAGTTATGTTCTTCCGTTTATCTGATGGTGGTTTTGGCCGCAGCAAATAGGTATCTTGCGTGAGTTACGAACTCAACAGTACGAACGAGACAAAAAAGAGCTAAGCATTAGCTCTTTTTTTTGGTCGCTTGAAAGGCGCGAGCGGTAAGATGATCAACATAATACCAATGAAGGTTAGCGTATCAGGGACCTCATCGAACCATATGGCGCCAATTAACGCGACAAACACCAAGCCTGAATATTCAGCGAGAGCAATCTGGCTTGAGTGCGCTTTTTGGTAGGCTGCGACCGCAAGCCCGTTGTAGCTCAGTATTAGCGTTGCACTTAGTGCTATGTATCCAAGATGTTCTAAAGATACCGGTTGCCAATACAGTAAGCACAGTAGTAACGAGGCTGGGATAGAGAAGAGGGTTGTCCACCACAACGTGGTCACCACAGATTGTTCACTAGGGAGCTTTCGTACCAATACATTGAACAGGGCAAGCGTTAGTGCAGTCCCCAATGCAAACAGTGCTGCCCAGTGAAATTGCGATGGCCGTAAAACGATTAGCGCGCCAATAAAGCCGACAGTGGTGGCGATGACTTTGCCAAGCGCAGGCTGCTCTTTGAGTAGAAGTACTGACAGAGGCAGCATCAACAATGGGGCTACGTAAAATACCGCGTTAGCTGTCGCTAAGGACATATGGGTGATCGCGACCACCATACACCCACTGCCGATTAGGATCAGCTGTCCTCGGACTAAGGTGACTTTAGCTTGCTGTAAGCGGCGTTGTGCTTTGCTTTGGCTCAGCCACAGAGGGGTAATGAGCATTAGGGATATCAACTGACGGAAAAAAATATACTGAAGAGGCGGTACTTCACCATTCAATAATTTTACCGCTACGTCAGAGAGCGAGGCAAACAGGTTGCCCGCAATCAACAATAGGATACCGACAGTGATATTCGACATTACTTCTCTAATCTCATGTCTACGTGCGGAATATCATCTTCCAAGTACATTTCAGATATCGTCTTGAATCCATGGTTAGCGTAGAAGCTTTCTAGGTGTTCTTGTGCACCAATATCGATGGTCGTGTTCGGCCATAATGCCTCACAGCGAGTTAATGCTTCTACCAGTAATTTATGCCCTAAACCGTTGCCTCTTGCTGATAGTTTGGTGGCAACTCGGCCAATACTGGCATTGTCATAAGTCGTGCCAGGTGGTAATAAACGAGCACAAGCGATGAGTTCTCCGTCCGCATAGCCCATTAGGTGCTGAACACCTTCAAGGTTATCTTTGCCATCGAGCTCTGGATAAGGGCAAGTTTGCTCAACCACAAATACATCGACTCGTAGTTGCAGCAGTTGATAGAGCTGCTGTGTTGAAAGTTTAGAAAAGGGAATAGAGTGCCAAGTGATCATGTTTACATCCAGAGATTATCGATGCTTTGAATGTACTATGCACACTGACTGTTGGCATTAACTATTGTTAATTCGACCTTTAATTCTACTCAAGCTTATCGCGGTTATTCCTAAGTAGGCAGCGATTTGATTGTCGTTGAGGCGTTGTTCTAGGTCTGGGTAGTGCTCGCAGAAAAGCTGATAACGTTGCTCTGGGGTATAGAGCAACATGAAACGCTCTTTGTTTTCCTTGTGCATCAGCTGGGTTTCTAACAACTTTAAATACAAAGGATTATTAGAGGCGCGCCACTCGATCACGGCCTTCATTGGCAGTTCTAATAGCGTGATAGGCGTGAGGGTTTCAAGCAGGTAAGGGGACGCTTGGTTTTTTATCAAGCTTTCAAAGCCGATGATCCAGTCTTGCTCCCAGTAGAACTCTTTGCTGTATTGCTTGCCCTCATCAGTGAGGTAACAAGCGTGGCATAAGCCTTCAAGCACGAAGTAAATTGAGCCCGCCATCTCTCCTTGGTTAATAAGGATGTGTCTGGTTGGTAGCTCAAGAGGCTTGGCGACAGCGACGAGCGATTCAATCTGACTTTCTGAGAAGTCGAAGCTTTGCAGTTGTTCGATAAAAGAGGTGTGCATGAATATAACCTAACCCAAATAAGTGCTGAAATCATCGCACTTATTTGAGTGTAGGTACAGTTCGAGCTAAATCAGCGTTGGGTGTGCTGCTCTAGGTAATCTTGAGCAAGCTCTCGACCCATGTACTTACCTAAGGTTTTCAATGGTACCTTCTTAAGGTTCACCACAATCAAACCATCTAGCGCATCATTAAACGATGGGTCGACGTTAAAACACACCAGCTTGCCATTCATTCCAAGGTATTGGCGCAATAATACTGGTAGGCCTTTTCCTTGCTCCATGCGTGCTAACACTTTAGAGAGCAGAGGCACACTCGCCAGTGACGATAATAGATGATTCTGCCAGAACACATGACTACTGGTATTGAGCGGTGAAGAAGGGGAAACCAGACTTGCCTTTTCCTCATCATAGTGGTGAATCGATAAGGTAGTCGCGATCAACAAGCGCGCATTGTGGCTGTAATCATTGCTGATACTGACCGGGCCAAATAGATGAGTGTATTGAGGATGTCGAGACACAAAGGTCGCAATGCCCTTCCATAGCAGTAACAGTGAATTAAGGCTCTTTTGGTAAGGTTTACTCACGACAGAGCGACCAAGCTCAATGCTGTTGTCTAACGTATCGATGAACTCCTGGTTATAGTTAAACAGACTTCGAGAATAGAGTTGGTCCAACCCGTGCTCTGCGATTAACTTGTCGACCATACCCAGTCGATAAGCTCCGACTAATTCGGCCTTAGCTTTGCTCCACACAAACAATTGATGGTAGTAAAGGTCATACTCATCCAAGTCACAGGCAAGCCCACTGCCTTCTCCAACTTCACGGAAACTCTCTTCTCTGACTCGACCAATCTCACGCATTAAGTTGGGAATAGATTGGCTTGGCGTGCAGTAGACCTCGAAGTCACCTTGCTCGAGCAGTTTCATCTCTTCAGGGAGTGAGCTTATCTCTATTGCCAATACTTCGGGTGATATTGGCGCTATCACTTGGGTATCGAAAGAGGGTGCGTGGATTGGCGTGTTCGGACTATCTTGTTGACTCATTAGGTAGGTATTAAGTCGTAGGTAGTTGACGATATCCATCTCTTTTTCAAACGATTTAATCTCTGAATACGGAATCGATGAGCCAATCGAGATAGAGATAGTTGTCGCTTGTTTATTAAGAAGTTCACGCCCGAGTAGAGCGGTTCTCAACAGTGGATGTACACGACCCGCTTGATAGAAAAGCTCACTGTTTTTGCCATTGATAAAGATTGGAACCGTCGTCGCTTGATGGCGCTTAACAAACTTAGCAACTGACTTGCTCCACTCGATGTCGGTAAGTGTTTTTGCTCCTTTGCGGTAACTGGATACTTCTCCGGCTGGGAACACGATCAGCAGCCCACCATCAGCTAGGTGATGATTGGCATCTCGAATGGCTTTGGCATTGGTCCTTTTTGATTCTTTACCATTAAAGACATCAACACCAATGAAAAGATCATCCAGTTCAGGTAGCCGTTTGAGTAACTCATTCGCCAACACCTTCACATCCTTCCTTACTGATCCTACGAGATCAGCTAGGATCACTCCTTCAATCGCGCCGAGTGGGTGGTTCGCTACAATCACAACAGGGCCTTCTTCAGGAATGTTTTCCGTGCTTCCCGATGCAATAGAGTAGTCGATATTGAGTGCTGACAAGGTGTAATTCATGAATTCGAAGCTAGATAACTCGTCTTGTCGATCTTGATAGAGTCGGTCTAGCTTAGATAGCCCAGTTGCCCACTCGACAACAGACTCACCCAAGCCAAAAGGCGTGTAACGTGGTAAACGAAAAGGACTATCAATCATAATGAAGCTACCTTATTGACTAAAGTTGTTTAAGAAACCGTCTTGACTCTTGAAATCTTTCACAATTAAAAACGCTCCGCATAACCAAACCAGGCATGCCATGCCAAACAATAACCCGCCGTCGTAACCGACTATCTCGCCTGCTGCATTGAACTCAGGCATTTGAATACCGAGTGGTGTAAACAGGTGGAAAAAGATTGCTCCACTCATGATCCCCATACTCAGAATGGCACCCAGGCCATGCCAGCGAGTGAACAGTAGAATGGCAGCAATCAATTCAGCGATGCCTATCAAATAGCCGCCAAACGAACCGAACCAGCTTAAGCCTGACCATGTCGCGAGCGTGCCAAATATATGCTCTGTCTCGTATGAGCCGGTGAATTTAAAAAACAACGACTGAATGAACACAAAAGCGATAAATGCTGCCGGGAGATGTTTAGCAGGAGTGAATGTCATGGTTATTCCCTTACTTAATCAGCTTCGGCCAAGCTTTATCGGCTTGTTGAATATGCTGTGCACGGTCTTTCTCCCAAGTTTCTTGAATCTCTTGGTCGTAGTTCAGGTAAAGTTTGTCATCCACTATGGTCCAATATTGCGGATCACCTGGTGCAAAGTCGTTTTTTGCTGAAACGGCCCATGCGCAATAACCACCATATTGAGGGGCATATTTTTCAGGATTATTAACAAATAAAGTCAGATTCTTTTCAGAAGAGAAATACCAATCCGCGCCTTTGTATTCAGTGCTGAATTGTTTACTGCCTTCAACAGGCTTACCTGAGGTGAAGTAAGCCACGGTATCGTAGCCATCGAGAGCCTTGCTGCTAAAGAAGCCGGTATAGATTTCATCGGCGGCAAATACGTACGGGCTAACAAGTAGCATGACCATAGTGATTAGTTTTCTCATGATGGACTCCATCTATAGATTGATTGCTGGTGATAAATCGAAGGTAAAACGCTGCTGATTTATCTGGCATGGTTTGATTGGTTCGCAAGGTGAGCCGGGTGCATAAAACATCGAGGCATGACCATGCAGATTACGTAAATGGGTAAAGCTGACTGTGTGTGCGTCTTCACGATGCATACAGGTTGCTAAATGGGGCTGCTCATTGTGATGGTGAGAGTGAAACTTAAGTAGGTTTCGCTGATTTTTCTCTGTTGCGACGAGTTGATCGTATTGGGCTTGTCGGTATGCTTGAACTCGTTCTAAATCAACACCGGATGAGAATAGTGGTGAGTCGGTTTCCACTATTTTCTGTTGGATGCCGTCCCACATATAGGCAATCACCACACCATTGTTCTGCGTCAAATTTGGAGCAAAAGCCAGTAGGGTAAATGGGGCAAACGAGTGTAGGTTGAGTCGATTAAAAGCCTCTGAAAGCTGACTGATATTACGACTCGATGATAGGTTCTTCAGTAACAAACCACGGCTGACTAATGGGCCGACTGGCACCATGCCTTGATAGTTATTGAGTAAGCATAGTGAAAGCCCAAACTCGTTAATGCTGATCCAGCTACCACCGCCCGTTGGGTCGAGTGGCATGATGATATCGACACCGTTAACCTGGTATTGTTTAGGGGGCATCGCCAATGCTCGGGTCTTTTGTTCATCACGATTAAAAAAGACCTGATAGCCATTTTCTTCAAGCAACCAAGATACTGAACACATGATTATTGCTCCCTCAGATAGCTGCTAGTGGTAGGGGCATAACCAAAGGTGTTACAGGTTTCAACATCAAGGAAGGTGGTGATCACTTTGATCATCGCGTAATGATGATTAGCGTGCAGCGCTGCAAAGGTTATCTCCCTTTCTAGTGTTGAAGGTAGGCTAGCAAACACTTGAGTATCCATCGAAACCTCAGTTTGGATCGTGATAGGTGCTTCTAGATCATGATGGTCTAATCGCTCCAGCCAATTGATCACGTAGTGGATCTCTTTGATTGCCATCGACCTATCGTATTCGACTGGGTGACCACGACGACGAGTGTTGTAATCAATGGTCGCATCCTCTTTCAAAATCAAAGCGTGAAAAAGATCCAGCGTATGGCGAGTATGCTCACCAATAGAGCTAGTGACATGTGGCTTAGCACTCGTTAGATAATCGCTATCAGAAATCGCTGTCAGAAACTCTAGGCCTTGATTCAGTATCTCTACCGCTCCCTTGATACTCGGAGATACAGCGGCAAAGGCGCTCGGCTGGGCTATCGGGTTCATGCATGTTCCTCGTATAAAGTTAGTCGGTGGTCGGATATTGTTGAACAAGGCGTCGCTCTTCTTGCCACGCGTTAAATAGGCTCTTAAAAGATGGAGGCTGGTGGCCTCGCTGTTTCTGTTGAGCGCCGATGTCAAAAAGAATGCGGTATTGTCGAAGTAGAGTAGAAAATATCTCTCGCAGTGGGGTGTTGCGATCCCATATGTGTCCAGCCTCGCTGCTTGCACCATTGACTTCAAGGATAGTGAAATCCTCACCTCTCATTAGGCTGTGCATGTCCTTAAACTTGACGTCGAGTCGACCAAAGTGGAAGCCATCGAAGTCGTCAAATATTTCATCTAAACGTTCGGTTAGAGCCTGAGTGATGTATTGATTACCATCTCGGAAGATACAGCCACGGCTATGGCTACCTGCAAACGCAAGCTGGAACTCTTCGCCCTCTGCGAGTACTTGATCCAACTTATTTTCATGTCTTGGTAGATACAGGTGACTGAGCTGCCCAGCTCGCGGGTTATCTTCTATTAATTGCTTGAGTGTCGAAGTGCCATCGCCAGTCACCATTGGCGAATATTTGAGAGTGATCGAAATGATCTCGCCTTGTTTGCTATTCGGGTAACGAACATAAAAAACACCAGCCTCAGCTTGATAAGGCGCCTTTTCTTGCAGCAAAAAGCGAGCATGATTTGGGAAGGATTCAATATATTGCTCAAGTTGATCTTGGTTATTGAGCAGCTTGACGCCCACACCTCGGCAACCAAGATCCGGTTTCGCCACAATAGGGAAATCAAGATCCGATTGGATGAGTGCACTGCGCGCATCTTCTGCTTGTTTCTTACTGCTGAGATCGGTTTTGGTGAGGGTGATAAACGGCGAGATCCAGTGCTGGCTTGACGATCCGGCAAGGCTCAGTATCTCGTGTTTTGACTCACCGACCATGCCACTGAGTTTGATGCTCGGATTAGCGATCAGCGGCAGCGCCCAATTAAAATGCCGTAACCCTTGCATCAGGCTTTGAATGACCACTGGCGTGTAGAAAAACCAAGTTGGAAGAAACTCATAAGGAGAGACACTACGCACAGTATCTTCTTCAAGCAGAGGCATACCTGCATTAATTTGATGTGCTGGAATGATGTGAATATCTTGCGGTGAACTCATGATAGTCCTCTAGAGTAGGTTTTATTCATTAATCGATTACCGACAAACAACAAAGCGATGGCACACGGGATGACGATCCATTGATATTCAGAGGCTTGCAGCCACGCTGATGTCCCTAAATAGTAGATGGCAGAGAAGACAATGCCAGTCCATAACGCGGTGGCGCCGATCACGGCAAACAAGAAAGTAGGGAGAGGGATGGCGAAAAAACCACTTAAGGTAAAACCAACCGTGCGTAGCCCAGGAATAAAGCGGATAACAAAAAGACTGCTGAATGCGTTTTGACGTAATTTGGTGCGAAGTGCACGAAAGTATCGATTGGTGAGTGCCTTATAACGAACGCCTCTAAAATAACGCCCTGATTTACCAAGGTAATAAAGACCAAGATCCCCGGTGGCAATGCCAATGAAAATTGCAAGTAACGCATATTGCGGTGGGATGAGTGCTTGAGTCGCTAAACCAGCCGCCGTAACAATCGCCAGATCTTCAAGCAGGTAAGAAAGCGCGATAATGCCAAGCATCAGCCATAGCAGCGACTCCTCCCCTGAATTTAACCATGCTTGAATGCTCTCGACGGTGCTCATCAAATGTCCTTATCTATCCTATAGATGAATGGCTTATCGACCATTCATTGAGTGTAGTAAATTAAATAGACAGGAGGAGCTGAGAAAAACTTACAGCGAATTGCTGCTTTTTTACGTTGATTGGATTTAATAGGTGATTTGAGGTGTGCGATATTAGGCGAAGAATGAGCAGGAGTTTAAGCTTCGCAAGTTAAGGCTTTACACTGAGAATTTAGATAAGAAAAGAAAAAGGCTGAGTCGTTAAACTCAGCCTTTTAGAAGGTTAACTATTGATTACTAGAGTAATCTATTTAGTTAGATCAATTTGGTAAACGCCGAAACCAACATCGTCAGTGGCAACACGTTTCATTGGGTATTGACCCTTCTCTTTGATGAACTGTGCCGCTTTCTCACTTGGCGACGTTTCAAAGCGGATATCTAGCTTTTTATCCGTTTTGATTGGTGCGAATGACCAGTTGTTGTCAGCTGTTGGGCTCACTTGGCCTTGCTCTTTGCTTACGCGAGAGATGTAGTTCGCCAGTACAGTACGGTTCTCATCTGGTGCATCAAATGCGATGAAGTCTTCACCTGTGCCTGGGAATTTAGCGCTGTAAGCTCGGTAGTTGTTGGTTGCGATCAGGAAGTCTTGCTTCATGTCGATTGGCTTACCTTGGTAAGTTAGGTCAACAATACGCTGAGAATCAGGGTTAACCACTTTACAGTTTGCATCGTATTTCGCAGGCTGAGTTACGTCGATTTGGTAATTCACACCGTCGATAACATCGAAGTTGTAAGTACGGAAGTTATCCCACTCAATCAGCTGTTGTGGTGCTGTTGAGTTCACATCGATTTGGTTGAATTGGCCAGCAGAACACTCAAGCCACTCTTTTACTTCGTGACCCGTTACCTTCATCGCAACTAGCGTGTTCGGGTAAAGGTACAAGTCAGCCGCGTTACGGAATGTTAGTTGACCAGATTCCACTTCAGTGAAGTTTGCTGGGTCATTCTTACGACCGCCTGCTTTGAATGGTGCCGCTGCAGAAAGTACTGGTGTACCGTCTAGATCAGGGTCGCCTTGGATGAATTGCTCAACGTAATCTTTTTGTGCAAGGTTAACGATCTGTACGGTTGGATCGTCTTGTACTAGAGACAGGAAGCTGTACATCACGTCATCTGCTTTACCAATTGGTTGGTTTACAAAATCACGAGTACCTTGGTGGTCTTTTTCTAGTGCAGTTACGATGCCTTCATCTGCTGCAGCCAGTGATTTCTTCTCGATCTTGTCGTAGATAGGGCGAGCTTCAGATTGGCCTTTTACGACTTCCCACTTACCGTCTTTTTGCGCCAGTGTTAGGTCCATAACACCTACGTGGCTACCCCAACGACCTGGCATTACTGCCGCAACACCGTTCATAGTGCCGTTTTCGTTGTCAACGCCTTGGATGTTGTCGAAGCCTTTACCTGGGAATACGGCGTGAGAGTGACCGAATGCAATCGCATCAATACCTTCTACTTCAGATAGGTAAAGCGTCGAGTTCTCTTCGCCTGCTTTGTATGGGTCTTGAGATACGCCAGAGTGAGGGATCGCAACGATAACGTCTGCGCCTTCAGCCTTCATTTGAGGTACTAGCTCGTTCGCTGTCTCAACGATGTCGCGAGCGATCACTTTACCTTCAAGGTTCTTTTTATCCCACGTCATGATTTGTGGTGGAACAAAGCCGATGTAACCCACTTTGATCTCGTGCTCTACGCCAGCTGTATCTGCGAACGTGTGTGTCTTGATGATGTAAGGCGTGAAGTAGTGCTCTTTTGTTTCAGCATCGTAAACGTTTGCACTGATGTATGGGAAATCAGCGTCGTTGATAGATTCTTCTAGGAACTCTAGGCCGTAGTTGAACTCGTGGTTACCGATGTTCGCTGCATCATAGCTTAGCTGGTTCATTGCTTTGTAAGCAGGGTGAACTTCACCGGCAACGATGCCTTTGTCTGCCATGTAGTCACCCATTGGGCTACCTTGCAGTAGGTCACCGTTATCAACTAATACGCTGTTTGTTACTTCGTTTTGAGCTTCTTTTACTAGAGTTGCAGTACGTGCTAAGCCAATTTTTTGTGATGGCTTGTCTTTGTAGTAGTCGTAATCCATTAGGTTAGTATGGATGTCAGTTGTCTCTACGACACGTAGTTTAATCACTTCATCGGTATCTGGTGTTGTTGTGCAGCCTGCGAGTGTCAGACCAAGACCTGCAAGTACAGCCAATGATAAAGGTTTCATTGCAACTTTCATTTTGTAGCTCCAAAGTGGATAGAAGAAAATTCGTTGCGTAATGTAACAAAATGGAATGAAACAATGATTACAACGAATGTTAATTCGTGACTTAGATCGATTACTTTATGGTGTTCTGCAAGATGCCTCCCAAAGCTGCTCAATCCATGCACAAATGATATCGATAAGATTAGTCCATTCATTTCACCTGGTTATCTATTTATTACACGCCTTATCAGCTTTTCGAATAAAAAATGAAATTTTAGAATTTCCAGTAATATGAGCGGCTCGTCATAATGCCTATATCAAGGACGTATCAGGCAGATGAATAGCAAGGACAGCTCAATCGAAGCTTCTGTTTTCTTCTAGTGCCAATACTCCCATTCACTAAGTGGATGAGCTAAATCCCTTGCTTGGTGAGACCAAGTAATGAATTGCTCGTAACGCGAGCCTTAAAGGAAGCACTGAAATGGACCAAGAACGTTTAACCCACCTAAAACAGCTAGAAGCGGAAAGTATTCATATTATCCGTGAAGTGGCGGCTGAGTTTGATAACCCAGTAATGATGTACTCCATCGGTAAAGATTCTTCTGTGATGCTTCATTTAGCTCGCAAAGCGTTTTACCCAGGTAAGATTCCATTCCCGCTGTTACACGTTGATACGGACTGGAAATTCCGCGAGATGATTGAGTTCCGTGACCGCACAGCCAAAAAGTACGGTTTTGACCTTTTGGTACATAAGAACCCTGAAGGTCTAGCAATGGGGTGTAGCCCATTTGTGCACGGCTCTTCTAAGCATACCGACATCATGAAAACTCAGGGCCTTAAGCAGGCGTTAAACAAGTATGGGTTCGATGCTGCTTTTGGTGGTGCTCGTCGTGATGAAGAGAAATCTCGAGCGAAAGAGCGTGTTTACTCTTTCCGCGATAAGAACCACACGTGGGATCCAAAGAACCAGCGTCCAGAGCTTTGGCACACTTATAACGGTCAGGTTAACAAGGGCGAAAGCATCCGTGTATTCCCTCTATCAAACTGGACTGAGCTGGATATTTGGCAATACATCTATCTAGAGAGCATCGATATTGTTCCACTTTACCTTTCAGATAAACGCCCGGTGGTTGAGCGTGATGGCATGCTGATCATGGTTGATGATGATCGTATGGAGCTGCAAGAAGGTGAAGTGATTGAAGAGAAAAGCGTTCGTTTTCGTACTTTAGGCTGTTACCCACTAACCGGAGCGGTTGAATCTGAGGCGAATACGCTAACAGGCATTATTGAAGAGATGCTGGTGGCGACGTCCAGTGAGCGTCAAGGTCGAGCGATTGACCATGATCAGTCGGGCTCAATGGAGCTGAAAAAGCGCCAAGGTTATTTCTAAGAATCTAAGGAAAGAAAAATGAATAGTGCAGTAGAAGCCGAATTGGCTGAACTAGGGATTGAAGGTTATCTGAGTCAGCATCAGCATAAATCTATGCTTAGATTCTTAACTTGTGGCTCGGTGGATGATGGAAAAAGTACGCTAATCGGTCGCTTACTCCATGATACAAAACAGATTTATGAAGATCAGTTAGCAGCGGTTCACTCGGATAGCCAACGAGTGGGTACCACAGGTGAGAAGCCTGATTTAGCACTGCTTGTTGATGGCTTGCAGGCTGAGCGTGAGCAAGGCATCACCATTGATGTTGCTTACCGCTACTTCTCGACGCAAAAACGTAAATTCATTATTGCTGATACCCCAGGGCATGAGCAGTACACGCGCAACATGGCAACAGGCGCTTCAACGTGTGATCTGGCGGTGATCTTGATTGATGCTCGTAAGGGCGTTCTGGATCAAACGCGTCGTCACTCGTTTATTTCTAACTTGCTTGGTTTGAAGCATTTCATCGTTGCAGTGAACAAGATGGATCTCGTGGATTATTCACAAGATCGTTTTGAAGAGATTCGCGATGAATATCTAGAGTTTGCAGAAAACCTAGAAGGCGAAACTAACATTCAGATCTTGCCGGTTTCGGCGCTTGAAGGCATCAACGTTGCTGCACCAAGTAAAGAGCTAGCATGGTTTGAAGGCCCATCTCTATTGGAAGTGTTAGAGAACGTTGATATTGACCAAAAACGTTCTGCGGGTGAGTTCCGTTTCCCAGTGCAGTATGTGAATCGTCCTAACTTAGACTTCCGCGGCTTTGCCGGTACTGTGGCTTCTGGCCGTGTCAGCGTTGGTGATGAAATCAAGGCGTTGCCATCAGGAAAAACTTCTAAGGTTGCACGTATCGTAACCTTTGATGGTGATTTGGAATCTGCCCAGGCGGGCTTGGCGGTAACGCTGACCCTTGAAGATGAAATCGATATCAGTCGTGGTGATTTGATAGTGTTGGAAAACGCTCAGATTGAATCAACTAACCACGTATTGGCAGACATCGTGTGGATGACAGAGCAACCACTGCAACCGGGCAAAGCTTACGATATCAAGATCGCCGGTAAGAAGACTGTTGGTCAGGTTGAAACGGTTCGTCACCAATACGATATCAACAACCTCTCGACTCACGAAGTCGATGAGTTGCCACTGAATGGTATTGGCTTGTGTGAGTGGTCATTGAACGAGACTGTCGCACTGGATAAGTACCGTGAAAGTGCCGATACCGGTGGCTTCATCGTTATTGACCGCCTAACCAACGTGACAGTTGGTGCGGGTTTGATTCGAGACCGTTTGGACTCTGTTGAACAGCAAGTCGGTAACTTCTCTGCATTTGAACTTGAGTTTAATGCATTGGTTCGCAAGCACTTCCCGCATTGGGATGCCAAAGATTTAAGCCAACTACTGAAGTCATAAACGACTGAGTAACAGCTTATTGAATCAGGCGGAAACTGATCGTTTCCGCCATAAAGGACGGGTATATGTGGCAACAAGGATTTGTATTAGCGATTTTGCTCGGCATTATTACTTGCCTGCTCGTTACCCGTATTAAGCCAAGCTTTATTTTTGCTGGCGCGGCGTTTATAGCTTTTATGGGCGGGATGATCGACCTTTCGAGCTTAGCCAATAACTTCACTAACTCTTCGTTACTGACGTTAATTCTTTTGATCCTCGCATCGAGTGCGTTGGAGAAAACTCGCTTGATCAGCTGGGTTAGCCGTAATATCTCTGAAGGTAGGCTAGGCACAGTGGTGGCAAAGTTGGGTATCTCTACAGCGCTGCTTTCTTCCTTTACCAATAACACGGCTGTAGTGGTCTCTTTGATCGGTGCGATCAAACGTAATCAGCAGCACGCGCCTTCTAAGTTACTTATTCCTTTGTCATACGCCGCTATTTTGGGTGGAACACTGACATTGATCGGCACCTCAACCAACTTGATCATCAATAGCTTTGTTGAAGATGC
Organism: Vibrio sp. Makdt; assembly: GCF_027587015.1. Taxonomy (NCBI): domain Bacteria; kingdom Pseudomonadati; phylum Pseudomonadota; class Gammaproteobacteria; order Vibrionales; family Vibrionaceae; genus Vibrio; species Vibrio sp. Makdt. The sequence continues at coordinate 184,657 of NZ_JAPPTH010000007.1, forward strand.
AGGATTGCCGAGCCTAAACTTTTTTACACCCACTTTGATTGGTTTAGCGGTCTTGGCTGGTGGCGTGTTGATCCTTATTCCTCTGAGTTACTTCTTACCTAGCTACGATGATGGATCGCAAGATGATCTACCTTATTTCTTAGAAGCCAGAGTTGAGCCAGGCTCTCCGTTGGTTGGTCGTAGTGTTAGTGAAAACAACTTAAGAGCATTGCGAAAACTCTTCTTAGCGGAAGTGATTCGTGACGGTAAAACCACCGCCTCGATTGACCCTGATTTTGTATTGCAGGCTCGAGATCGCTTGCTGTTTTGTGGTGATGTAGAGAGCGTGGCAACACTACAAGAAATCCAAGGTTTAACCCTATTTGGTCAGCACCACCTCAACGGACAGAGCTTTGTTGAAGTAGTGGTGAGCTCGTCGGCAAGCTTCTGTAATAAAACATTGAAAACCAGCCAGTTTAGAGACCGGTTTGATGCGGTGGTCGTGGCGATTCGTCGTGGCCATGAACGTCTTGAAGGTGGTTTGGGTAACATCACGCTGACGGCAGGTGATACCTTAATTCTGGTGCCTGGCAAACGTTTTGAAGAGCAGCGCCAGCAACACAACAAAGAGTTTGTGTTGATGAATGATTTGGATTCGAGTGCCAAGCTTGATGCAGATAAATCGGCACTCGTGCTACTCGGTTTCACCAGTGTGATTGGCTTAGCGCTGCTTGATATGGTGCCGATAATTAAAGGCTTAGCTGGGTTCTTATTGTTGCTGGTAGCATTTGGTATCGTGCAGCTGAGTGAGCTTCGCCGCCGCTTTCCGGTTGATATTGTTGTGATTGTTGGGTCTGCACTCTCTATTGCTCAACTGATGATTTCATCTGGCTTATCTGAACGTATGGGGCAGATGTTTATGGAGGCCTTTAATGGCTGGGGCGTATTTGGTGCCTTGGTCGCGACTTATCTGATGACTCTGATTCTGACAGAGTTAGTCACCAATAACGCCGCAGCGGCACTCTCTTTCCCGATCGGCTACAGCATGGCGGTAGGCTATGGCGTTGACCCAATGCCATTCATCATGGCGGTATTGTTTGGTGCGAGTGCCAGTTTCATTTCGCCATACGGCTACCAGACTAACTTACTTGTTTATAGCGTAGGTAATTATCACCTCACAGATTATCTGCGCATCGGTATCCCAATCTCGATTGTTTACTCGGGCTTGGTACTGACCCTAATTCCTTACTTTTTCCCATTTTAATGCTGTTTATTTAAAGGACTATTTATGACCGCAGTACTCAAACACAAAGATGAGAATGTTGTGTGGCATCAACACTCGATTGATAAAGGATTCCGCGCGGATCTGAAATCACAAAAGCCTGCTGTGCTTTGGTTTACTGGATTATCTGGTTCTGGTAAATCGACAGTAGCTGGAGCACTTGAGAATCGCTTAGCGCAACTTGGTTACCATACCTATTTACTGGACGGTGATAATGTTCGTCATGGTTTGTGTAGTGACCTTGGCTTTTCTGAGCAAGACCGTCGAGAGAATATTCGTCGTATCGGTGAGTTAGCTAAATTGATGGCTGATGCTGGTTTGATTGTACTGTCTGCGTTTATTTCTCCTCACCAAGCTGAAAGGCAGCTGGTACGCGACTTATTGCCTGAAGGGGAGTTTCTTGAAGTGTTTGTGAATACACCATTAGAGGTGTGCGAACAGCGTGACCCTAAAGGCTTATATAAGAAAGCACGTGCGGGAGAAATTCCTAATTTCACGGGGATTAGTTCGACTTACGAAGCGCCACAGAATCCTGAGATTGATCTACCTGCAGGAGAGAAGACGATCGATGAATTGGTAGAGTTGTGCATTGATGCGTTAGAGAAGCGTAACATTTTAGCCAATTGAGACCGCTGGTATGACTAAGGCTGCCCATCAGTATGTCTGCTTGCCCGCTAAAAGCAGTGCAGCCTTACTCTACCGAGACAAGAAACCTATCCTCTAGATTCTCTTTTTTCTTCTCAATATTTTTCAGTTTTTACACCGTCTATTATCTAGACGGTGTAGTTCACACTGCTTTTCACTTCTGTCTGCACCGTGAATTTTTGGCTCAATAGCGCAATCAATTGGTCGTAATAAGGCATGTTGGGTTTATTGCCAAGCAAGGTACACAGTTCGTTGCCAGTAGGGCTGAATCGGTAGTACACCAACTTCACGCCTTTTGATAACGGCGCCAGTGACATGCTCTTACCTTGATACGTCAGATGCAATGCAGGGTCGAAGTCGATCTCTCCAGACTCTAGCTCCGTGCCTAGAATAATGCCAAGTTCAATCAAGTGGAGAAGACTAGAGTAGGGCAGGTTATGCCCACCAAGGTTAATGGTGTTGGTGGTGTCTCTTTTACCAAAACTGAACAGCCCTGCGTGAGACTTAAAACCAAGCAACAGCTTTTTACTGTTGTCACTACCAAAGCTACAACCCAGTGAAGCAGCTCTCTGCAAGGTCAGTGCTTCCTTTGGTGTCATATCTTTTAGGATTTGCAGCGCCTTCATCGACGTAGAGCCTGGGTTGGTGACTTCTCTTTTCAATACCTGAGCCCAGAGCCTTTGCATCGAGGTATTGTGGATCTCTTGTGCCATATCGAAAAAGCGATATAACCAGTCCTGATCCGGGTCGCCAGCAGCTTCATCTTTACATGAAGAGTGGGCCAGTTTCAGGATCTGCTCTAGGTTCTTCTGGCGCAGCTCCTTACGTTTCTTCTCTCGCAATAACGCTCGCTCAATCAGAGTGCTAGCGGCTTTATCGTTCGTTTTTTCGCTATGACTAATTAAGGAATCTAAACCGAAGCTTTGGGCAATGTGCAGCATTCGACTGGCACTGTCGGCAATATGAGGCTTTTTCTCATGCTTGTGCTGTGTGTCGCTAGCATGCTCAATGATCACTGGCTGTTTGGTTTCTGACATAAGAGTACCGTTAGGAGACGAATCAATACCAATCGTAGTCATTGCTCTCAAGGCTTTTCCCTACGCTATTGCAGATCACTGACTTACTGAGATTGGTATAACTGTCTAAAATGTAACTCTTTATCTGATTGGTGGCTAGATTTTGCGTGCAGAGTTGAAGACTTCAACAAAATTTTACTTTTGATAATGATAATAAAATGTTAAATTTGTTGTAATTATCAAGGAGGAGTTATGAATCAAGTCAATGATAACAAGCTGAAAAAGCAGCTTGGTATAGGTTTATTACTCGCGACTTATGTGGGTGTGCTAGCTTATTTATCTAATTACATTGCGTAATTTAGAGGAACAATATCGTTATTAAACTGTTATTGAATAACTTGGTTTATTCAGTGACGGCGGCTCATCGCTGAGCCACCCTCCAAACGACTACATGTCGTCGTATTCTTCAATTGCAGTACCTTCAATCAGATAGCCCGTTTGCGCTAGATCGTGACTGATAGATTCTGTTTTCAGCGTACCTACCAAATAGATAACATCCCACAATTGCTGGATTGGCGCGCCCTTAGGGAACTTAACGTAAATAATTTGGTTCGGTGGCGGTGGTGGAACATGGATACATGCACCAAAGTACGGCACTAACAGAAACTCAGTGATCATATTCTCATCGCCTTCCAATGGAATCACAAACCCTGGGATCTTAACCTTACTGCCGTTTAACTCCGGACGAACCGCTCCAAGTGTCGACTGTTGAGGCTTTTCCATACTGTTATGGTCAACCATCGGCATGCCAAACGAATCTAGTTGAGCGCGCTCTGATTCTGGAATCAAATCAATCCATTCGAGTGTTAATACCGATTCCTCATTCTGAGGTGTTTCAGCGTGAGCTGTACTGATAAATGGGAACATCATTAGCCCAAGTATCAGTAGGAATTTGCGTTGCATCGTAGGTTCCTATTTTAGATTCGAATCGTCATGCCATCAGACAATGACTGGCGGTAAGCCCTGAAAGCGGGAATGAAGCCGATAATTATTCCGGCAATTTGCACCAGCATAAGCAATTTCCACTCGTGTGGTGTGATTGCGGATATCGATATGTTGATACCATAACTTTGTTGCACAATAGGAGCAACTACTGCGATTAGAGCAAACAACACTGCAACGCCTAATGTGATGCCTAAGAAGGTCAGAGCACTGGCTTCACTAATCAGCAAACCAAATACATGGCGAGGCCTTGCGCCCATTGCACGCAGGATAGCCATCTCGCGACGTCTTTCTTGCAAGCTCGTTAGTAGGCTACTCAGCATTCCTAGTAAACCGGCAACCACTACAAACCCTGAAACAATCAGCAATGCTTGCTCTGCTACGGCCATCATGCCCCATAATTCATGCAGAGCAATGCCCGGCATAATTGCGCTTAACGGTTCTTGGCGGTAGTTATTGATTTCTCTTTGCAGTGCGAAGGTTTGAATCTTTGAGTTCAAACCAAGCATCATCGCGGTGATTTGCTGAGGCTGGAAATCGTAGGTTTTCAAGGTTTCGGCATCTGGGGTATGCCCTAGGTTGGCACCCGACTCCCAACCAACGTGAATTGCTTCGATCGCTTCTAACGATACATGCACGGTTTTGTCTACTGGCGTTCCTGTTGGTGCGAGTATTCCGACAATCTTGAAGGGTAGGTTATCGTGTCGGCTGAACGCCACATCACTGATACCGTGTGCAAGAATGATTTGATCGCCAATCTTGTAATCTAACTTTTTCGCGACATCGGCACCAATCACCACATCAAATAGCTCATTAAACTCTTTACCTTGCTGGAAAGTAAGTGGTTGCTTACTTCCATAGCGGTAGTTTTCAAAGTAGCTATGGTTAGTACCCATCACACGGAAGCCTTTATGAGAATCACCCAATGAAATAGGGATCGCCCACTTTACGGCTTTGTGTTGGCTAAATTCTTGATAGCTTTTCCAGTCGATATTGTTGGTCGCATTGCCAATTCGAAATACAGAATAAAGCAGAAGGTTTACCTGGCCAGAACGGCCACCGACGATCAAGTCAGTACCTGAAATAGTATTGGCAAAGCTGCTCTTGGCTTCGGTTCTCACGCGCTCTACGCCGAGCAATAGAATGACAGACACTGCCACGGTAAGAATGGTCAGAATAGCTGTGGCTTTACGATTGAGTACGCTTTTTAAGGCTAAGTGAGTAATTACTTTCATACGACAACCTTAGCTTGGTTAACGGTTTTTAAATCTATGGTTCGAGTGAACAATTTTTCGAGTGTTGGATCGTGACTCACAAAGATAAGAGTAGAACCAGCTTGGTTAGCTTGTTCTAGCAACAGTTCGATAAAGGCTTCTCGGTTGTCATGATCCAATGCGGATGTTGGTTCATCTGCAATGATGATTTTAGGTTGGCCAATTAGGGCACGGGCTGCGGCGACACGTTGTTGTTGGCCAATACTCAGCTCAGTAACAGGTTTATCCATTAGGGCTTGAGGCAGCTTTAGTCGTAGTAATAAATCTTGAGCAGTGGCTTGTAGGCTGTTCTTACTTTCTGTGACTTGTTGCTTGCGAATAGTTGAGAACTGGCAAGGAAGCGTCACGTTATCGATTACTGATAGGTAAGGAAGCAGATTAAATTGCTGGAAGATATAACCTATATGGTCGGCTCTGAATTTGTCTCTTTGACGAGGTGTAAGCTGAGTCAGATCTTGACCTAAAATAGAGACTTCACCTTGCTCGGCTTGGTTGATTCCAGTCAGCAGCCCTAGCAATGTAGACTTGCCACAACCACTTGGCCCTTTTATGAAAAGGTGCTCTTGAGCTTGGATCTGCAGAGAAGGGATCTCTAGTGTTGGTGGTAATTCAGGCTTCCAACGAAAGCTAATATTTTCGAGTTTGACCACAAGTGATGAAGTGTCAGAAGACATGCGAGCTCCAATAATTAAAGCGGTGTATCTACTGGACAGCAATTAGAAGCATAAATTCCTTAGAGCACACCGATTTGAACAGCCAAGTAAGTAGGTACTTACTTGGCTGCTTATTTACGTTTAATCCGATCTAGGAGTGGTTAGAATCGAAAACTAATGCGCTCTGCGTTAAGAACTTCTTGTACTTGAGCGGTATCTGTTAGTAGGTTCACCGTCATTTTTTCAGTGTTGCTGAACTTAGAGAACCACTGAGTGTTAACTGTGTCTAGCTTAGCTACATCTGAACATTGGTAGTGGTACTCAACCGTGAACTCACCGTGGCCACCTTCAGAGTGGTCATGACCTTCATGATCGTGGTGGTCATGGTCTTTGTGGTCGTCATGATCGTGCTCAGCGTGGTCATGGTCTTTATGGTCATCATGATCGTGCTCAGCGTGGTCATGGCCTTCGTGGTCATGTCCTTCATGCTCATCATGATCGCTTTCTAACGTGTTCGACACTGATTTAAATTTCAGAGTACAGTTCGCGTTGTTAAAGCTAAATAGCTCGTCTGGCTTGTTTAGTTGCGCGATAGCTTGTTCAAACACTTTCTTTTGCTCTGCTGTTTCTGGAGCGTGCTCAAAGCCAACTACGTCAGCACCCGGGGCTGTCACTTCAACAAGCAGTTCTTGTCCGTCTTGAGCGATGTTTACTTCAACCTGACCATGTACGTGTGCACCGTGAGAGCGGAATTCTTCGTTAGCTAGAACATTAGTAGAGACAGTCATGCCGATAACAACGGCTAAAATAGAAGGTTTCATGTTTTTTTCCTGAATAAAGGTTAATTAAAAAGTAGTGGTAATTAAGTAATTTTGACAGGAGGAGAGCGCGCTAGATAAGCGAAATACAGGCGCTGTAGTGAGGTTACTGACTCCGTGATAACAACAGTAAACTCTGAATGAAACTCTGGAACTTGTGGTAACGAGTGCGAGGTAATGAACTGATTTATGGAAAACAGCTCACAGTGGTGTGAGGTGTGATGCTCTGGGTCAATATCCACCATATGTGTTGCTGCCAACACGCTTAGCATGAGCATAAGCCCAAGCAAGAAGCTTGTTTTGCGTTTCACATTGTTGGGGGTGTTTTGCCACATGAGGATGATTAACCACAGAATTAAAAAAGGATACTGTTACAATATAACAATATCCTTTGATAAGGTCTCGAAAAAGACGCGAATATCTGATTAAAGGCTCGCTTTAATCAATTCAATAACTTGCGTTACCTCTGATTCGTTAAGTGCGCCTTCTTTCACAAACAAGATTTTACCTTGTTTGTCTTGCACGATAATTGCTGAGCTCTCTTCTTTTAGAGCCCATGACGAAGCAACGGTGCCATTTTCATCAAGAACCATAGACGACCATGGAAATTCTTCTTTGCTGCTTTCAGCTGATGATTTTACAAAAGAGCCTGTGCCCCAAATTGCATCATCTTGGTTGATAATGGTGGTGGTTTGGTAGCTATCTTCTGAAAATTTGGATGCTGTAATTGCTGCCATCAGTGGTGCATTAAGCTCTTTAGAGCTGCTGCGGCCTGCGATAGCTTGAACGACACGGACTTTACCCAGAAGATCCTTGGTTGCCCAAGCTTGATATCCTGTAGCTCCGTCTTTTAGTACGATTTCACCATAGTTGCTAACATCAACGGCAGGAAGAGTTGAACCTACAGATAAGTTGTGAGCATTGGCGAAGAGTGGAGAGGCTGCGGCTAATAAAGCCAGTAGAGTTTTGTTTTTCATTATATTTTTGTTCCGCTTGTTGGTTTGCATTGGAAGTATAATATGAAATTTGAAAAATGCCTCTTTAACTTTTTTATCGTACGATGTAGAAATAAGTTGCAGGCTTGTTACCAAAGGGTATAATGCAACGATATCAAGATAAACAACAGATTATCTTGCTGTTTGCTAAAGGAATTAGCGATTAAATGTGCTTAGAATACGGTCGTGTTCAGGTGCGTGACAGTAGTACTCAAATGGAATTGAGGTTGTAATATGTTAAGAAAATTTTCTACTTACCGCCCACATCAGGTGGCGCGTTTCGTTAAAGTCCTATTCAAAGGCCAGTTTGCCATCGAAGGTGTCGGAGAGTTCCGTTTCGACCATGGTAAAGTGCTGCTCCCTGAAGTTTCAGATAAACAAAAGCTCACTATTTTTAAAGAAGTTAACGGCACGATTGCTGCTATGCCGATGTAATTAAGCTTTATTGATTGGTATTGCTTCAAATAGATTAACAGCGAAAAGGGCTTCCGAATGGAAGCCCTTTTTTATGGATATCGTTTAAGGTAGTACAGCCTGACTGCCCTTTATTGTGGTGGGAAGCAAACGCCTGTTCCGCCCAATCCACAGTAGCCGTTAGGGTTTTTGGCTAGATATTGCTGGTGGTAGGTCTCAGCAAAAAAATATTTCCCTGCAGGCAGAACTTCCGTTGTGATTTCGTTGCCTAAAGAATCGGTAATGGCTCTTTGGTAATCTTGGCGAGATTGTTCAGCAATGGCTTGTTGCTCTTCACTGAAGGTGTAGATAGCCGAGCGGTATTGTGTACCTAAATCATTACCTTGGCGCATCCCCTGAGTTGGGTCATGACGCTCCCAGAAGGTCTCAAGTAGTTGTGCTAAAGACGTTTTCTCGCTATCAAAAATGACACGAACGACTTCAGTGTGGCCAGTTTGTCCGGTACACACTTGTTCATAGGTTGGATTTACTGTGTAACCGCCAGCGTAGCCCACTGATGTAGAAACCACACCGTCCAATTGCCAGAACAGGCGCTCAGCGCCCCAGAAACATCCCATACCTAATAACACTTGTTGTTGGGAACCAGAAGGAGCGGCGAGTAAGTCCGTTTGGTTAACGAAATGGCGCTCAGTCATTTGAATTGGAGCGGCATTTCCCGGTAATGCGGTTGCTGCGGAAACCAGTTGTTGTTTGTTTAGCATGTTATATTCCTTTTCGCATACGTTTACCGTGTCGGCTTTTGTAACTGTAGGCGTATTTAGCTCTTGGTTCGTATTAAATAAGTCTTTAAATTAGACCGTGTTATTACAGGATTTCTTACAGACTCAATGCCTTTTTAGCGGTATTATTTCTTTTTGATTATTAACGTATTGATAACTTCTTCACCAATTAAGCATGATAAGAAAAACTTTACCAGTTCTGTTTGGCACTCTATTGTCATCGACGCTCGCTTTTGCTGACGTTTCCCTTGAGATTAAAGGGCTTGATGGAGCGCTAGAAGATAATGTTGATGCTTATCTAAGTGCTGTGCCTGAAGAAGAATATGCGATTTCATTAAGGTTCCAGTCTCGCGTGGAATCTATGATTAAAGAAGCACTCAATGCGTTAGGTTACTACCAACCGACTATCACTTTTTCTCACTCCCAAGATGAAACTGAACTGACTGTAACTGTTGATCGGGGAGAGCCCGTTCTTATTTACGAATCAGACATCGTGCTGAGCGGGGAAGCCAAAGATGATCCAGATTTTTTAGCCTTGATTGCTAAGAGTAAGCTATCCAAAGGTTCGATTCTCAATCATGGTAACTACGACTCTTTGAAATCATCGATGCGCAACCTTGGATTAGCCAAAGGTTACTTCGACGGCTCGTATGAGCTCAGTAAGCTAGAAGTGGCTCCTGAGTTGAATCGAGCTTACATTCGCCTTCACTACAACAGTGGTATTCGTTATCACTTTGGCACTACCACGGTAACGGGCAGCCAAATAGAAGATGATAGGGTTCAATCGCTCAAGCCGTTTAAAGATGGTGAACCTTACTCGATTACTAAGGTTGGCGAGTACAACCAAAACCTGTCCAATACCGATTGGTTCTCTTCGGTTTTTGTTGAACCAGATTTAAGTCAACTGGGTGAAGGTCGAGAAATTCCAATGAAGGTTAGCCTTGCTCCTCAAGCGCGTAACCAAATTGAAACGGGTATCGGTGTATCCACCGACCTTGGCGTAAAAGGCACCCTGAAGTGGAAAAAACCTTGGGTTAATGAACAAGGCCATAGCTTCAATAGCAGCCTGTCGATTTCTAAACCTGAACAGACGATTACCGCTACCTATAAAATCCCTCTGGATGACGTGCTGAACGACTACTATCAAGTTAAGTACGGTATGAAAAACTTGGATAACCGTGACACCAAAAGTTTGGAATCGAACCTAGCGTTAGAAAGGTATTGGCGCCTTGATAATGGCTGGCAGCGCACCGTGTTCATTCGATACTTGGTTGAAAACTATGAGCAAGGTTTACAAGACGATTTGGCGCAATTCGTCTTGCCGGGTATTTCGTTTTCACGAACTCGAACTCGTGGTGGCTCGATGCCAATGTGGGGGGATAAACAAACCATCATGGTTGAGGCGGCTGATGATACCTTATTGTCGGAAACCAAGGTGGTACGTTTTCAAGGACAAACGGCTTGGATTCGTAGCATTGGTAATAATCATCGTGGTCTAACCCGCCTTCAATTTGGTGGTAACTTTGCCGATGAATTTGAGAAACTGTCTCCCTCGCTCAGATTCTTTGCTGGTGGTGATAACAGTATTCGAGGTTATGGCTATGAGTCGATCTCTCCTCGAGATGAAAGTGGTGCACTAACCGGTGCAAAGTTCATTGCAACCAGTTCATTTGAGTATCAATACCGTTTGGTTGGAAATTGGTGGGGAGCGGCTTTCTACGATATTGGTGATGCATTCAATGATACGCCAGAATGGAAGCACGGTACCGGCGTCGGTGTTCGTTGGGCATCGCCGGTTGGCCCTGTCAGTTTAGATTTTGCTTGGGGCCTAGATGCGAAGAAAGGTGACGAGTTCCAACTGCACTTTAGTTTAGGGCCAGAATTATGATCAAAGTGATGGGCAAATGCATAAAATGGACGTCGATTTCCTTGACGTCTATTTTGCTGTTGTTGATAGCCCTGCTCGGTTTTGTACTGTTTACAAACCCTGGCTTAAACACTGTGTTGTGGGGCGCTGAAAAAGCTCTGCCACAACTTAAAGTGGAGAGCACAAAAGGTGCTCTGTTCCCGAACTTCACACTTAATAATGTTCAATTCAAAGATGATAGCCTCCATATCGATACCACAGTGGAAAAGCTGGTATTGGCTATTAATCCTCGCTGTTTACTCGACCCTAAGTTGTGTGTCGACCGCTTAGCGATTCAAGGTTTGGACTTCGCATTTACGGAATTACCTCCAGCTTCTGCAGAAGAGACAGAGCCGACTCCGCCAGTGACATCGGTGAAAACACCGCTACCAATCGTGATCAATCGTATTGCTTTGTCTGATATCAAACTGAATATCTTGGGTCATGAGATTGAATGGAGTTTGTTTTCAACTGCTTTGAGTATGCAGGGTGAAAAGCTGACGGTATCGCCAACCCTGTTCAATGACCTTAAAGTAAAACTTGCTGAATCGACGGAAGAACCACAGGCAGAACCTGTCGAACCAGAGCCTGCGGTGAAAACAGCAATTGAGCTGCCTGAGGTCTGGATTCCGTTACAGATTGTGTTAGAGCGCTTTGATTTAAATCACTTCACCTTAGTGCAAGAAACCCCAATAGTTGTCAATCATCTTGGACTCGAAGCTCAAGCGGGCGGGCATAAAGTGGATGTTTCAACACTTGAGCTCGATATGCCGCAGGCGAGCGCGAACCTTTCTACTAAGGTTGAGCTGAAAGATGGCTATCCTTTAGAGCTTTCATTGGATGCTAAGGTGAAGGACACCGACCTCGCTGGTCAGAAGTTATCACTGAAAGCACAGGGGAGTGTGGCTAAGCTGCAGCTCGACTCGCAGTTTTCTGACTTGATAGAAGCCAAGCTCTCTGGAGAAATTCAACCTTTAGAGCCGACGCTGCCATTTGATTTACTGTTAGAAGATGGACAAGCACAATGGCCCCTAACTGGTAAAAGTGATTACCAAGCCGAAATTGAGCGCTTTAAGACTGATGGCTCATTAGATGGCTTTAATGTTCAGCTCAAGGGCGAAGCCGATGGTAATGAAATCCCAGCTCTAGTCATCGACCTACAAGGTAAAGGTACCACTGAGCAAATAGAGCTTGAGCGACTGAAACTGAACACCTTGGGCGGTGAGCTCAATGGTGCGGTCAAAGCTAACTGGGCAAAGCTCGTTAATTGGCAAGCGGATGTGACCCTTAAAGATATTCAACCTGGTCTGCAGTGGCCAGAAGCTGAGGGCAATATTAGCGGTAGTTTAGTCACATCGGGTGAATTGACTGAGGCTGGGGGCTGGGCCATTGAGCTACCTAAGCTTGATATTGAAGGTATCTTGCGTGATTACCCGTTAGATATCGAAGGTCAGTTGTCGGCATCTGATCGCAGCGCCAGCGGTGAGCCTAAACTGAAAACCAGTGGTTTGAGTTTGGCGCACGGTGTGAACTCGATTAAGGCTCAGGGGCAGCTTGATAAACAGTGGGATATGGGTGTTGATATTTATTTCCCTGAGCTGGTGAAAAGTGTTCCTGATTTGAAAGGACAAGTGATTGGTAACATCCAACTTAGCGGCCCAACTCAAGAGCCTAAGGTCGACCTGACACTGAATGTAAATAAGGTGGACTGGAATAACGAGGCAACGCTTGAGTCATTATCACTTAATGGTTCTGTGGTCCCACTTCCGTTACCCGAAGCGCAAGCTGACCTTGCTTTAAAGGCTAAAAATTTAACTTATCAAGAACAAAACGTCGAAAGCATTGATTTGACCGTGAGTGGCGGTGAGAAAAAGCACACTGTGACTCTAGATGTGATATCTGACATTGTCTCTACAAGCCTAGCAATTTCTGGCGAGTTGATTCAGAAGCCTTCTCTCATTTGGGATGGCTCGTTAGACCGAGTAAAAATCACAACTCAACAAGGCCCTTGGGTGCTTGATAAACCCGTTTCTATTAAGGCGGATGTCGACAAGCAGTTTGCTGATGTTCAAGCGCACTGTTGGAAGCAAGCTGGTTCGAGTGTGTGTCTGGACGAAGACATCCGTGCTGGGAAGTCGGGTGAGGCTAAGATTGCAATCAATCAGTTCGACTTCGATCAGATTAAAGCCTTTGTTCCAAAAGAGACTGAGCTACAAGGCTTAGTAAATGTTAAAGCTCATGCTAAGTGGTCGGAACAAGACCAGCCAGAGGTAACAGTAAACCTTGATATGCCAAAAGGTCAGGCTGTACAGCAAGTCGGTGAGCCAATCACAATTGGTTGGGAGAGCATTGCCCTTAATGCTCAATTGAAAGACAACAAGCTAGATGCAGACTTCAAACTGGATGTTTCCGATAACGGTGACCTGTCTGGTACCGTGTCGCTGCCTGATGTTCTTGCGCAAGATAAAATGGTCGATGCTGCGATTAAGTTGACGACCTTCCATTTGGATTTCTTACAGCCAATTTTAGGTGAATATAGCTTGTTGAAAGCCGACCTAGCGAGTGACCTGCAGGTGAAAGGTTCTTTGATGCACCCTCAAGTCTTTGGTCAATTCTCTGTGGATGGAATTCAAGTCAAAGGTGATGTAACTCCGATTGATGTGAAAGATGGCCGCATTGATCTCGACTTTAATGGTTATAGCGCCAAGCTTGACGCTAACGTGGAAACACCAGATGGTCAGTTGGATATCGAAGGCTCTGGTGAGTGGCAAGATCTTCAAGCATGGCATTCGAACGTTAGGGTGTTTGCTGATGAGTTGATGGTGGTTGTTCCACCTATGGTCAAGGTTAAGGTCGTTCCTGATATGACCATAGACGTTACGCCTGAGCTTGCAAAAATTACTGGTGACATTGCATTACCGTGGGGCCGCATTGTCGTTGAAGACTTGCCACCGTCTGCAGTTGGTGTTTCTTCTGATCAGGTTATTTTGAATAAAGACCTGCAACCTGAAGGCGAATCGACCATTCCATTTAATGTGATGACCAATATTAATATTTCAATCGGTGATGACTTCAAATTGTCCGCTTTCGGCCTTGAAGGTGAATTGGTCGGTAAACTGAATGTGGCTCAAAAAGACCAAGGCCCGTTTGTGACGGGCGAGGTCAACATCGTTAACGGTACCTACCAATCGTTTGGACAAGACCTGCTTATCGAAGAGGGAAAAATCTTAATGAATGGGCCTCCGGATCAGCCATACGTTGCGATCAATGCGATTCGTAACCCTGACAATACTCAAGATGATGTGACAGCTGGTATTCGAGTGACAGGCCCTGCGACAGAGCCGACGATTGAGATTTATTCTGACCCTGCAATGCCGCAAGCCAACGCGCTGTCTTATATTTTACGTGGCCAAGATATTGATGGTGAGTCGAATGGTTCGATGACGACGACCTTAATTGGTTTGAGTTTAGCGAAGAGCGGTAAGGTTGTTGGCGAAATCGGTGAAGCATTTGGTGTACAAGATCTACAACTGGATACCGCAGGCTCTGGCGATGACTCACAAGTAACGGTAAGTGGTTACATTCTGCCAGGCTTACAGGTGAAGTATGGTGTGGGTATCTTCAATTCGCTTGGTGAGTTTACTGTTCGTTACCGATTGATGCAGGATCTCTACGTTGAAGCCGTTTCGGGTCTCGACAGCGCGGTAGACCTCCTCTATCAGTTTGAGTTCGAGTAGAACAGTTTGATTCCGAATAGAGCGGTTTAGGTCGAGAGTGTTTAGCCATTCATTGAATAGCAGAGATGAATGGCTTGTGGGGGATTTATGAAGCATCTTGTTTTTGTTTATGGAACCTTGAGACAGGGTCAATCGAATCATCATTATTTGAAGGGCTGTGATTTACTTGGGCGATTTGATACTCCTGAGGAATACGCTCTTTTTGACCTAGATGCCTATCCCGCGATGATTTTTGGAAAGAAAAGTGTCGCTGGGGAAGTATTTATGATTAACGATGAAGTCTTGGCGTCGCTCGATCGGCTAGAAGATGTGCCTGTCGAGTATCGTCGCGAGCAAATAGAGACTATATTTGGGTTAGCATGGGTATATTTGTATCAGCTTGATCTAACAGCTAATAAAGAAATACTTTCGGGTGACTGGTGTCAGCGGAACAATGATTCCTAACTAGTTAATCACCTTACGAGACAACAAAAAGCCAGCACTGAGGTGCTGGCTTTTTTAATAGCGTTAGTTTGAGAATGAAATGAGAGGGTTACTCAGGGTTCAGCTCAAGAAACTCTTCTACTTTACGTACCATTTTTGTTGAACCAACGAAGAAAGGCACACGTTGGTGTAGCTCAGTTGGTTTGATATCCATAATACGTTGTGCACCGTCTGATGCAATACCGCCAGCTTGCTCCATAAGGAAAGCAATAGGGTTGCATTCATAAAGCAAACGCAATTTACCTTGAGGGTGGCTCTCTGTACTTGGGTACAAGTAGATGCCGCCTTTTAGCAAGTTACGGTGGAAATCAGACACAAGAGAACCAATGTAACGTGACGTGTAAGGGCGGTTATCGCTTGGCTCGCTTTCCTGACAGTATTTGATGTACTTCTTAACACCGGTTGGGAAGCGGATGTAGTTACCTTCGTTGATCGAGTAGATCTTGCCTTCGTCTGGAATCATCATGTTTTCATGAGATAGACAGAAAGTACCCAGAGATGGATCGTAGGTGAAACCATTTACGCCAGCACCAGTTGTGTAAACCAGCATGGTTGAAGAACCGTAAATTACGTAACCGGCAGCTACCTGTTTGTGACCTGGTTGCAGGAAGTCTTCTTGAGTCGGTGGTGTTCCGATTGGAGAGACACGGCGGTAGATAGAGAAAATCGTACCAACCGATACATTTACATCGATATTTGATGAACCATCAAGTGGGTCCATCAACACGACGTATTTTGCGTTTTTGTTGAGCTCTTTATTGAAGGCAACCGCTTCGTCTTCTTCTTCACTTGCTACACCACAAACTTGGTCACGAGCTTCTAGAGCCGCTTTAAATTTGTCGTTCGCATAAAGGTCTAGCTTCTGCTGCTCTTCACCTTGAACGTTGTCTGTACCAACAGCGCCAGTAATGTCGACAAGACCTGCTTTGTTGATTTCACGGTTAACAATTTTTGCAGCAAGACGAATTGATGACAAAAGGGATGATAGATCACCACTTGCATGGGGAAAGTCACTCTGTTTCTCAACAATGAACTCACCAAGGGTGCGCATCTCAGACATGTTATTTCCTTAAACTTCTCTGAATATTAGGGGGGATTTGAGCACCATAGAATTTGCCTCTTAAGTGGGCTTTATTCATCTAGACGCTTACCTAAATTCTAAGGCTTAGATCTTTTTAATGGTAATGAACTAAGCGACACAGATCTCACTTACTATGTCGACTCAATTTGTTTTGCATTGCTGCTCGCTTTTAAGCGTCATTTAATGATAATGAGTACAAGCCGTTTTAATTAGGCACTGTTTATATTAGCCAAGCGTTTGGAAGCAATTTATGCATATTCATATCTTAGGAATTTGTGGCACCTTCATGGGCGGTGCTGCGGTATTGGCTCGTCAATTAGGTCACAAGGTTACCGGTAGTGACGCGAATGTTTATCCTCCAATGAGTACGTTGTTGGAGTCGCAAGGGATTGAAATTATTGAAGGGTTCGACCCAAGCCAACTAGAGCCTAGGCCTGATCTGGTGGTTATTGGTAATGCCATGAGCCGTGGTAACCCATGTGTTGAGTATGTCTTGGATAACAACCTTAGATACACCTCTGGTCCACAATGGCTGCAAGAGTTCTTGCTGCACGACCGCTGGGTTCTTGCGGTGTCCGGCACTCACGGTAAAACTACAACTTCCAGCATGCTGGCTTGGATTTTAGAAGATTGCGGTTATGCGCCCGGCTTTTTAGTTGGTGGGGTATTGGGTAACTTTGGTATCTCCGCTCGCTTAGGTGAAAGCATGTTCTTCGTCGTAGAAGCCGACGAATACGACAGTGCTTTTTTCGACAAACGCTCTAAGTTCGTTCATTACCACCCAAGAACCTTGGTGATGAATAACCTTGAGTTCGATCATGCAGATATCTTTGACGATCTTGAAGCGATAAAACGTCAATTCCACCATTTAGTGCGAACTGTGCCAGGCAATGGTCGTATTTTCTCACCCAAGCAAGATACCGCTATTCAAGATGTTTTATCACGTGGCTGCTGGAGTGAGACAGAATCAAGTGGCGAAGCTGGCGATTGGGATGCCAAAAAGCTTGTCAAAGATGGCTCTCAATTTGAAGTTTACTTCCAAGGTGAGTGTGTTGGTACAGTAGATTGGGACTTGGTTGGTGATCATAATGTCAACAATGCTCTTATGGCGATTGCTGCGGCAAGACATGTGGGTGTGACGCCAGATTTAGCGTGCGAATCGTTAGCGAAATTCATCAATACCAAACGTCGTCTAGAGTTTAAAGGCGAGGTCGCTGGTGTGTCTGTTTATGATGATTTTGCTCATCATCCAACGGCGATTGAACTTACGCTCGGCGGTTTACGTAATAAGGTCGAATCGAAAAAAATCATTGCCGTTTTAGAGCCTCGTTCCGCCACCATGAAGCGTGGCGTGCATAAAGAAACCTTGGCTGATTCGCTTAAACAAGCGGATTCCACCTACTTATTCCAACCGGACAACATTGATTGGTCGGTGCAGGATGTCGCAGACGCTTGTCATCAGCTTGCACATGTTAGTGATGATATGGATGTATTTGTTGCTAAAATTGTCTCAGAGGCGCAAGCAGGAGACCAAATTCTGGTAATGAGTAATGGTGGCTTTGGTGGTATTCACCAAAAATTGTTGGATGCGTTAGCCCTTAAAGGTTAATCCAATCCACGACCTTATAATTTGAAGTAACTGAGAACATGACAAAACACGATAAAGCGATAACTCTTGCTTTTACTGGCGCATCTGGTGCGCCTTACGGACTACGTTTGCTCGAATGCTTGTTGGCAGCAGACTATCAGGTCTACCTGCTGATTTCGTCGGCAGCGCGAGTGGTGTTGGCAACAGAGCATGAGCTCAAGTTACCTGCCGGACCGGATGCGGCAAAGCAAGCCTTGGTTAAGCACTTGGGCTGCGATCCAGAAAAGCTGGTGGTATGCGGCAAAGATGACTGGTTCTCTCCAGTAGCATCAGGTTCAGCTGCGCCGAAGCAGATGGTGGTGTGCCCATGTTCTGCGGGCAGTTTGGCATCGATTGCCCATGGATTATCGGATAACCTGATTGAGCGCGCAGCAGATGTGGTGATGAAAGAGCGAGGTCAGCTGTTATTGGTGGTTCGTGAAACGCCATTCTCAACGCTACATCTAGAGAACATGCACAAGCTATCGACGATGGGTGTAACCATCATGCCAGCCGCTCCGGGGTTTTATCACCAACCTAAGTCAATAGAAGACCTGGTCGATTTTATGGTGGCGCGCATTCTGGACCATCTAGGTATTGACCAAGGTTTAGTGCCTAGATGGGGCTACGATCAACGTAATTGATCCAAACTTGATAGCTTATTGTTAAAAATCGAATTACAATTCTGAACACTCATCGGGGAGCAAACCATTCAAATAATGAATGCGAGCTGAGATCAAGCAGGTGCTTGGGACCCGTAAACCTGAACCAGATAATGCTGGCGTAGGAATTGAGTTAGGAACAACCTCCATCGTTCTCCTCCCTCAAACCTGTGCCGCTCAGACCATGGAGAGCGTCCAGTGAAATTCACATTAACTACCCTTGCTGTTACTACAGCTATCTCTTTTTCTGCCTTTGCTGCAGACGATACGTTAACCGTCTACACCTATGACTCTTTTGCTGCGGATTGGGGCCCACGTCCTGCCGTCGAGAAAGCGTTTGAAGAAAAGTGTGGCTGTGATGTGAATTTTGTCGCGCTCGAAGATGGCGTCTCTATCCTGAACCGTTTACGTCTTGAAGGCGGCAACAGCAAAGCTGACATCGTTTTGGGCTTAGATAACAACTTAATGGCTGAAGCGAAAGCGACAGGCTTATTGGCTGAGCATAATGTTGATACATCATCAGTAACACTGCCAAATGGCTGGGACGATAATACATTTGTACCTTACGACTTTGGCTACTTCGCTTTTGTCTACAACACAGAGAAGCTAGCAAACCCACCGAAAAGTCTGAAAGAGTTGGTTGAGCAACGTGAAGACCTGAAGGTTATCTACCAAGATCCACGTACTTCAACCCCAGGCCAAGGCATGATGCTTTGGATGAAATCGGTATACGGTGATGAAGCTACAGCGGCGTGGAAGAAGCTAGCTCAGAAAACGGTGACGGTAACTAAAGGCTGGTCTGAAGCTTACTCTATGTTCCTAGAGGGTGAATCTGATTTAGTATTGTCATACACCACTTCTCCGGCTTACCACATCATTGCGGAGAACGATTCTAAGTATGCTGCTGCGAACTTTGAAGAGGGGCATTACACTCAAGTGGAAGTGGCAGCAAAGGTCAAAGGCAGTAAGAATGAAAAGCTTGCTGATGAGTTTATGGCGTTTATCCTAAGTGATGAATTCCAATCGGCGATGCCGACAGGCAACTGGATGTACCCAGTGACAGATGTTGAGCTACCTAAAGGTTTCGAACAACTGACGGTACCTCAGCAAGCGTTAAGCTTTAGCTCTGAAGAGATCGCCGAGAAGCGTAAGCCTTGGATTCGTGAATGGCAGAGTGCGCTTACTTTTTAATTTACTTTTAAAAGAATGAACGACCTGTATTTAAAGCCATTCTTTATGTTTGGAATGGACTTTTTACGGTAATAATCAATTTATGATAAAGAAAACGCCTAAGGTCGGTATTTGGGTCGCGATACTCATTACCGCCTTCGTGGTTTCAGCAGTAGGGGCATTGTTTAGCAATGCCCCTTCTCTTGATATCAGCCAAGTATGGTCCGATCCCTACTATTTGCATGTAACGAAGTTCAGTTTTTATCAAGCGACACTCTCAACGGTGCTGAGTGTTGGCTTTGCTATACCTATTGCACACGCCCTGTGTCGCAGACAGTTTTTTGGGCGAGCACTACTGTTAAGGCTCTTTGCGTCGACCTTAGTTCTGCCTGTGTTGGTCGGTGTATTCGGTTTGTTAGCGATTTACGGCAACAGTGGGTGGTTAGCTAAATCCTTGGCGAACTTCGACATTGAGCTCCCATTCTCGATTTATGGCCTGAATGGTATTTTGTTGGCACACGTCTTCTTCAACCTGCCTTATGCTAGTCGCTTACTTCTGCAAGCCTTAGATACCGTGCCTGCTGAGCAGCACAAGTTGTGTGCGCATTTAGGTATGAGTCATTGGAATAAATTCAAATGGGTTGAATGGCCTCGCTTAAGACAACAGCTACCCCATGTATGTGGCTTAGTCTTCATGCTGTGCTTTACCAGCTTTGCAACTGTGATGGCGCTGGGCGGTGGACCTAAATCAACCACTATCGAGCTCGCTATTTATCAGGCGATTAAATTCGACTTTGATCTGCAAGCGGGGGCTTTGCTGGCGATATGGCAAATGCTGTTATGTGGCGTGTTAGCTGTGAGTATTCAGCGCCTATCTAAGCCGATCTCAGTGACGGCGAGTCAGCTGTCGGAAGAGAAGTATTTGGTTAAAGACAGCTGGTGGTCAAAAGCTTGGGATAGCTTTTGGATCATCATGGTATCAATACTCGTATTACCGCCACTGTTGATGGTGCTTGTTAGTGGTATTAACGCTCAAGCTTTGACGGTACTCAGCAGTGAGCCATTTTGGGCGGCGCTGATGACTTCGGTGAGAGTCGCTTTATTGGCGAGTGTTATTGCTGTTGGCATAGGTATCGCTATATTGCTCACCAGTCGTGCGTGGCGCTTGCAAAACAAGACGATCAGAGCCGATAAAATCGAGCTGATCGGCACTATTATCTTGGTGACGCCGGGATTAGTGATCAGCACAGGTATCTTCTTATTGCTACGTTCATTTACCGATGTGTTCAGTTTGGCTTTCTTTATTGTGATTGCCGTAAATAGCCTAATGGCGCTGCCTTATGTGATTAAGACACTTGCCCAACCTATGTTGCATCTGTCTCAGCAATATCAATATGTGTGTGCCAGTTTAGGTATGACTGGCTTTACTCGCTTTAGGTTAATGGAGTGGCGTGCATTGCGTAAACCGATGGCGCAGGCTTTCTCAATCAGCTTTATGCTGGCGATGGGCGACTTAAGTGCAATTGCCTTGTTTGGTAGCCAAGACTTTAGAACTCTGCCTTTGTATCTATTCCAATTGTTAGGTAGCTATCAAATGGAAGCGGCTGCTGTGGTGTCAGTGAGTTTGCTGTTGCTGAGTGTTGGCAGCTTTAGTCTGATTGAATTTTTGTTTACTCGAAGCTCAAAGCTCAAAGCTAAAGAGTTAAGGAACCTATGATGTTAGTGATGAAAGATGTGGATTACCACTACCACCAAGAGTTGTTTAGTTTTGATTTCCAAGCCGAGCAGGGTGATATTGTTGCTTTGATGGGACCAAGCGGCGCGGGTAAATCAACCCTACTCGCATTGGTTGCTGGGTTTATTGAGCCAACATCGGGTGAGATTTCAGTGGCCGGCCAGTCGCTTATTGGCAAAGAAGCACATCAGCGACCTTTGGCAATGCTGTTTCAAGAACACAACCTATTTGCTCACCTCACGGTACGTGAAAATATTGGTTTAGGGTTGCATCCTGGGTTAAAGCTTACCGCAACCCAAAAGCAATCTGTGGAACAAGCCGCAGCGCAAGTTGGTGTTGCTGAGTATTTGGATAGATTGCCTGAGCACTTATCTGGCGGTCAACGCCAACGTGTCGCCTTAGCGCGTTGTTTCGTTCAGCCTCATGATATTTGGCTACTTGATGAACCTTTCTCTGCACTTGATCCTTTGCTGCGAGAAGAGATGCTTAGCTTAGTGAAGCGATTAGCGGCAGAGCGAAATATTACGGTTTTGATGGTGACGCACCATTTAGGTGATGCGCGTAGCATTGCGAATAAATTTGTGTTCGTTGCTTTGGGGAAGGTATTGGTTGAGGATTCAATTGAGGTACTCACTGTCGACCACCCTCAGCCAGAGCTCAGCTCGTTTGTTAGAGCTGGCGAGTAGTACTCAATGAACAACAGAATCAAAAAAGACCTAGCGTGTGCTAGGTCTTTTTTTAGGGAGCTGATAACACGATGACGGATTAATCGTCTTGCTTTAGCTCTTTCAGAGTTTGGAAGATCTCACGGAAAGCCTTTGCTGGCTTGTTTGCTTTCTTCTCTTTGTTAGCTTGACGCGCCAATTGGCGAAGACGTTGACGGTCTGCTTCAGGATACATTTCCATGACTTCTGAAATAGCAGCATCACCTTCTTCAACGATACGGTCACGCAGTTGCTCAAGCTTGTGTAGCTCAGCTGTTGCTTGTGAGTGCTTGTTACGTACCTTGTCCAAAGCCGCTTGAATCGGCTCTGGGTCGATGTTACGCATGATCTTACCAATGTATTGAAGCTGGCGACGTTTTGCTTCGTTCTTAAAGCGTTGTGCGTCTTTAATCGCGAGTGCCAAATCTTCAGACAGAGGGAATTTCTCTAATACTGATGGCTTTAGGGTAACAAGTTCTTCCCCTAGTTTCTGTAGGGCTTCCATGTCCGTTTTCATTTCGGTTTTACTTACCCAGATGATTTCTTCTTCTGGTTCCCATGGAGCTTTTTGGTTTTTGCGAGCCATCTTTTCTGCCTATGTCACTATCTCAAACGAATATATTGCCTATTTTAGCAAGAATCTTGGGGAGAAAGCGAAATTCTTGTTATCCTACGTAATATTGACCTACAAAATTAGAATAGATATGGATGTAAAACAGCAAGTCGCCCAGCAAAGAGTTGATCTAGAAGCCGCAGTTGCAAAAGCGTTGGACATGGCCTCTGTGAGTGCCGACGCCGCTGAGGTCGCTATTACTAAGTCAACGGGTTTGAGTGTTTCAACACGCATGTGTGAAGTGGAAAACGTTGAATTTAATAGTGATGGTGCGCTAGGCATTACTGTTTATCGCGGCCAGAAAAAAGGCAGTGCATCTACATCTGATCTGAGTGAAAAAGCGATTGCTCAAACAGTCGCAGCTGCACTCGATATCGCTCAGTACACCTCAGAAGACCCGTTCGCAGGCCCTGCAGCAAAAGAATACATGGTGAAAGAGATTCCAGACTTGGACCTTTTTCACCCTGATGAACCAAACCCAGACTATGCCGCTGAGATTGCGATTGCTGCTGAGAAGCAAGCATTAGCTTATAGCGACAAGATCAAACAAAGTGATGGCGCGAGTTACGACAGCCACTACGGTGTTAAGGTCTATGGTAACAGCCACGGTTTGCTAGCAAGTTATGCATCTAGCCGTCATAGCACGAGCTGTTGCGTGATTGGTCAGGGTGCTAATGGTGAAATGGAACGTGACTACAGCTATACCGTTGCACGTCACCGTGATGAGCTATGGACGCCTGAGCGCGTAGGTCAAGAAGCAGCAGAAAAGACCATTAGCCGCTTAGATGCTAAAAAGCTAGCAACAGGTCAATACCCGATCATGTTCGCCAATGATGTAGCGACTGGCCTTATTGGTCACCTAGTGATGGCGATCAGCGGTGGTAACCTGTATCGCAAAGCATCCTTCCTATTGGATCATCTAGGTCAGAAAATCTTGCCAGATTGGTTCAACATCTCTGAGCGCCCTCATATCCTGCGTGGTTTGGCTTCAAGCCCATTTGATAGCGAAGGTGTGTTCACTCAAGATCGTGAAATCATCACTGACGGTGTTTTAGCCACTTATCTACTAACGAGTTACGCAGCACGTAAAATGGATATGACACCGACAGGTCATGCTGGTGGTATTCATAACTGGTTCGTTAAGTCGACAGGTCAAAACTTTGAGCAGATGCTTAAAGAGTTGGGTACTGGCTTCCTCGTAACTGAAGTGATGGGGCAAGGCGTGAATACCGTAACGGGTGATTATTCTCGTGGCGCTGCAGGTTTCTGGGTTGAGAATGGAGAAATCCAATACCCAGTATCGGAAGTGACGATCGCGGGTAACCTAAAAGACATGTTCAACCAGATCGTTGCAGTGGGTAACGACGTTGAAACACGCTCTCAAATTCAGACGGGTTCTATCCTGCTTGAGTCTATGAAAGTGGCAGGCGAGTAATTCACTTAACGCCAACCTAAAGAACTAAAAAAGGGAGCCGATGGCTCCCTTTTTTGTATGCAGTGTTTCGTAGTTAAAGTAGCTTATGACGAAAACTTAGATAAGTATCGTCGCTAAGCCTAAGAACACCGATAGGCCAATAACATCGGTTACTGTTGTCAGTGCCATACCACCGGCTAATGCTGGGTCGATATTCATCTTCTTAAGCATCACTGGAATGGTTACACCGGCGATACCAGCCACTATCAAGTTGGTCATCATTGCGGCTGAGATGATGCCTCCCAGTATCCAATTGCCTTTCCAAGCTACCACAATACCACCAATGATAACGGCCCATAGAACGCCGTTGAGGAAGCCGATAGCTGCCTCTTTGAATAGTAGTTCGCGTTTGTTACTGTCACCGATGTGACCAAGTGCTAAACCACGAATCACTAGAGCAACGGTTTGGTTACCAGCAACACCACCCATCGACGGTACAATCGTCATCAGAACCGCAATCGCAGCCATTTGGTCGAGCGTTGCTTCAAACATGTTGGAAACAGATGCGGCAGCAAGCGCTGCTAGAACGTTAGCACCAAGCCAGACGCTACGACGACGAGCCGATTTTACGACTGGTGCGAAGGTATCTTCGTCATCATCCATACCCGCCATACTCATCATTGAGTGTTCGGCATCTTCACGGATAACATCAACCACGTCATCGATGGTGATACGACCAACGAGATGTTGGTTGCTGTCGACAACCGGTGCTGAAACCCAGTTACGACGTTCAAATAAGCTAGCGATATCTGAAGCGCTGGTCTCTACAGAGATGGCTTCATCTGCATCGTCCATCACTTCTGAAACTGCAATATCAGGCTGAGTCGTAATCAGTGTCGTCAGTGACAAGTTGCCAATAAGACGCTCTTCTTCGTCAATGACATACAGAGCATCGGTTGCATCAGGCAGTTCGCCACGCATACGCAAATAACGCAGTACAACATCGACATCGACATCACCACGAATCGTGATTACGTCGGTATTCATGATCGCACCGGCAGAATCTTCTGGGTACGACAGGGCGGTTTCAACTAGTGCACGATCGGCGGAGTCCATTTGAGAAAGGACTTCGCGAGAAACATCGTCGGGCAGGCTTCGAAGTACGTACGCGACGTCATCGGTCTCCATGCCTTCGGTTGCTTCGGCCAAGGTCTCTGGTGCCATTTTTGACACAAGAGCATCTTTGACGTCTTCGTTTAGTTCATCAAGAATTTCACCGTAGTCTTCTGGATCGGTGAGTTGCCAGAGTACGTCACGACTTTTGCGAGGGGAGGCTTCTAAAAGGTGTGCAATATCCTCAGGTTCCATGTCCTGAAGTTGTCGGCGTACGTGAACAAATCGGCCGTTTTCTAGGGCTTCGCTGACTTCTTGGAGGGTTTGGTGAGCTTGGTCGAATTCTAATTGCTCTGCCATATTTTCCTCCTATCTCATTATTCTTACAATGCTTGGAATAGTAACTTAATTCTAGGGCTTATTTAAATCATAAACTTAGGTAGAACTAAGATTTAATATAGGTTGGTTTACCGTTTGAGTTTGCGGCGTTACGAGTTAAGCGTCTTGGCTACTCACCCTCATCAAATTTATCTTCGATAAGGTGGCAAACGGCATCAAGTGCTTGTTGTGAATCAGTGCCCGAAGCTTGAATCGTGATGTGTTGGCCTTGGGCTGACTCCAGCATCAATAGTCCCATCACGCTGTCTGCGGTGGCACTTTTATCTTCTTCACTATGAATTGTGATAGTGGCATCAAAGCTTTGTGCAAGCTCAACCAACTTTACGGCCGCTCTAGCGTGAAGACCCAAACGGTTTTGGATCAGTACAGTTCGAGTTAATTCCATGGTTAGCCCTGTTGGTGCTTCTCTAAAGAGGCATGTCTGATTTGAACTTGATGACCAAGTTGTTCGAAGTATTCGCCAATTTTCTGCGTTAGATACACCGAGCGGTGCTTACCACCAGTACAACCAATGGCTACCGTTAGGTAACTGCGATTGTTTTTCTCTAACATTGGTAGCCACTGCTCAACGAAGCCTTGAATCTGTTGTTTGAGTTCAATCACTTCTTGATGCTGCTCTAGGAAGGAGTGAATCGGAGCATCAAGGCCTGTCATTGGTCGTAAGTCAGGTTCCCAGTGAGGGTTTGGTAAGAAGCGAACATCAAACACGTAGTCGGCATCGCTTGGCAGACCAAATTTAAAGCCGAAAGATTGAAAGACAATGATTAGCTCTTGCTTCTCTTTGCCTTCGACTTTAAAGCGCACTTTTTCACTCAACTCGTAGAGGTTGCAGTCACTGCTATCAATAACAATGCTGGCTTGCTCTGCTAGAGGGCTGAGAAGTGTCTTTTCTAAATCAATAGCCTGCTCTAGAGAAAGTTTCTCTTGGCCAATTGATAAAGGGTGGATTCTTCGGGTTTCGCTGTAGCGCTTCAGGAGTGTCTGCTTGCTGGCATCGAGGAACAATACATCAATATCGATGTTTGTAGCTGACTCGAGTTGCTCGAGCGTGTCGGTGACTAACTGAGGCTCTTTCGGTAGGTTACGTATATCAATACTTACCGCAACGTTTTGGTTGCTTTCGCGTACCGATTCGACAAAGTTGTTGAGCAGGTTTACTGGTAGATTATCGACACAGTAATACCCCAAGTCTTCTAGGACTCGTAACGCAACACTTTTACCGGCCCCTGATTGGCCACTAACCACGATTAATCGCATGTTATTGCTCGCAAGTTGGCACTTGAATCATGATGTCGTAAAGCTCTTGATCGCTCTGAGCATTACGCAGCTGTTTAAGAGTCTGCTTGTCGTTTAGTCGTTCTGCCATACAAGAAAGGGTTTTTAGATGCTCTTTGCACTGTTCGCTAGGAACAAGCAAGGCAAATAGTAGGTCGACAGGACGGTTATCAATCGCATCAAATTCGATCGGATCTTGGCATTGCAGCAATACAGCGATGGCTTTATCACTGACATTCATACGAGCGTGAGGAATGGCGATACCATTACCAATACCGGTACTGCCCATCTTCTCGCGGCTCAACATGCACTCAAATAGCTCTGTTGAATCTTGACCACAGCTCTCTGCTGCGATTTGACTGATGAGCTCAAGGGCTCTTTTTTTGCTTGTGCATTGGACTGCACTTTTGGTGCAGTCCAATGAAAGTACTTCGCTTAATTGCATGTTAGTGACTACTTAGCTTTTCTTTGTGCTTGTTGAGTTGGCGGACGAGTTTATCAACCAATGAATCAATCGCAGCATACATGCTTTCATCTGTTGCTGTTGCATGAATCTCACCTTGATTTACATGAAGGGTCGCTTCTGCAATTTGATTGATTTTCTCAACTTTTAATACAACCTGAACACTATTGATATGATCAAAGAAGCGCTCAAGTTTGTCGAATTTGGTGTGAACATAGTCTTGCATTGAATCGGTAAGATCAACGTGATGGCCTTGAATATTGATTTGCATAGACTTTCCTTTTCAGTTGGTGCCTGATAATAGCTATTAAACAAAAAGCTATTAAATTAGCTTATAGCAGGCGTTTACGCTGACTCGATGGGGCAATGCCCAGAGACTCACGGTATTTCGCTATCGTACGTCTAGCTACCTGAATTCCTTGGTCAGCCAGTAAAGCAGCTATCTTGCTATCACTGAGAGGCTTAGCGGTATTTTCTGCCGCAACAAGCTTCTTAATGAGTGCTCGAATTGCTGTCGATGAACATTCACCGCCATTGTCAGTACTGACATGGCTCGAGAAAAAGTATTTCAGTTCGAAGATGCCACGAGGCGTATGCATGAACTTTTGAGTCGTCACACGAGAGATCGTGGATTCGTGCATATCAACGGCTAAAGCAACATCGTTGAGTACCATTGGCTTCATCGCTTCTTCGCCATGTTCGAAGAAATCGCGCTGATGTTCAACAATGCATCGCGCAACTTTGAGTAGCGTCTCATTTCGGCTTTCTAAGCTTTTGATTAACCACTTCGCCTCTTGCAAGTTCGAGCGAATGTATTGGTTATCGGCGCTGTTGCCTTTACTGCCTAAGTCAGCGTACTGCTGATTGACTTTCAGCTTTGGCACACTGTCCGGGTTAATGGTCACTAACCATTTACCTAGGTCTTTAAATACCGACACATCAGGAACCACATATTCGGTTTCGTCTGGCGTAATCTTGCTGCCAGGTCGTGGGTCCAGTTGTTGAATGAGCTGCAGAACCTCACGTAGCTCTGCTTCCTTCAACTTAGTTTCTTTGATCACGAGTTTGTAATCACGGTTACCGAGTTGGTCAATATGGCTAGTAAGCACTAACTTAGCTTCTTCAAGCCAAGGTGTGTCTTGTGGGAAAGTCGCCAGTTGTAGCAGTAAGCAATCTTGAAGATTTAGTGAACCAACACCCAATGGGTCAAACTGTTGGATTCTTTTGCGCACAGCTTCGATTTCATCAAGCTCTACGTCTTCACTGTCGAAGTTTTCAAGGATGTCTTCACAAGATACGGTGAGATAGCCATAGTCATCGATGGCATCGATTAGCGCGAATGCAATGCTTCGGTCTGTTTCTGTGAATGGTGTGAGGTCGAGTTGCCAAAGTAGGTAATCGTGCAGGCTTTGGGTGGTTTCACCTTGATATACAGGCATGTCGTCATCGATAGCAATACCAGTGTTACCTGTATTTGCGCTGTAGACATCTTCCCAAGTTGTGTCGATCTCGAGCTCGTTTCCAATCTCTGATTTTTCGATTAAGTCTGAGCTGTCAGGTAAGTCTTGTTCTGCGACTTCAACTGTTTCTTTCTCGTCACGACTAGGCTTTTCTTCCGATGATGGCGTTTCTTCATTGCCTTCTTCGACATCGAGTAGTGGGTTAGATTCAAGTGCTTCTTGGATCTCTTGTTGCAAATCTAAAGTAGACAATTGCAGCAAACGAATCGCTTGCTGCAATTGAGGAGTCATTGCTAACTGTTGGCCTAGCTTAAGTTGTAATGAGGGTTTCATTCAGTGTTACTTACCTAGTTATTATTCTTAGAACTCTCGATACTCTCTATATAATCATAGACGGAATTGTTCGCCTAGATAAACTTGTTTAACTTGTTCGTTATTGAGAACATCTTCAGGAGTACCCTCTGCGATCAGGTTTCCTTGGCTCACGATGTAGGCCTTTTCACACACGTCTAATGTTTCACGAACGTTGTGGTCGGTAATCAAAACACCCAAACCGCGATCGCGCAGGTGTTCGATGATTTTCTTGATATCGATAACCGAGATCGGGTCAACACCAGCAAACGGTTCGTCTAGCAAGATAAACTGAGGGTTTGCTGCAAGAGCGCGAGCGATTTCAACACGACGACGTTCACCACCCGATAGGGCCATACCATTACTGTGACGGATATGTTGGATGTGGAACTCTTCTAGAAGGTCTTCTAGCTTATCCTGACGCTGCTCATTGGTCATCTCATCACGGGTCTGTAACACCGCCATGATGTTGTTCTCTACAGACAGCTTGCGGAAGATAGACGCTTCTTGAGGCAGATAACCGATACCAAGGCGCGAACGGCTATGCATTGGTAAGATACTGATATCTCGGTCGTCAATGCTGATGGTACCTTCGTCACGTGCAACTAAGCCTACAATCATGTAGAAAGAAGTCGTTTTACCGGCACCATTAGGACCAAGCAAGCCGACAATTTGGCCTGACTCAACTTGCAGGCTTACGTCAGTCACTACTTTACGTTTGCTGTATGTTTTCGCTAGGTTTTGTGCTTTTAGAACGGCCATGGCTACTTATTCACTTCCGTTGGTTGTAAAACCGTTGATACTCGTTTGTTCTCACCACTGTCAGCGACTAGCTTCTGAGAGCCAATCTGGTAAGTGATTTTAGAGCCTCGGATGATACTGCCATCTTGAGATAGCATCGCATTCTTGGTCATGATCAGTTTGTCAGCAACAAGCTGGTAATGTAGGTCGTCAGCTTCACCGTAGAGCGTCTTTCCATCATCAGTCAGTTGAGAGAAGGTCGCTGGTTTACCGAAGCCTTGAATCTCTTCAATCTCACCATTTACGGCATTGCGGGTAACAATCACCTTATCGGCATTGATATTGATGCTGCCTTGTTTCAGGTTTACATCACCAATGAAGGTTACTTGGTTACTTTTCATATCCAATTGCTGGCTGTCTGAGTCAATGTAGACAGGTTGCTCACTATCCGAAGATAGGGCGTAGACATTTGGTGCCGCAAGAGTCAAAGCGAATAAACTAAGGTGTAAGAGTTTCATATCTACCTTGAACAGAATTAAAGAGAGTCGCATTGTTGGTACCGAAGTTACCTTTTATTGCTTGACCCTCATTTTCAAAAAATGTACCGATCATATGGACCGGAGTATCTGAATAAAAATCTCGGCTTTTCAGCTCAATCACCATTTTTTCAGTGGTCATTGTATCGAAGCTTGCCCCTGGCAGTAGATTCTTTGCCACAACGTTGTCATAAAAAGTGACAACTTGATTTTCATCCATAATCGCGCGATCAGCGGTGACTTGCCATTCAATCGTATGCCCTTCACGGAATACCGAGAGAACAGGGTTTTGAAAGTGCGTGTCGCCAACCACTGAGAAGTGTTCTAAATACGTCGATTCAACTTGGTAGCTGCGAATGCCTGATTCATCGTAACTGATGTTGTTTAGGCTGTTGCCGCTAAAAGCAGGTAGCTCCAAATTAGGAGCCACTTGTATCGTCGATGTTTGCTCTTTGTCGAACAAGTAGTAGGTCGACCAAGAGGCAATAAATATTAGTATTAAATAGATAATACGAGTAAAACTCATATGCTTAAACCTTTATGCACGTCGAGTTCATTTCTTGCTTGTAAAATAAGGTCGCAGACTTCACGTACTGCACCGTGACCACCGTTGATGGTTGTCACATAGTTTGCTCGCTGTGCAAGTAGCGGGTGACCATCTGCTACACAAACCTTCAAGCCAACTTTTTCCATTACCGGCCAGTCGATCAGATCATCGCCGATGTAACCAGTGTTCTCAGGATTAACAGAAAGCTTATCGCAAATATCTTGGTAAGCCTTAACTTTATCGTCTTGGCCTTGATAAATAAGTTTGATACCGAGAGCTGTCATTCGATTTTCAACAATCTGAGATTTACGGCCTGTGATGATTGCGATTTCAATGCCCGCGTTCATCAGTGATTTGATGCCGTAACCGTCACGAGTGTGAAAGGTTTTCAGCTCTTCACCATTGTTGCCCATGTAGATACGACCATCAGAGAATACGCCGTCTACATCGCAAATTAGGAGTTTGATGTCTTTTGCGATAGCAAATACATCTGAGTCAACAGTGCCGTAGAGAGTTTCGACTGTCTGTGTCATTACATTACTCCAGCTTTCAATAAATCATGCATGTTTAGAGCACCAACTAGTTTGCCATCTTGGCATAGCATCAAGCCGTTGATGCTTTTAGCTTGCATTAAGTTTAAACCCTCAACCGCAAGCATGTTCGGATCGGCAACCGTAGGGTTTAGCGTCATCACATCGCCAATTTGAGTGCTATGAATATCAACGCGTTTATCTAAGATACGGCGTAAATCACCATCGGTAAAAATACCGGCCATTTGACCATCTTGATCAACGATGGCTGTCATGCCCAAGCCTTTCTGAGATATTTCTAGTAAAGCATCTCTTACTAGAGCATCAGGTGCAACGACAGGGAGTGCATCGCCTGTGTGCATGATGTCGTCTAGTTTCAATAGTAGCTGACGACCTAAAGCGCCACCCGGGTGAGATAGGGCAAAGTCTTGAGCCGTGAAGCCTCGAGCTTGTAAAAGTGCAACGGCTAATGCATCACCCATTACTAGGGTAGCAGTGGTGCTGGTTGTTGGCGCTAAACCTAGCGGACACGCTTCTTCCGGCACCGAAATTTGTAAATGGATATCAGACAAGGTCGCCATATTCGATGCAGGCTTACCTGTCATGCTGATGATCTTGATGTTCAAACGCTTCAACACAGGAAACAAGCTAAGAATTTCACCTGATTCACCTGAATTCGATATTGCAATCACGATATCACCCGGTTCGATCATGCCTAAGTCACCGTGTGCCGCTTCACCTGGGTGAACGAAGAAAGCTGATGTACCCGTACTTGCTAGCGTTGCTGCGATTTTGTTGCCGATATGGCCGGATTTACCCATGCCCATCACAACCACTTTACCCTTGTTGTTTAGGATTAAGTCGCAAGCTTTGCAAAAATCATCATTAAAATATTGGTCCAATTGAGTGAGACCTGCAACTTCGGTTTCCAAAACTTGTTTGGCAACACTGCGATAATCAAATGGCTGAGACATCAAATACTCCAAGTACGGAAAGTTAAGTCAACAATTAAGCCGACATGTTCATTAGTAGGTAGCTTTGGTAAGCCACGAACGTCACGATTAACACGCCACCTTCAATACGATTCACACTGCGTGATTTACCTAGCGCCATCACAACAAGCAGCAGAGATACACCTAGCATTACCCAGAAGTCACGACCCATCGCAAATTCGCTCAAGATCGAAGGGTTTAGGATGCCTGGAATACCCATAACAGCCAGAATGTTGAATACGTTTGAGCCAATGATGTTACCCACGGCCATATCGTCTTCGCCTTTCATTACACCAGCAAGTGATGCAGCAAGCTCAGGTAGGCTGGTACCAACGGCAATAATGGTTAAACCAATCACAAGGTCGCTCATGCCGAAGAACTTAGCGATGATCACGGCATTATCAACCAGCATATCAGCGGCTAAAGGAAGGATGATAAGACCAATTACGACCCACATTGCAGCTTTCGGGTTACTAACGCCCTCTGGAATCTCTGATTCTTGTTCATCAAGAAACGCATCGCCGTTCTTTTTCTCACTGCGGCTGATTTGCAGCATGGCAAACAAAAACGCACCGAACAGAACAAATAGCAATACGCCTTCGTAGAAACCTAAGTGGTTATCCCAAAGCAGTGCGCCAGCTAGTAAAGTGACACCAATCATGAGTGGTAGTTCACGGCGAATCACAGCGGAGCTGATTGATAGCGGCTTGATAAGCGCAGTGATACCTAAAATTAGCGCAATGTTGGCAATGTTTGAGCCTAAAACATTTCCGACTGCAGTATCTGTTTTGCCATCAAGTGCAGCGGTTGCAGAAACCATCATTTCTGGAGCTGAAGAGCCCATTGCAAGAATCGTCATACCGATAACTAATGGTGAGATACCGAAGTTGCGAGCAAGAGCTGCGGCGCCGTAAACCAGCTTATCTGCACTCCACACCAAAAAACCTAGACCGATAATAAGAAACGCAATCGCTTCAAGCATGATGATTCCTAAAAAATTAATAAAAAACGGAGAATTAACCGCTAATTTTGACCTGTTGGTAGATAAAAGGGAAGTCACTCAGCAAATTAATTACCACTTAGCGACTGAGAAAGAGATCTGAAAAGATAATTTTCTAATGCTTTCAAATCCCTGCATAGATTCCTGTTTAATATGAATTAATTGAACAGTGCTTTTAATTCTAAAGTAGACTCATTATTATTGCAGCCATAATTGGCGTTTTTTAAAGCAAGGAAACTACAAGAGTATGTCGAATACTGAACTTGTAAAAGTTAAGAACCTTAGCTTCTCACGCGGTGATCGCGTTATTTTTGACGACATCAGTTTAGAGGTCCCTCAAGGTAAGATTACTGCCATCATGGGGCCATCAGGGATCGGTAAAACAACTTTACTGCGTTTGATTGGCGGGCAGTTGCCTCCAGATGAAGGTGAAGTTTGGTTTGATGGCGACAATATCCCAACTCTATCTCGTCGAAAGCTTTATCAAGCACGTAAAAAAATGAGCATGCTTTTTCAATCGGGTGCACTTTTTACGGATCTCAATGTGTTTGATAATGTCGCGTTTCCACTGCGAGAGCACACTGAACTTAACGAAAAATTCATTCGTACCATCGTGTTACTTAAACTTGAGGCAGTAGGGTTACGTGGTGCAGCGCAGTTAATGCCGAGTGAGTTGTCTGGCGGAATGGCAAGGCGTGCCGCATTGGCGCGTGCTATCGCGCTGGATCCTGAACTTATCATGTACGATGAGCCCTTTGTCGGCCAAGACCCAATTACAATGGGTGTGTTGGTTGAGCTCATTCGCAACCTCAATCAAGCCTTGGGCTTAACGTCTATCGTCGTTTCTCATGATGTTCCTGAGGTGATGAGTATCGCGGATTGGGTTTACCTACTCGCAGATGGCAAAATCATTGCTGCTGGGTCACCGGAAGAGTTGTACAACAATGACGATCCGAGAGTGCAACAATTTTTGCAAGGCGAAGCTGATGGCCCTGTGCCATTTAGGTTCCCAGCGCAAAGTCTTGAAAAGGATTTGTTTTAATATGATTGCTAAAACTATTGCAGGTGTCGGTAAGCGAACACTTGCGATCTGTGAGTCATTTGGTCGAGCAAGCCTGATGTTATTCGGGGCTTTGTTTGGCATCCCGCGACTAAAAAACTTCCCTTTATTAGTTAAACAACTTTATAGCGTTGGCGTTCAGTCATTGGCTATTATTTTAGTTTCGGGCTTGTTCATTGGCATGGTATTAAGCCTGCAAGGTTATGTCGTGTTAATTGACTACGGCGCTGAGGGCAACCTTGGCCAAATGGTCGCACTTTCATTGTTACGTGAACTTGGCCCTGTGGTTACTGCATTGCTGTTTGCTGGTCGTGCTGGTTCAGCACTGACGGCTGAAATCGGTTTGATGAAAGCAACGGAGCAGATCTCCAGTTTAGAAATGATGGCGGTAGATCCTCTAAAGCGCATTATTGCACCACGCTTGTGGGCTGGGCTTATCTCTATGCCTCTACTGGCGATGATCTTTATGGCGGTCGGTATTTGGGGCGGCCAGTTAGTCGGTGTTGATTGGAAAGGCATTGATCACGGCAGCTTTTGGTCAGCGATGCAGTCTTCTGTTGAGCTAGGTCGAGATATCGGTAACAGCATGATCAAATGCATGGTGTTTGCCATCACCGTAACTTGGATCGCTCTTTTCAATGGTTATGATGCGGTACCGACCTCTGAAGGTATTAGTCAAGCAACCACACGTACAGTAGTACACTCTTCTCTAGCGGTATTAGGGCTAGATTTTGTTCTTACCGCATTGATGTTTGGGAATTAATCATGCAACAAACTCGAAAGTTAGAATTATGGGTCGGCACCTTTGTTATAGCCGGAATTTGCGCAATCTTAATCATGATCTTTCAAGTCGCTGACGTAAAAGGGCTGGGTTCAAACCATACTTACAATCTGAAAGCGACCTTTGACAACATTGGTAGCCTAAAAGTTCGTTCTCCAGTGAAGGTTGGTGGCGTAGTTGTTGGTCGTGTGAAAAGCATTGAGCTTGATACCGAAAGCTATCTACCTGTGGTTGAAATGTCGATTGGTGCGAAGTACTCACAGTTTCCTGATACCTCTAGTGCTCAAATCTTAACGTCAGGTTTAATCGGTGAGCAGTACATCAGTTTAGTTCCAGGCTTCATTTTTGACGATGAAGAGATGTTGGTTGATGGTGATTCGATTGAAGACACTAAATCGGCATTGGTACTCGAAGATTTGATTGGCCAAGTGCTGTATAGCGTTGGCGGCTCTGATGACAATAACGCTGAGGAATAAGATGATGTTGAAAACGATGAAACACTTGAAAATAGGTTTTTTCGCTGTAATGGCCTTGTTGGTTTCAACTCAAGCTTTTGCGGATGCAACTATTGATAAAACGCAGCCTTACCAAATGATGACGCAAGTCGCTGAGGTGGCATTTGAGCGTTTGAAGAGCGAACAAGACAATATCCACAAAGATCCAGAATTACTCAAGGTGATCGTGGAAGAAGAGTTGATGCCTTATGTGAATGCTCAATATGCAGCACTTAAGCTGCTTGGGCCAAACTTGAAAGGCGCAGATAGAAAAGATGTGCGTGTATTTATCGACTCATTCCGTAAATACTTGGTTTCTTCTTACGCGCAAGTGCTGACTCAATACACAGATCAGACAATTGAATTTGGTCCTGAGCCAAAAATCAAAGCAGACAGTCGTATTACCAGCATCAAGGTCGATATCATCGATTCACCACGACCTAACATCAAACTTGAATTTAAGCTTCGCAAAGACAAAAAGTCTGGCGAGTGGAAAGCATTTGATATGGTTGCGGAGGGGATCAGCCTGCTGTCGAGTAAGCAATCAGAGTGGAATACTAAGATTCGTCAAGACGGTATCTTAGCGGTTGCTGACGAGCTAGAAAAACTGGCTGCACAACCGATTCGCTTTGAGAGTAATAAATAATGAGCCAATCTCAATGGCAAGCGCTAAGCTCTAAAGAGTATCAGCTTCTCGGAGATATCGACCGAGATAGTGTTCCTGCAATCTGGCGTATATTGGAAAAGTGGCAAACAACGGAATCGAGCGTTGAAATTGACCTTAGCCATATAAATCGAGTCGATTCAGCAGGAATGGTGATGCTAATTCACTTATTAGAGCATGCAAAAAATCAAAACTGTCATATAATGCTCAGTTTCGTGCCAGAACAATTACGAACGTTGTTCCAATTGAGCAATATCCAGCCAATGATGGCAGAACACATAAAAAATTAGGCAGGAGCTATTTGTGGACAGCACAAAAGTACAAGAATTATTAGCAGAGGCACTGAACCTTCAAGAAATTATCGTGAAGGGTGAAGGCAGTCATTACGAAGTTGTTGCGGTTGATCCATGTTTTGACGGCATGAATCGAGTTAAGAAGCAGCAACTAATCTACGGCCCACTAATGGAATACATTCAACGCAATGACATCCATGCTCTTTCTATTAAGGCATTTACGCCGGAAGAGTGGGAACGTGATAAGAAACTGATGTCACTTTAAGGTTTATGATGGAAAAGTTTCGAGTTATTGGATCAGACAAGCCGTTAAGCGGTGAAGTGACGATCTCTGGCGCAAAGAACGCAGCGCTACCAATCCTATTTGCTTCAATTCTTGCTGAAGAGCCAGTGGAAGTAAGTAACGTTCCTCATCTACGTGACATCGATACTACGATGGAACTGCTAAAGCGTTTAGGCGCGAAAGTATCACGTAACGGAAGCGTTCATGTTGATGGCAGCGAAATTAATGAATTTTGTGCGCCTTACGATTTAGTAAAAACAATGCGTGCTTCTATCTGGGCTTTAGGTCCTCTCGTTGCTCGTTTTGGTGAAGGCCAAGTGTCACTTCCTGGCGGTTGTGCAATTGGTGCTCGCCCTGTTGATCTGCATATCCATGGCCTAGAGCAACTAGGTGCAACCATTACATTGGAAGATGGTTATGTGAAAGCAAGTGTTGATGGCCGTTTGAAAGGCGCGCACATCGTGATGGATAAAGTAAGCGTAGGCGCTACGATCACTATCATGTGTGCAGCAACACTCGCAGAAGGTAAAACAGTATTAGATAACTCAGCGCGTGAGCCTGAGATTGTTGATACGGCTGATTTCCTTAACAAACTGGGTGCTAAGATTTCTGGCGCAGGTACAGATACGATTACTATCGAGGGCGTTGAGCGTCTAGGTGGTGGTCAACACTCTGTGGTTGCAGACCGTATTGAAACGGGTACTTTCCTTGTTGCTGCAGCGGTTTCTGGCGGTAAAGTCGTTTGTCGTAACACTAACGCTCATCTTCTTGAAGCTGCCTTAGCGAAGCTTGAAGAAGCGGGTGCGAAGGTTGAAACGGGCGAAGACTGGATCAGTCTTGATATGACAGGTCGTGAGCTTAAAGCGGTGAAAATCGTAACGGCACCACACCCTGGTTTCCCAACCGACATGCAAGCTCAGTTTACTCTGCTTAACATGATGGCGAAAGGTAGCGGTGTGATCACTGAAACCATCTTCGAAAACCGTTTCATGCATATTCCTGAACTTCAGCGAATGGGTGCAAAAGCGGAGATTGAAGGTAATACAGCTATCTGTGGTGAAACCGAGCAGTTGAGCGGCGCTCAAGTAATGGCAACGGATCTTCGTGCATCAGCGAGCCTTGTTATTGCTGGTTGTATCGCACAAGGCGAAACCATCGTTGACCGTATCTATCACATCGATCGTGGCTACGATAAGATTGAAGATAAGCTTTCAGCGCTGGGCGCAAACATTACCCGATTTCGTGACTCAAACTAACTTAGGTTAGTTAATTCATGAATCAGTAAAATGAAAACACAAAAGTCGGAACCTTGGTTTCGGCTTTTTTATAGTTGTATTTACCGCAAGTGAACCTGTTTGCTTATTATAAAGTGAATAGGTGGGTAAGCTTTGCGGTTGTGAGGAACAAAATGATAGCAATATTACGTATTTTCGCATTGGCGATATTTGCGATTCTTATGTTTGTATTCGGCTGTGGCTATTGTCTACTTAGCCCACGTAACCCAAAGCACGTATTTACCTTTGGTCGTTACTTCGGTCGTATGTCGAAAGTGTTTGGTATCAAGCTAGAGCTGCGTATCCCTGAAGATGCTTACTCTCGTGGTCAACATGTTTATGTTGCGAACCATCAGAATAACTGGGACCTGTTCACGGTATCATCGGCTGTGACGCCTAAAGTGGTAACTGTTGGTAAGAAAAGTCTAGCGTGGATGCCTCTGTTTGGTCAGCTTTACTGGTTGACGGGTAATATTCTAATCGACCGTGCAAACCGCAGCAAAGCGGTTGGTACGATTGATCAAGTGGTCGATAATCTGAAAGGCAGCGATGTTTCGGTATGGATGTTCCCTGAAGGAACGCGTTCACGAGGCCGTGGTCTGTTACCATTTAAAACTGGCGCTTTCCATGCGGCAATTGGCGCAGGCTTACCTATTATACCTATCGTATGTAGCTCTACAGGTGGCGTTAAGCTAAACCGTTGGAACAATGGTCATGTGATTGTGGAAATGTTAGCCCCAATTAATACCGAAGGTTACGACAAGTCGAATGTTCGTGAATTAGCAAACCTAACTCGTGAACAGATGGCGGCTAAGTTGGAAGAGCTAGACAAAGAAGTGATTGAGCTTAATAAGAAGTAGCTTAAACGCAGAAAACGAATAATAAAAAAGGTTGCCCAGTTGGCAACCTTTTTTGTATCTCATCAGTGCTTAGCTCAGCACTAAGCCACTGACTAAATAGAGTGAAACCTATTTGCGAACAGCAATAGCTTCGATCTCGATACCAACATCTTTTGGTAGACGAGCTACTTCAACGCATGAACGTGCAGGGTAGTTTGCAACGCCGTGCTCATCAAAGAATTTACCGTAAACTTCGTTTACTGTGCCGAAGTCGTTTAGGTCTTTAACGAATACAGTTAGCTTAACGATGTCTTTTACAGTCAGGCCAGAAGCTTCTACAACCGCTTTCACGTTGTCTAGAGATTGGCGTGCTTGCTCTGCGATATCAGCAGATACTTCACCAGTTGCTGGGTTTACTGGGATTTGACCAGAAGTCAGTACCATGTTGCCAAGGTCAACGCCTTGTACGTATGGGCCGATTGCAGCTGGAGCCGATTCTGTGTGAAGTACTTTAGTCATTGGTTTATTCCATCAGTTATTAGATAAAAATCGTTTTTCAGTGTGCCTACAAACCGTGGCTAGGTAAAGCGCAAAATACCCCGCACGGGCGAGGTATTTCATAGTTTTTACATTAATCACGTGCTACGCGAAGCTTATCTTTCTGTCACGATCTCGCGAGAGAAGACTTTTTCGCAGTACTTACATTTCAGGCGAATATCTTCATTCTTCTCAAAGATCTTAAAGCTGCTCTCAACCGGCTCGTTGTGAGTAATGCAGTTGGTGTTAGGACACTCAAACACATCGTTGATTTGCTCTGGAAGTTCAAGCGCTAGCTTCTTAACCACTTCGTAATCTTCGATTTGGTTTACCGTCGCGTGAGGTGCGTACAGTGCTAACTTGTTTGCTTGTTCTTCGGTGATAAACACATTCTCAATTTTAAGTAAGTCTTTACCGCCAAGTGCTGAAGAAGGCAGGTTTAAACCAATAGTGACACGCTGATGAGAGTTGTGCATATCAAACAGTTTTAGCACCTTGATCCCGATGTTTGCTGGGATGTGGTCGATAACGGTACCGTTCTTGATTGCTTCAACTTTTAATTGAGTCTCTTTAGACATGATATCTCTCCTCTACAGCGTTTCGTTAAGAACAAGGGCTAGTAATGCTTCACGCGCGTAAACACCATTTTCAGCTTGCTGGAAGTAGTAAGCGTAAGGTGTTTTATCGACATCGACAGTGATTTCATCAACGCGAGGAAGCGGGTGCAGTACCTTCAAGTTATCACGTGCATTTTCTAATAGAGCAGCCGTTAGGATGTAGGCTGACTTGATGTGTGCGTATTCCGACTCATCAAAGCGTTCTTTCTGTACGCGAGTCATGTATAGAACATCCAGCTCAGGAATCACATCTTCCATGTCGGTCAGGAGTTGGTATTTGATGCCAGCTTCGTCAAGCTCTTCACAGATGTAATCAGGCATAGCCAATGCTTCTGGCGCTACAAAGTAGAAACAGATGTTATCGAACTTAGCCAGTGCTTGAGTCAGAGAGTGAACCGTACGGCCGTATTTAAGGTCACCAACGAACGCGACATTAAGGTTGTCTAGGCGGCCTTGTGTCTCAGCGATAGAGAATAGATCAAGCAGGGTTTGTGTTGGGTGTTGGTTAGCACCATCACCAGCGTTGATTACTGGTACACCGTTAGAGAACTCAGACGCTAGGCGCGCTGCACCTTCTTGAGGGTGACGCATTACGTACGCATCAACGTATGAAGAGATAACCTGTACTGAGTCTGCTAGCGTTTCGCCTTTTTTCGCCAGTGAGGTGTTACCGCCGCTGTCGAAACCAATCACATCACCACCGATGCGTTGAATCGCAGTTTCAAAAGAGAGACGAGTTCGTGTTGAAGGTTCGAAGAAGCAGCTAGCCACAACTTTGTTCTTGATAAGTTCTGGGTTCGGTTCTGCTTTAAGCTGACCAGCTGTTTGAACAATTAATTCTAGCTCTTCACGAGAAAGCTCTGGAATTGAGATGATGTGCTTTTGATAGAGCGAATTCGCCATGATCTTCTTCCCCACAATAATGTATTGGCCACAAAAAAGCCCCCCATAATGGGAGGCTTTAAAAAAGTGCTGAAAAGCAGAATAGACCGCCTGGCAAGCATGCTAGCTTGCGAGCAATATTAGGTGTTTTCACAATTTTATTATGTGTGATCACAATATTGGTTGGCGTCATTTTCACTACTCTCAGACAAATTGCCGAGAATTATACGCTTTCAATTTGTGAGCGCAAGCGATTACATCAAGCTTTTTTTTAATTTCACTATTCTCAATTAACCGAGTGTTGCGACCATGACAGCTTTGATGGTGTGCATGCGATTCTCCGCTTCATCAAACACGATAGAGTAGTCAGATTCAAACACTTCATCCGTCACTTCCAAACCGTTCATACCATATTTGTCAGCCACCTGCTGACCGATGACGGTCTCATTATTATGGAAAGCGGGTAAGCAGTGCATAAATTTCACTTGAGGGTTGCCCGTTAGCTTAATCACATCCATATTCACTTGATATGGTTTCATCACTGCCACACGTTCGTCCCAAGCTTCTGGCGCTTCGCCCATCGATACCCAAACATCGGTGTAGAGGTAGTCACAGCCTTTTACGCCTTCAGCAACGTCTTCAGTCAGCGTGATTTTAGCGCCGGTACCTTGCGCGATAGCTTGGCACTCTTCGACAAGCTGCTCTTCTGGCCAGAAAGCTTTTGGCGCGACAAGGCGAATATCCATGCCCATCTTGGCAGCCCCTACTAATAGAGAGTTACCCATATTGTTACGAGCATCACCTAGGTAAGCAAAGCTGATTTGATGTAGCTGTTTACCGCGACCATGTTCGATCATGGTCAGGAAGTCAGCCAAGATCTGAGTTGGGTGAAATTCATCAGTAAGGCCATTCCACACTGGAACACCAGCATAAGCGCCAAGGTCTTCGACGATGCTCTGACCAAAGCCACGGTACTCGATGCCATCGTACATACGGCCTAATACGCGTGCAGTATCTTTCATTGATTCTTTTTGACCGATCTGAGAGCCCGAAGGACCCAAGTAAGACACTTGAGCGCCTTGATCAAAAGCGGCGACTTCAAACGCGCATCGAGTTCGTGTGGATGCCTTTTCAAAGATCAAAGCGATGTTTTTACCAGTAAGCTTCTTTTGCTCAGTACCTGCATACTTAGCTTTTTTTAGGTCAGCTGACAGGTCGAGTAAAAACTGAATCTCTTTAGGAGTAAAGTCGAGTAGTTTTAGAAAGTTACGATTGCGAAGATTAAAGGCCATCTTTCGCTCCTTGCGTATATAGAATCAATGAAGAACTTAGTTAAACATAAAAATGCTATATTTGTGAATATTTATTTTATTCATTTTATGAAAAAGGCCAGTACAACGGTACTGGCCTAGTTGAGTGATTGTATTTTTACGCTATTGAGCTATCAGCCTAGATACCGTCTCTTTCGATAGGGCAGCTCATACAACGAGCGCCACCACGGCCACGACCCAGTTCATTGCCAGGAATCGTTAGAACTTCGATACCTGCCTTGTCGTACTTCTCGTTGGTGTAAACATTACGCTCGTAACCGATAACCGTACCTGGTTTCACTGTGAGTACGTTGTTTGCGTCATTCCACTGCTCACGTTCAGCTTCGTAGTTGTCACCACCAGTGGTGATGATCTTAAGTTGATCAAGTCCAAGCGCACCTTCAATCGCTGACAGGTAGTTTTCCGCTTTCTCTACGCGCATCTCACCATTCTCTTTTGGTGTTAGGCGCCATGTGTCTAAATCTTTACGAACGATTTCTGGGTAAACAGAGAAGGTATCGATATCCATGTGTGTCATCACCGTATCAAGGTGCATACATGAACGGTGCTTCGGTAGATCGATAGCGATCACTTCGGTTGCTTGCCCTGACTTAAATAGGCTCGCCGCTAAGTTCTCAACGCCTTGTGGTTTGGTACGCTCAGAAATACCGATAAGTACCGCGCCTTTACCAATAACCAGTACATCGCCACCTTCAATGTTGGCGTTGTCGTAATGAAGGTCCTCATCACCAAAGTACTTAATGAAGTCTTGTCCTGCAAACACAGGGTGCCAGCGATAGATAGCGCGTAGATGGTTTGTCTCACGTTGACGTGCTGGCTTCATCATTGGGTTTAGCGACACACCGCCATAAACCCAACACGAAGTATCGCGTGTAAATAGGTGGTTAGGCAGTGGCTCGATAACGAAATCAAGTGGGCGATGCATTTTAGGAAGCATCGATGATGATTTGATAGGAAGCTCTGAATACGCCAAGCCACCCAGTAAGATTGTCGCTAGATGCTCATTATCCATTTGAGCAAGATAGTTTCTTAAGTCACGAGCAAAGGTAGGCCCATAACGGAAATCTGAGATTTGAGTGTTTAGCAGCCATTCGCGTGCTTGAGGTACGGCAAGCGTCTCTACCAATAAATCGTGCAGTAGCAGTACTTCTACGTCTTGATTACGTAGAGTATCTGCAAAGGCATCGTGTTCTTCACCAGCAGCTTCCACAGCCAATACATCATCAAATAGAAGGTCATGACAGTTAGAAGGGGTGAGGTGGGTGAGTGCTCTTTCAGGTCGATTTAGGAGAACTCGTCTTAATTGACCGACTTCGGAGCCAACGTACAGCTTACTCATTTTGCATCCTTACTTTTAATCCAGCGTCTATTTATGACAAGCTTAATCGTAATATGCAAGTTTTAGGGTTTGTGTAAAAATGAAGTATTTTTGAAATTATCCGAACTAAAAACCATTTTTGGTTGAAAGTTAGGTGTTAAATTCCAATTGAGTGCATTTAGCATGGAACAACATTTTTGAGGATCTATGCTCAATCTGCGCTCTGTCTGAAATCTATTTTGCTTATTATTAGTGATTTTTTATTCACTATTATGCACTTTTTGAAAGCAACTTGAGGTTTTATGCATCTCAAAACCAGTTCAGCGTATGCATTCACCATGACTAAGCACGCAATTTCTATTTAATATGCTCAAAAGTGACATTAGAGACGAAATGCTGAAATAGTCACCAGTTAATAAAATGTTGAAAATTTGTTTCTGTGATTTTGGTTTCACTTTTGAATTGATATTACTTCTGTTATCTAGCGATAAACTTATCTTTCTAGGCCTGATCTGGGTGGCTTTTCTGGACGATCCGTGCCATATTTCGTGGCAATCAAATTTGATCTTTTCATAGTCAACACTCTGGAGCAGACACATGTCTCACGAAGATGAATATCTATCAGTAGCGGAATTAATTGAATTTCAAAAGGAAGAGACTCGCGACATCATTGAAGCACTAATTGAAGATGGTAGCGATCCTGAAGCTCTATACGATATCGAGCATCACCTATTTGCTGAAGATTTCGAAGTGCTTGAGAAAGCCGTTGTTGAAGCATTCAAAATGGGTTTTGAAGTACTTGAAGCTGAAGAGACAGAAGACGAAGATGGCAACAAGCTACTTTGTTGTGATGCGACTATGCAGTCAGCTCTAGATGCAGAAGCGATCGATGCGCAAGTTGAGAAGCTTGTGAACCTTGCAGAGAAATTCGACATTATCTACGACGGTTGGGGCACTTACTACGAAGGTGAAGATGCTATCTACCCTGAAGAAGATGATGAAGGTGAAGAGTAATTTCTTCCCAGTTTGAAAAGTGCCAGCCTCGAGCTGGCATTTTTTTATCCTCAGAAAAATAAATGTCTTTAAATGCATTCATTCATTATAATGCGGTCAAAATTGATCTAGCTCAAGGAA
The DNA here is from genome assembly GCF_027587015.1 of Vibrio sp. Makdt. Classification (NCBI taxonomy): domain Bacteria; kingdom Pseudomonadati; phylum Pseudomonadota; class Gammaproteobacteria; order Vibrionales; family Vibrionaceae; genus Vibrio; species Vibrio sp. Makdt. The sequence continues at coordinate 229,560 of NZ_JAPPTH010000007.1, forward strand.
TGATATGCGGCTGCAACTTGACGGTCTTTGGCAAATATCGCCACTGACAGACCTCTCTATACCCCAAGATGATATTACTTTTCCTGCACCGCTGAGCGCAAAACTTCCTAGCACACTCAGTGAAGAAGAGATTGCGGCACAAGAGTGGCATCTAATGCATGACATTGAAGTCGATGATGCGATGCTGGCTTGCCCCTTCGTTGAGCTAGTCGCCGCGGGTGTCGATTACTTTGCTGAAGTGCGACTCAATGGTGTAGCAGTCTTTGATTGTGATGGCAGCCAAGAAGAGTACCGTAAAGACATTCGCCCTTATATGCAGCCTGGTCGAAACCGCTTTGAGATCTTGTTTCTTGAAGAAGAGGAAGGGTTGTTGCTCGAAGAAGATATGGATGAGCAATCGTCTTCGCCAAAAGTCGTTAAATCAGACTCTCGAATGGGTATTTGGCAAGCTCCTTATCTGCAGTTTGTTCGCAATGTGAAACTTGACCAAATTGTCACTGAGCAGATCTGGCACCACGGTGGCGGTTGTGAGTTTAAAGTGGATGTGATCTACCAGACGCTAAAAGCGGGGCTGGTATCGGCATCAATCAAGTTCAATGGTATGACGCTGGTGATGCCGATAGATGTACGTGCGGAACATACTGGCGTTGTATTCCAAGTGGAAGCACCGATAGTCTTCAATGTTGATAAGCCCAACCCTAAGCATTTATACCAGTTAGAAGTTGAGCTCGATGGACAAAAAGAGAGCTCTTTTGTTGCCCTAAACCCTGCGTCTTGCGTGAGTAACTTTTTACGCTAGACTGCACTTATAGCATTTTGGCCATGACCACTTCACAAGCGTCGTGGCCTGTTTCTCCCCAAGCACTCTCTAGGTGCTCAAAACCTAATGCTTCATAAAGCTTAACCGCTGCCTCCAAACATTCTGTCGTTTCTAAGTACATTTGTTGGTAACCCAGTTGCTTGGCGAGTTTCAAGCTTAAGGCGACGATACGTTTAGCCAACCCTTGCCCACGAGTTTGTTCTAAGAAGTACATCTTTTGTAGCTCACATACGTCTGGTCGGCCTGCCAGTGGGGCAAAACCGCCACCACCCACAACTTCACCTTGATACTCGATCACCCAGTACATCGCATTGTCTTGGCTATATACAGAATACATGTCATCAAGCGTTGGATCGGCGACGCCATAGCCTTTGTCTGCGGTTAAGCCATGTTCGGCAGAGACTTGTCGTATGACATCGGCAACTTGTTCGTTGTCGGCGTGAGTGAGTGGGCGCAGTACAAACTCGTCGGCTTGGCAGACTTTAGTTAGCCCTTTGAGGTAAACCTCCAACCCAAGCTTTAACTGTTGTTGCTCATCCTCGTTTAGGGCTTCTAGCATATTGTCGAAGAAAGCGTTCTGTTGTTGGTCGAGCTCAGACAGCACCTGCTGTCCTCGAGTGGTGAGTGTGACCTTTTGACTGCGTTTGTCATTTGGGTTCTCGATGCTGTCGGTTAACTCAAGCTTGTTTAACCCTGCGACGGTGCGACTGGCATTCGACTTATCGACATTTAATCGTTGTGCGAGCTGGTTGATCGTGAGCGGTTGGAGTTGGATTTCTCCTAGGGCATGGGCTTGGACTGGGGTTAGGGCTATTTCGCCACATTGCTTATCGAGCATACCCAGCAAGCGAACAGCTTGGCGGGAGTAGTGTCTTAGTTGTCGAGCATTCATAATTACTTACCTCAAAAATAAAGTTGCGTACCGCAATTAATTTAATTGCGGTGCGCAACTTTGTCAATGGGTAAGATTCGATTCTCTGTTTAAGCGTGCTGGTGGACGCAAAATTGTGGTGTTTGAGCGTCTGATTTACGTAACCACACTTTCTCATGGAAGTAGTACGCGACTGTATTAAGAGCGGGTTCTAGCATCGCCATCACACCACCAACAAAGGCATCACCAGTCAGCAAGTAGACCACGGTAAACGCAACACTGAAGTGGATGGTCGCAAAGCTGGCGGTTTTTAATTTGGTCATCCACTGACGAGCTTTAAGCGCTGGAACTTGAGCCCACGCCTTTTCATGAAAATAGAAGGCGACCGTATTTACAGAGGGCTCAATCATGGCAATTAAGCTACCAATTAAGATGTCGCCTGTTAGTACGTAAGCGACACTAAATGCGATAGTAAAATGTAATGCAGCAAAGGTTAGTGTCTTTTTCATGATAATTACTCAATCGTTGTGTTGTTTCGATAGAGCTATTATTGAGAATTATTATCATTAAATGAAATGGGTATTAGAGATTAATTTGATAGGCAAAAGCTATCAAACTGCCGGCGAAGTTTGGAAAGTGCTGTTATTGGGTGATAAATCCAATGGCATAAAAAAAGGCTGACCATAAGGCCAACCTTTTTATCTGTAACGAGAAGTTTAAAGGCTTCTCATTGAGCGAGGATTTTAAAGAGCTGCGATGGTCGCTTTTTGCTCTTCAAGCTTAGTTAGTGTCTCTTGGTAACCCACTAGCTTCTCACGCTCTTTCGCGATAACCGCTTCAGGTGCTTTAGCAACGAAACCTTCGTTACCTAGCTTGCCTTCGATACGCTTGATTTCGCCGTGAGTTTTCTGCACTTCTTTATCAAGGCGAGCAAGTTCTGCGTCCTTGTCGATCAGACCGGCCATTGGGATCATCAGCTCAGATTGACCCACTAGCTTAGTCGCACATGCTGGAGTCTCAGCATCTTGAGCAAGAACAGTTAGGCTATCTAGCTTAGCAAGAGAGTTCAGAACAACCTTGTTTGCTTCGATACGCGCAGCGTCTTTCTCACTAGCAACTTTGATCATTACTTCTAGGCCTTTGCTAGGTGCAATGTCGTATTCCGCACGTAGGTTACGGATAGCAGTGATGAAAGTCTTAACCCATTCGATATCTTCTACGATCTCAGCGTTGAAGTTCTCTTCGTTAAACTGAGGAAGCGCTTGAGTCATGATAGTGTCGCCTTCAACACCATCTACTAGCGGCTTAACGCTCTGCCAGATAGATTCAGTGATGTAAGGAAGTACTGGGTGAGCAAGACGCAGTGTTTTCTCTAAAACAGTGATCAGCATGTAGCGAGTTGCTTGTTGCTGAGCTTCAGTGCCTTTCCATAGAACCGGTTTAGTTAGCTCTAGGTACCAGTCACAGAATTGGTTCCAGATGAATTCGTAAAGCGTGTTTGCTGCCATGTCTAGACGGTAGTTGTCTAGGTGAGCGTTAAACTCTTTTGCAGCTAGCTCAAACTGAGATTCAATCCACTTATCTGCTAGAGAGAATTCCATGTTTGCACGGTCTTCAGCCGACAGTGACATGCCACAATCGTGCTCTTCTGTGTTCATCAGTACGTAACGGCTCGCGTTCCATAGCTTGTTACAGAAGTTACGGTAACCTTCAAGACGCTTCATGTCCCAGTTGATGTCACGGCCAGTTGAAGCCATAGCAGCAAGAGTGAAACGCAGTGCATCAGTACCGTATGGTTCGATACCGTTCTCGAAAGTCTTACGCGTGTTCTTCTCGATCTTCTTCGCTAGCTGAGGCTGCATCATGTTGCCACAACGCTTCTCTACTAGAGACTCAAGGTCGATACCATCGATCATGTCGATAGGGTCAAGAACGTTACCTTTAGACTTAGACATCTTGTCGCCGTTTTCGTCACGGATTAGGCCAGTAACGTAAACTGTCTTGAATGGTACTTGTGACTTGCCGTTTTCATCTTTGTTGAAGTGCATGGTCATCATGATCATACGCGCAACCCAGAAGAAGATGATGTCGAAGCCAGTTACTAGAACGTCTGAAGGGTGGAATGTCTTCAGATCTTCAGTTTGCTCAGGCCAGCCTTGAGTACCGAATGTCCATAGCGCAGAAGAGAACCATGTATCAAGTACGTCGTCGTCTTGGCGAAGAACAACTACTGGTGCAAGGTTGTTGTTTGCACGTACTTCTTCTTCAGTACGGCCTACGTATACATTGCCATCGTTGTCGTACCATGCTGGGATGCGGTGGCCCCACCAAAGTTGACGAGAGATACACCAGTCTTGAATGTCACGCATCCAAGAGAAGTACATGTTTTCGTACTGCTTAGGAACGAACTGGATATCACCATCTTCAACCGCTTTAACAGCAGGTTCAGCAAGAGGTGCAGCACGTACGTACCATTGGTCAGTTAGCATAGGTTCGATAACCACGCCACCACGGTCGCCGTAAGGAACCGTTAGGTCGTGATCTTTGATCTCGTCAAGAAGACCTAGTTCTTCAAACTCAGCAACGATCGCTTTACGTGCAGCAAAACGTTCCATGCCGTGGTATGTAGCAGGTAGTTCTGTTGAGTAAACATCGCTAGTTTCACCGTTAGTAGTGAAGACTTCAGCCGCATCACGGATGTCTGCGTTGAAGGTTAGGATGTTGATCATTGGTAGGTTGTTACGCTTACCAACTTCGTAGTCATTGAAATCGTGCGCAGGTGTGATCTTCACACAACCTGTGCCTTTTTCCATATCCGCGTGCTCATCGCCTACGATAGGGATCAGACGGTTAACGATAGGAAGCAGGATCTCTTTACCGATAAGATCTTTGTAACGTGGATCTTCTGGGTTTACAGCAACACCCGTATCGCCAAGCATGGTTTCTGGACGAGTTGTCGCAACAACAATGTAGTCTTTGCCTTCAGCTGTCTTTACGCCGTTTGCTAGCGGGTAGCGGAAGTGCCACATGTGGCCTTTTTTGTCTTTGTTTTCAACTTCAAGATCAGAAATTGCTGTGTGCAGTTTTGGATCCCAGTTTACTAGACGCTTACCACGGTAGATTAGGTCATCTTCGTATAGGCGAACAAACACTTCTTGAACAGCGTTAGATAGGCCATCATCCATAGTGAAACGCTCACGGTCCCAGTCTACCGATGCGCCTAGACGACGAAGTTGCTTAGTGATTGTGCCACCAGATTCGTTTTTCCATTCCCAGATCTTGTCGATGAAAGCATCACGGCCGTAATCGTGCTTAGTTTTGCCTTCTTCTGCCGCGATCTTACGCTCAACAACCATTTGAGTTGCGATACCAGCGTGGTCAGTACCTACTTGCCAAAGCGTGTTCTTGCCTTTCATACGCTCAGCACGGATTAGAGTATCCATGATAGTGTCTTGGAACGCGTGACCCATGTGTAGGCTACCAGTGACGTTCGGTGGCGGGATCATGATGCTGTAAGCTTCTTTTGATGTGTCACCGTGTGGCTTAAAGTAGCCTTTCTCTTCCCAAGTCTGATACAGAGCTTGTTCGATTGATGTTGGGTTGTATGTCTTTTCCATAGTGCTCTTAAACGGATACTGTGAATGGTTAATCGTGGTCAAACTTCATAAGTGAAGCTTCTTGAATCTAAATTCAAAGATAGCTTTATCTATGAGGTTTGACTATGGATGTTGAATCTCGATAGTCTGTAGCTGATATCCAGCCTGACGGTAAATTTTATACCTTTCTCGAGCGAGTTGCTTAGCTTTTTCTTCGCAAGGGACGAAGTCTATCACCTGAGCAAAGGCGTTCGCAAAGGTTGTATGATTATCGGCCAGATTAATTACTAGCTGACGATTCCAATTATGCTTTACACCTTGGTAACCAATCTCAATGTTGGTTGAATACTTCGGGCCTTCGCCAACCAAGTTATGCGCAATAAATTCACTGGGATCGACTTGCCAGAAAACTTCTGCGATACGCTCGGCATGGGCTTTGTCATTACAGTTGAGATAAAGTTTAGCGCCTTGTTTTGCAAAGTGCTGAGCAAGAAACAGCACATAGTTAGCGAAACCTTCTTCATTCGCTTGTGGGCTGTCTGATGACACTATGTAAAACGTAGCTGTCTGCATACTTGATACTCGAACTGAAAATTGTGGCTATTCATCTTACTTGGTCAACAGCCCCTAACAAATAGCGCTTATTAAAAAAGGGCCCGTAGGCCCTTCTTATTATTTTGAAGATTGCTCTTCAGTCTCTTGGCCGCTGCGGTTCAATAAGAATTGGACTAGCATTGAGACAGGACGACCTGTCGAGCCTTTTGTTGCGCCAGATTTCCAAGCTGTACCTGCGATATCTAGGTGAGCCCAGTGGTATTTCTTAGTGAACTTAGACAGGAAGCAACCAGCAGTGATAGTACCGCCTGGGCGGCCGCCGATGTTTGCCATATCAGCGAATGGGCTGTTTAGCTGCTCATGGTACTCGTCTGCCATTGGTAGACGCCATGCACGGTCACTTGCTTGCTCTGAAGCATTCACAAGTTCGTGAGACAGTGGGTTGTGGTTTGATAGTACGCCACTGATGTGGTGACCCAGAGCAATAACACACGCGCCAGTTAGTGTTGCAACGTCAACCACGCAATCTGGTTCAAAACGCTCAACGTAAGTTAGCGCATCACACAGAACCAAGCGACCTTCAGCATCAGTGTTTAGGACTTCAACTGTTTGGCCTGACATCGTCGTTAGGATGTCACCTGGGCGGTAAGCGTTGCTACCTGGCATGTTTTCACAACCAGCAAGAATACCGACAACGTTGATAGGCAGGTTCAATTTAGCTAGCGCTTTCATTGTACCGAATACAGACGCAGCACCACACATGTCGTACTTCATCTCATCCATACCTTCGCCAGGTTTTAGAGAGATACCGCCTGAATCGAACGTTAGGCCTTTACCAACTAGAACGATAGGCTTCGCATCTGAATCAGGTGCGCCTTTGTACTCCATGATAGACATCATAGATTCGTTCTTAGAGCCACGACCCACCGCTAGGTATGAAGTCATTCCCAGTTTTTCCATCTCTTCTTCACCGATGATCTTAGTCGTTACGGTTTCGAAGTCGTCAGCTAGGCGACGAGCTTGAGAGGCAAGGTAAGCTGGGTTAGCGATGTTTGGTGGCATGTTGCCAAGGTCTTTAGATGCTTTTACACCTGAAGCAATAGCAAGACCGTGAGCAATCGCTTTTTCACCTAGGCTCAGTTCACGACGTGTTGGTACGTTGAATACCAATTTACGTAGTGGGCGACGAGTCTCTGGCTTGTTGCTCTTGAATTGGTCAAATGTGTAAAGACCATCTTTAGTCGCTTCTACCGCTTGACGAACTTTCCAGTAAGTGTCGCGGCCTTTAACGTGCAGTTCTGTTAGGAAACATACGGCTTCCATAGAACCTGTTTCGTTTAGTGTGCTGATGGTTTTCTGAATAATTTCTTTGTATTGACGTTCGCCTAGCTCACGCTCTTTACCACAGCCTACAAGTAGAACACGTTCTGAAAGTACACCAGGTACTTGATGCAGTAGTAGCATCTGGCCAGGTTTACCCTCTAGATCACCGCGACGAAGCAGTGAACTAATATAGCCATCGCTAATCTTATCTAATTGCTCGGCTACTGGAGAAAGGCGGCGCGGTTCGAATACACCGACAACGATACATGCGCTGCGTTGTTTCTCTGGGCTGCCACTTTTTACACTGAACTCCATGCGTACTCCTACATCCTGAAGACAAATCGAACTAAATGTTAGATAATGGGTTCTTACTTGTTGGATCCTATAATGGAACTAACCTTAAAGAAGAACGCTAACACTTAGCTAAAAATTTAAAAAAATAAAAGGTTCAACGGGAAATTATAGTGATTCAATCAAAAAAACAAGTTTTGTATAGGTAATTTGAGCGTGATTATTGTTAGATATTTGATCCGCGAGACAATCAAGAGCCAATTTGCGATCTTTTTTGTTCTCTTTCTCGTGTTTCTCAGCCAAAAATTCATCAGTGTGTTAGCGGACGCCTCTGATGGTGCTATCCCTGCGAGTCTAATCTTGTCGATCGTTAGTCTAAATATGCCAGCGATGGGCTTATTGATGCTTCCGCTCAGTATCTATATTGGTATTTTGCTCACTTTTGGTCGTCTTTACGCTGAAAGTGAAATAGTGGTCATGAACGCGACCGGTATAGGTAACAAATTCCTGATTCAATCGGCACTCTACTTAGCTTTGATTACTGCGTCGGTTGCCGCTTTTAACTCATTCTGGTTATCTCCTTGGTCGCAAGACAAGGTTGAACAGATGTATGAGGAAGTGGCAGCAGAGAACAGTGTTGATTTGCTACCAAAGGGTAAATTTGAAGGAACGCCAGATGGTTCGTCTGTGGTGTTCATCGATGATATTGATGGGAATAAGCTAGAAAACGTGTTCGTTGCTCAAATGCGTCCGCGTGACTCTGTGCTTCCAAGTGTAATGTACTCGAAGTCGGGCGATGTAAAAGAGCTCAGCGATGGCCGCCAAGTCATCGTGATGTACGACGGTACTCGTCATGAAGGCGTTCCAACTCGTCTTGACTATATGGTGACACACTTCGAAGAGTATGAAGGCTTGATTGGTCAGCGAGAAGTGGAGAAGAAAGGTCGTGACTGGGAAGCGATTCCGACACTTGACCTTGTTGGTAACCCAAACAATAGCGCAAAAGCTGAATTGCAATGGCGTATTTCATTGGTACTCTGTATTCCGTTGTTGACCATGCTTGTTGTGCCACTCTCGGCGGTAAACCCAAGACAGGGACGCTTCGCTAAGATTGGTCCTGCGATTTTGATTTATCTGACCTACTTCTTGGCAATCAGTGCAACCAAATCAGCAATGGACGAGGGCACTATTCCTGCAGTAGTTGGCATGTGGCCAATCAACGCGTTGTTGTTAATTGTCGCGATTGGTGCAAACTTTATGGATAGCGTGCCAGTAAGGCGTTTGAAAGAAAAATTCAAGAATAAGAGGTTGGCTTAAGCCGTGTTTAAGATTCTCGATTTATATATAGGCAGAACAATCATCGCAACCACGTCACTTGTTCTGGTGACGTTTGTTGGCCTTTCAGGGATCATCAAGTATGTAGAGCAGCTGAGAAAAGTTGGTCGTGGTACCTACGATCTGCTTCAAGCTCTGTACTTTGTTTTGTTGAGTATCCCCCGTGATATCGAAATGTTTTTTCCAATGGCAGCCTTACTTGGTGCATTGATCGGATTAGGTATGCTTGCGGCGAGTTCTGAACTGGTAGTAATGCAGGCGGCGGGTTTCTCTAAACTTGATATCGGTTTGTCGGTACTTAAGACAGCGATTCCATTAATGATAGTGGTGACGCTATTAGGGCAATGGGGCGCGCCTCAAGCGCAAAAGATGGCTCGTGACTTAAGAACCATATCGATTGCAGGGGGGAATATCATCTCCACGCAAAGCGGTGTTTGGGCTCGTGATGCCAATGATTTCATCTTTATTGTCAAAATCGACGATGACAAGCTATATGGCATGAACATGTGGCGCTTTGATGAAAATAAGGCTCTGAAAACCGCTATCTATTCTAAAGAAGTGGATTACGTTGGAGACAACGTTTGGACGATGAAAGATGTTGTTGTTACTTCTTTTGAAAATGAACTGCAGATAACGAAAGAGAATTTGCCAACATACACTTGGAAAACATCACTTGCACCAGACAAGCTTGCGATCGTGACAGTGAAACCAGAAGAGCTGTCATTGAGTGGTTTGTACGATTACGTAACTTATCTAAAAGCGTCAGAACAAGATGCAGCTCGTTATGAACTGGCATTATGGAGAAAGATAACTCAGCCTATCTCGATCGCGGTGATGATGTTGATGGCGCTGTCATTTATCTTTGGTCCATTGCGTAGTGTGACTATGGGGGCAAGAATCCTATCTGGTGTTATCGCAGGCTTTACCTTCTATATATCAAGTGAGTTCTTTGGCCCTGTGAGTTTGGTGTATCAGATACCGCCGGCTTTTGGTGCGTTAGCCCCAAGTGTGGTATTCCTCGGAATAGCCGTTATGCTCTTGAGGCGGAAACTATAATAAAAAAGGAAGGCATAACGCCTTCCTTTTTTTATCTTGATTGAAGCTGTTTAGAAGCACTATCGCGCTTGAGGTAACACAACCACTTCGGTCTTCGCCCAGATATCGTGAAAGCCACGCTTTTGAGGATCTAAGGGAACGCATAGGTTGGCTAAACCAAAACCAGAGGTTCCTAAGCGAATAAGAGCTTGAGTGACAGTAATCGCAGAACCATCTTTGTTCTGAACGCGGAGTTTCCACGCTCTCATTCCCAGAGTTTGACCCGCTCGAGTCCAGAAGAACACAAAGAAGTAAACCCAAACTGCTACTAGATAAAATGTGTAAACCGGGCTCCAGATAGGGTGGTTGGTTAGGAAGTCACTGACATCGGCATAACCACTGTAGTCAAAAATGCCAAGAGCCATAAGCGCATGTAGTAAAGCGATAATGACGCCAGCTGCCATCATTTCAATAGCGATCACGATAAGAGCGTCATAGAACAAAGCACCGAATCGGCGCATCATTCCAGCTGGTGGCAGTGTGTTGGTAGGTGTCATGGTGTTATTACTTCTTCAAAAATTTAGGCGTCAGAATATAGTTTAAGGCAGAGCGTGAAAAGAGACATGACGCACAGCTTATGACTTAGTGGCGAAATTATCGGCAAACACACGTGAATTCAAGTTTTTATGCTTGCCACATCAGCTTGCTTACGTATAATGCCAAACATCGACAGGGCAATGCCCACGATAATGCCGGTATGGTGAAATTGGTATACACGACGGATTCAAAATCCGTTGCCTTCGGGCGTGGCGGTTCAAGTCCGCCTACCGGTACCATATATAGAAAGGTCGCTTTTATAGCGACCTTTCGTCGTTTTGGGCGTTTGTGAATTTGAAACCCAGCGTGTCGGCTTGGATGCAAGTTACGAATCAGTCAGATCTTGATGTTTCATTCATAAATCTCATCAATTCCCATCGTAGTAATAACCTTCAATAAATTAATCATCTTAAATCAGCCTGTTACCTGTAATTTTTGCTTCTATTGTCTATGTTTAAAGTAGCAATAGAGGAGAAAGATATGCTGACAGTAACCCCTTACTTATTTTTCGATGGTCGTTGTGGCGAGGCGTTGGATTTTTATCATAAATGCTTTGGTGGAGTGGTCTTATCGAAACAACTCTTTAGTGATGCTCCACAGGTAATAGAGGGAGCGCAGCCTGATTGGATCATGCATGCTGAATTCGAAGCCTTTGGTATGAAGCTAATGATGTCTGATGGGGTTAAAGCTAAAGAACTTGAAGGGAACAACCTTGCACTTTCTCTTGTTACAGATGATACCGCGACCCAAGAGCAGATCTTTGAAAAACTAACACAGGGTGGGCGAATCATGACGCCGCTTGCAGACACGTTTTGGGGCGCTAGGTTTGGCAAAGTTGAAGATAAGTTCGGTATAAGATGGATGGTGCATTGCGACTCTTTAAACTGAACCTGTGAAATAGGATAGTGAAATTGCTGCTTGGTTTTATTAGAATTATAAATAGAGATTATCAATCAACGTTATATATAAAAATGGGCAGCATAAAAATTACCGTAGATCGCATTCAGCCCGGTCTACATATACGACTTCCCGTCAAGTGGAATGAACACCCGTTTCTATTCAATAGCTTTAAAATAAAAGACGATGCTCAGGTTAAGATCATTCGACACCTTGGTATCAAACACGTCTATATAAACCTTAATCAAAGTGATACTTCACCTTTGCCGGTTAACCATATGGTTGAGTTGGAATCAGGTGATGACTTACAGGTTAGTCTTGAAGCTGAAAAAATGTGGCAAGAAAAGCATGATCGCATTGAAACTTTAAGTTCTTACCGACGCAGAGTGAGTAACTGTGAGAAAGAGTTTGAGCGTTCACTTGCTCGAATGCGCTCAGTCATGACCAAAATTCGCAATCGTCCTTTGGATGCGGTAGGAGAGGTGAAATCTCTCGTTGATGATATTGTCGAAACATTAGTATGTGATGATAACGTCACACTCCACCTAATGAATGGTAAAGCTGACTTTGAAGATATCTACTTCCACACACTAAATGTTGCTGTTGTTGCCATGATGATCGGCAAAGCTAAAGGCTACAACACACAACAACTGAAAGATCTCTCTTTTGCTGCGTTATTCCATGACGTGGGCAAAATCAAAATACCTGTCGCTATATTAAGAAAGCAGAGCGCATTGACGGTGCCAGAAGAGAACTACTTAAAGCTCCATACTAAGTATGGTGCGGATATCGTTTCTGCAATAGATGATTTTCCTGAAACAGCTAAAAAGGTAATTGCTCAGCATCATGAGATGAACGATGGCTCTGGTTACCCAGAAGGCTTAAAGGAAGAAGAGATTGATGAGTTTGCCAAGATAGTAGCAGTTGCCAATGCATTCGATAACTTGTGCCATGGTAAAACACAGTCACCGCCAATGATCCCTTATTTATCGCTTTCCCACTTATATAAGAACTGCAAACACCTATATAGCCAAGACAACTTAAGTCTATTGGTTAAGTTCATGGGAGTGTACCCGCCAGGAACCGTGGTTCAGCTCTCCAATGATTCAATTGGTATTGTTATTTCGGTAAATGCCAAGCATATGCTTTATCCCAATGTGCTGACATATGACCCTAGCGTGCCTAGAACACAAGCTCCGGTAATCGACCTGCTTGCTAAAGATATAAAAATCGTTAATGCGGTTAATCCCAACAAACTACCTGAACAAGTGAGAGAGTACCTAAACCCTAGGTCCCGATTGTCTTACTTCTTTGATAGTGGTGAGTAGTTATCCACAGGGTGCTGTGAGTAATTTGTTCGAAAGTTGGGCTTAAAGTGGTACAAATAAGCCCTTGGTTGAAATGTCTTCGTTTAACCTCTTTTTTCAATAAAAAATGCATTTAATGCTTGCCAATATGAGCGGCGTCTCTATAATGCCGCCTCTTCTGAAGTGATGCAAGTCACAACGAAGAGAAGCTCTTTAACAATTTAAACCTATCAATCTGTGTGGGCACTCGTTGATGAATATCAAAACGTTTTATCGTTAGATAAAACAGATTCTTCGGAATCAAAATTGATTTCAATGAACTGAGTGACCAATACAAAATTAAGTTTACTTAATTTTGGCACAGTCAATTCATTACCATTCTGTTGGAATGGTAATAGCTTTAAAATTACAT
>NZ_JAPPTH010000070.1:0-508 GCF_027587015.1 Vibrio sp. Makdt
GGGGTTTGAGGTCCAACGGAACGAAAGTGTACGTTTAGAGGGTTATCTATCTGTATTTAATGAAATTTATTATTACCTAGCGCCTTTTCTTTATATGCACTACTATTTATAATAATTGAATAGCTTGAGTGGGAATATGGACATACAAAAGGCATCGAAAGAACTTTTATCCAATGCTCGACTACTTCCTAGACATACATTCACATTGTTCCGTAATGACGTCAGTCAGATCGTAAACCAACTCGACTCCTTGGAACGTTACATACAAAGTAGCGAAAACGCCTCACCTGAAAATGATTCTATTCAACTTCGCTTATCGGAAGTTCACTTCATACTCAGCGAATGCCGATACCATCAATTTTGTACTATCGTCATTTACTTATTGATTATCGTTTCTTTTAGTGCATTCTTATTCTGGATTTAGGCCTTTTTAAACAAAGGCTTAGTTTGAGTCAGTTTCATTTAACACTTTATATACTGTCGAGCGTGCAATGCCCAGTTGCCGCGC
>NZ_JAPPTH010000071.1:0-482 GCF_027587015.1 Vibrio sp. Makdt
TGTATGGTAAACAACCAAGGTTTTTGGTTGTAATAAGAAGGGTTAATTCTTATTACGTGTTTGCCGGACTCAATGTGATTCAAACGAATTTGAATCGAATACAAGACACTTGAATGTGTTTGTGTTGTGTTTATCCAAAGGATAAACATTGAGAACTTTTAATTTGATTAACTCGTAGAGTTAATCAGTCAGCTTTCCAAATTGTTAAAGAGCAAGAGTTTCAAAGTGTTAAACTTTTAACCCATTTTTAAATACTCTCTTTCGAGAATGCTTAAAGATGGTGGGCGATACCGGGCTCGAACCAGTGACCCCCTGCTTGTAAGGCAGGTGCTCTCCCAACTGAGCTAATCGCCCATAAAAGTTTTAATTCCTTATGGAAGGAATGGTGGAGCTATGCGGGATCGAACCGCAGACCTCCTGCGTGCAAGGCAGGCGCTCTCCCAGCTGAGCTATAGCCCCATATTTTTATTTCCTTGGGAGGA
>NZ_JAPPTH010000072.1:0-462 GCF_027587015.1 Vibrio sp. Makdt
GTGTATGGCAACTAACCAAGGTTTTTGGTTGTAACAAGAAGGGTTAGTTCTTATTACGTGTTTGCCGGACTCAATTTCGATTCAAACTAAGTTTGAATCACTCTTTATTTCCACTTTTAAAAAGTGAAGACAAAAAGCCAAGACACTTGAATGTGTTTGTGTTGTGTTTATCCAAAGGATAAACATTGAGAACTTTTAATTTGATTAACTCTTTGAGTTAATCAGTCAGCTTTCCAAATTGTTAAAGAGCATGTATTCCGAAGAATGCATTTTCTAAAGACTCTCACAGTCGAAAAAACCAACCAACGACATAAGAAGTGGTTTGGAGTTTTAACTTCCAAGAATATTTAGAGAATGGTGGGCGATACCGGGCTCGAACCAGTGACCCCCTGCTTGTAAGGCAGGTGCTCTCCCAACTGAGCTAATCGCCCACTAAAAGTTTTAATTCCTTCGTGGAGAAAG
>NZ_JAPPTH010000073.1:0-327 GCF_027587015.1 Vibrio sp. Makdt
GGCGCATCGTTCACATCCTGCTCGTTCAGCGTCACGCTGATGCTGGTTGTGGTATCGCCGTCTGACGCGCCAACCGTTAGGTTGTGCACGTTCGCCAGCGCTTCGAAGTCGTTCGCCGCCGCTTCAACGCCCGCTTCTGTTAGCGTAATGGCTCCGGTATCTTCATCGATTGCGAACCAACCGTTATCGTTACCCGCCGTGATGCTGTACGTCACGTCATCGCCGTCCGCGTCCGTCGCACTCACTGTGCCGATCACGGTTTCATCGTCGATGTTCTCGTTGTAGTTGAAGCTGTATTCACCGTCGTCATTGGTCCCGGTGAACTCC
>NZ_JAPPTH010000074.1:0-320 GCF_027587015.1 Vibrio sp. Makdt
ATCCAAAGGATAAACATTGAGAACTTTTAATTTGATTAACTCTTAGAGTTAATCAGTCAGCTTTCCAAATTGTTAAAGAGCTTGATTCAATAAATTGAACCATTTTTAAAGATTCTTAAGGAAGAACACTTAAAGATGGTGGAGCTATGCGGGATCGAACCGCAGACCTCCTGCGTGCAAGGCAGGCGCTCTCCCAGCTGAGCTATAGCCCCATCTAGGTCGATATTGGTGGGTCTGAGTGGACTTGAACCACCGACCTCCCGCTTATCAGGCGAGCGCTCTAACCAGCTGAGCTACAGACCCAATATCGTCTCTTAACT
>NZ_JAPPTH010000008.1:0-240181 GCF_027587015.1 Vibrio sp. Makdt
ATTTGTGGCTTTTTTATTTCTTGATAGTGCACATAAAAAAACTCCCTCGCACAGGGTACAAGAGAGTTTCAGTAATACTTAGGGCGTCATTAGCGAGTAATTTACCTCACTAGAAAACCGCTCTATTTCGCTGTTTCGCTTACGTTTGCTTGACCTTTATCTACTTCTGTAAATAGACCTTTCAGCAGGCTCACACAGCCAATCAGAAGAATGACAGTGAACGGCAACGCTGCGATGATCGTGATAGATTGTAGTGCTTGGATAGATTGAGCACCACCAATCCACAACATCACCATTGCAATCGCACCTGAGATAACCGCCCACACTACTTTCTGTTTCACTGGTACTTCAAGCTTACCACCAGCCGTCATACCATCAATAACAATCGAACCTGAGTCTAGTGTCGTAACGAAGAACACAATGATCAGTGCCACTGCGATAACCGATAGGATGCTACCAAACGAGTACGCATCTAACATATGGAACAAGCTTAGCGATACATCGGTGATGCCTTGATCAAGACCAAGTTGACCGACATGATTAATGACCTGTTCAATCGCCACACCACCAAACACAGACATCCAAGCCGAAGTTACTAGCGTAGGAATAATCAGTACGCAGAACAAGAACTCACGAACCGTACGACCTTTAGAAATACGCGCTACAAACATACCGAAGAATGGCGCATACGCTACCCACCATGCCCAGTAGAACACAGTCCAACCATGCAGCCATGTGGTGTCTTCACGACCTGAACTCTGGCTCAATGCTACGATATTTTTCACATACCCTGTTGCTGCAGTCGCGACAGAATCAAGCACAGTAGTGAAGTTAAGCACAGCGATAAGGCCAAGGAACACAAATGCAATAACCATATTTAGGTTACTTAGGAACTTAACACCACCGTCCATACCACGAAGGACAGAGATGATCGCTAGGCCCATGATCAAAACAATAATAGATTGCTGAAGTAGGATATTGTTTTCCAAGCCAAACACGTGGCTAATACCACTTGCTGCTTGTGTACCACCCAAACCTAACGAAGTCGCCAAACCAAACAGAGTAACCAGTACTGTTAGCACGTCGATCACATCACCTGTTTTGCCCCACACTCGCTCACCCAAGATTGGGTAAAACACTGAGCGCATAGATAGCGGTAGACCTTTGTTATAAACAAAATACGCTAGGCAAAGTGCTGTCATGCCGTAGATAGCCCAAGCATGGAAACCCCAGTGGAATACCGTTGCACCCAGCGCTAACTCACGACCTGCTTCTGTAAAAGGTTCTGCGTTCAACGGAGTACCAAACCAGTTGGTAAAGAACGCGGTTGGCTCAGCAACACCCCAGAAAATAAGTCCAATACCCATACCGGCTGCGAATAACATCGCTATCCAAGAGGCCATTGAATAGTCTGCTGTTGCGTCTTCGCCACCTAAACGAACTTTACCTAAAGGTGAGCATGCCAAAATAACAGCAAAAATTAACATGATGTTAGCTCCCCACATAAATAGGAAGTCAAACTTTGATAGAACTGCACCCTTGATGGAATCAATTGCCGCTTTGGCATCTGCAGGAGGCAGTGCAAGAAGGGTGATGATGAAGAGAAGAGATAAGCCGACTGAGGCTACGAAAACTGTGTTATGGACATCCATGCCCCATTTACTGACGTTGTCTTGACCAACTTGATAGTCAGTAGAATCAATACTGTACTTTTTTGATTTAAAACTCATAAATTATGATGTTCGCATATCCGATTCAACGAATATAAGGACGCTCTCCATATCCAACTACTACTTGATTGGCTCGCCGCACTGCCTAAATAAAAGGCAATAAAAATCACAATATTTAGTGACAAATGGACTTACTTGCTCAATCCCAAGGCGCGCATTATAGCACAGCTCAAAGCATTTTGACTGAGATTTTGCTCAATAGTCACCCAAACCACCGTTGATAATGATAGTTAACCTAATAAAAACAGAATAAAATAAAAGAACAAAATTATTTTAATACAACAACTTAAATCAAAACTACACACTGTAAAGTCACATCCAAACTTTCTGCATATAATTTTGATAATCGCCCAATTTACTTATAGCTCTAATAAAAAAACCCGCTATAGGGGCGGGCAAATTACCAAAGGTAAAAGAGAAACGGATGTTAGCGCTGCATGCTGCAGCGCTCGATATTAGAGTGCGAAACAGAATCCAAGATTGTAGTCATCACCATTTTTCGCGGTGAACTCTTTATCTTCACTTGATGCATTTGGTCTGCCGCTTTCATCGCCCTTCACTAGGCTAACCCAGTGTCTGATTCCAGAAGAAATACTTGCGTCTGTTTGACCAAACGTGGTGCATGTCTCTAGTTGAATGTCTTCGATGTCAACAAGCTCAAGATTACCTGTGCCTTTCCGAGCGCCAATTGTCACTTCAACGTGCGTACCGCTTTCATCGCGAAACAGGATTGATGATGGTTTGGATTTATCACCTGTGTAAGCAACAAAATGCTTCGCACGTTTTAGGCCTGTGTGTTCACCATTTTTGAAGTAAACCTGAACATGTCGGTAGTCAATCTCATAGCTCACAACATCTTCATGAGAGCCCGACTCAAGAGGAAATAGAGTATCTAGCAACTGTTTCGCCATCTTCTGCTTTTCGAGTTGCTTGTCTGCTTTCACCATTTCGACGGCAAAGACAGCTTCAGCAATAAAAGTTGAATGGTTTCTGTGAAGTTCTGTTTTGTCTAGTGTCAGCATATTCATAGTCTATCCCTCGTACGGCTTTAAATTTCACGTAGGTCAAACATCCTAATTGACCCTTTTCAGATTTGTTCTTTACTGCTTGGTTTCCATGTTTTTCATACTACTGTTATTTTTGAAACAATTTCACAACAAAAATTACACACTGTGAATTTTACTAAATTGCTTTTTTACACACTCCTATTTTCAGGGGAAAAATGAGTGTTAAGCCATTAATTTAAATAGACTTACACTCACCACACTCTCACTTTTACGTCTTGTTTGATTTTGTGTAATATCCAACCCCAACTAGCTTGTTATCGATAACTCGATAGTAGGTATGTTTGGTTTCGACCTTACTCGACAATGGATTTAACCAGCGATAGGTATAAACACCACGGCCATTTTCTCGCGCAAGATTCAACATATCAGTGAGGATCGGCTTATCATCTGGGCTCAAGATTTCGTTGTGTGATCGCCCAACCAATTCCGGTGACACGCCATGAGCTAGTAGCTTTCCAGAACTCATGTCCATCACAAACACATACAAATCTCCTTCCACAAAGCTGCCTTCAGCGTCATTGAACTCAGCCAAGCTATCTTGTTCAGACTCCACTATCGCAGTCATCGCTCTCGCCAATAAATTCTTTGCCTCGGCCGCACTCGAACGTTCAGGATAATAACCGACAGCGACAATCACATCGCCTACTCGCTCAAAGAACGTAGTTTTCGGTTCACCCATACGATCAGTCGGGTTCGTCCAGTGATATTCCACCTCGCCAAAACCGTTATGGACCGCTTTTGTGATCATTTCTCGGAAAAATGGATTGCCGTAAACATCTTGTGTGTCCAATACACTGTCGCCCACCAGCACCATGGAAGAACCGCCACTGGCAAGAAATTGACCATCAATTCCGAGTGCAAACACGTATAACTCACCGTCTATGTACTCAGGGTCACTCATGAAATCTTTGACGCTTTCATCCCCATCGGTTTGAACGTGGATTACAGCTTTCGCCAGCAGAGTCTTGGCTCTTCTCTCTGCCTCGCTTACCACGTGGGGCTCAGAAATATCAAGCACATTAACAGGCTTAGCTTGTTTCTCTGTTTCAGAATGTTCGGCACGTAAACTAATGCCACTCACGACAGCGAACACAGCACAGCCAATGAGGATGATTCTGGATAAATTCATGGTTATCTCTCCTAATAGCCCACTAAGGACGGAAGCCAAAGCGTAATTTGTGGGAAGAAAGCGATAACGAAAACGCCCACAACAGAAGCAAGAACAAAAGGATGGATCTTCGCGGTAATTTGCTCAACCGTGGAACCCCCTATTCCCGAGGCAACAAAGATGTTTTCGCCAAGTGGCGGCGTAGCAAAGCCTATCGATAAGGTACATACGACCACAATACCCACGTGGGTAGGATCCGCACCTAACATGTACATGATTGGTAATAGAACCGGCACGATGATCATAATCGCTGCTAAGGTTTCCATGAACATGCCGATGAACAACAGCAAAGTAATCGTAAGCGCCCACACCATGTACATGTTGTCAGTAAAACTGAGCAAAGATTCAGCCACCACCACTGGAATTTTTTGTTCAATCAGTAAACGACCAAACACGGTAGCAGCAAACAGGATCAGCAACACACGTCCGGTGATCCACGTCGTGGTTGATAGAGATTTCATCACGCTTTTGAATGACAACTCGCGGTGAATAAATACACCCACAAACAGCGAATAAAAAATTGCCACAACCGCTGATTCTGTTGGTGTGAACATACCGCTGTAGATACCACCTAGAATCAAGAATGGCGCCAGTATCGACCATAAACCTCGACGCAAGTAATGCCTTACATCACCAAATGACCAATTTTCAGTGAGCCCTTTATAGCCTTCACGCTTGGCTATAAAATAGTTGGTCAGTACCAATGTCGATGCCATGATGAAACCAGGCACAACGCCTGCAACAAACAGTTTTGGAATCGATAAAGAAGCGAATTGACCATGTTGAGCAATAGCTTCTGGTGGCGCCATTAAGCCCATCGCAGAAATACCAAAGATAACCAAAGGAATGGATGGTGGAATAATAATCCCCAAGCCTCCGGATGCAGCCGTAACGGCCGATGCGTAGCTCTTATCGTAGTCACGCTTAACCATCGCAGGCACCATTAGCATACCTACCGCGGCGGTTGTCGCTGGGCCAGAGCCAGAGATAGCACCGAAGAAAAGACAGGCCATTACCGTTGCCGCACCAAGTCCACCTGTTACGGGCCCAGCTAAGCTTTCGGCAATATCAACCAAACGTTTGGAGATCCCAGCCGCCTCCATTAATGCCCCCGCAAGCACAAAAGCAGGCAGAGCCATGAGCGGGAAGTTACCTACCGAAGTAAATGCGATTTGTACCAGTGCGATAGGATTTTTGTCGAGCAACATATAGGCCGCCATCGAAGCGCCGGCCAGTGATACTGTGATTGGTGCACCTAGAATTAACAGGGTTAAGAAGCCACCAAATAAAATTAGAGTTAAATAGGATTCCATTATTACATCTCTCTATTACGACTATTCTCTGTGATGACTATTGCGCGGACTTTTGTGCCGTCATTTTGCGCAGCTCTTTGACTTCTGGATCTTCGTTGGTTGCGCCTTTGAATAAACGCTCATAGTTGTTCCAGATAATTCGAATCATCATCAGTGAAAACGCGATAGGTAAAATCATGTAGAAGTACTTCATCGGGATACCTGTAGTCTGAGACTTCCAAAACAGATTCATTTTGTTGAACACGAAGTCGTAGCTGAGGTAAACGAAGTAACCGTTGAAACAGAGCCATAAGAAGTCAGCGATGGTTTCACTCACGGTTTGCACGATTGGCGGAAAGAATTTGAAGTGAAAACTCACTCGGTTGTGTGCCGACATCTTGGCCGCCACAACAGCCCCTAGATAAGCAAACCAAACGAACATGTAAGTAGCGACCTCATCCCCCCACGGGATAGAGTAGTCGAATAGCTGACGCGTCAGGATTTGTGTAAACAGCAACAGGACAAAGCTTGCAAGCAACAAACAACAGGTATATTCCTCAATGTTGTTCAGGTGTTTTTTTATTGTTTTAGCGACTGACATATAACCTCCAATGTTGATTTTCACATGACAACCAGTCGCTCACGGTCCTAAAAGATCAGGTACAGAACAGCTCAACGAGTACAGCCATGTAAATGCCCTATCTCACTGTTCTATCGCTAGGTGATTAAGTCGCGGAGAACAGCAGATAGGGCGAATCTAATCGTTACTTTCTACCTAGTAACTCAAGAACGTCGTCTAGCTTGTCTTTGCCTCCGATGCTTGAGTAGAACTTAGGCCAAACTGATTTAGTCACCTTGTTGATCCACTCTTGCTCGTTGTCGGCTGGGTCTGTGAATACCATGCCTTTCGCTTGTAGCTCTTCGCGAATTTGGTTTTCCGTATTTTCTAAATAAGCGAAGCTGTGCTCTGTCGCTTCCTGACCTGCTTCAAGAATGATCTTCTGCATTTCAGGTGTTTGCTGTTGGAAGACCGTTTCACTCACGATGAGAGGTTCTAGAGAGAAAATGTAGCGAATGTTGGTCACGTACTTTTGTACTTCGTTGAACTTCATCGCATGCACTGTGATGTAAGGGTTATCTTGACCATCTACCACGCCCTGTTGCAGGCCAGTAAAGGTTTCAGACCAAGCCATTGGCGTTGGGTTTACGCCCCATGCTTGATAAGAAGCGATCATGATTTCGTTACGAGGAACACGAATCACGAGCCCTTTAAGATCTTCTGGGGAAGCGACAGGCTTTTTCGAGTTAGTCAGAACCCTAAAGCCTGAATAAGCCCAACCGACAATACGAACACCAGCGTCACGAATCGTGTTATCGACTAAGTCTTGGCCTACTTGACCTTGAGTCAGTAGCACAGCTTCTTCTGCGCTTTGAATCACGTAAGGCATGGTCAATAGACCAACGGTTGGAGAGAAAGGCGTCACGTTGTTGATCGCCAGTACAGAGAAGTCGAGAAGACCGATTGCCGCATCATTTACGGTGTCTTGCTCATTACCTAACTGACCGTTCGGGAACAGATCGATTTTCACTTTACCGTCTGTTTTTTGCTCCATGAGTTCAGAGAACGATGTCGCTAATTCCCACTGCGTACCACCAGCAGCATCGCCGATGGCCATTTTAAAATTCGCAGCTGCCGCGGTATGAGATAGCACCGCTGTTGCTACAATGGTGACACCAGCAATAATTTTATTTTTAATAAATTTCATAGTCTTAACCTTTCCTTTCATACAGACTTCCTGCCTGTACTTTGCTCACAAGGTGACCTGGTACAACTTTCCTGGTCGTAGTTCTATTTCCCTATTTTGGAAACAATGTTCGGGTAGTTACAGCCTTTCATCCTTTAACGAATACCACTGATAAAGGAACCGCTGCCCCATTCTTCGAAACGGCGCAAACATCTCTGATTCCACCACTTCCCTCACGTTGGGGAACGGAAGTTTTGATTCAAATATTGGTAGGTCGAGCGTATGACCTTCGCCTGCAATCCACTGAGCAAGACGCTTACCCGCTTGAGCGGAATACATCACGCCATTACCGCCATAGCCAAGGGCGTAGAAGATGGATTGTTTTGGATTCGGTTGATAAACCCTCGGCATCATGTCGTGGCTGACGTCCACCCAACCCCACCATGAATAATCGATTTTGATCTGATCGAGAGACGGGAATTTCCGAGTAAGGTCCGCTCTCAACATGTCTTCATATTTCTTTTCAGGTGCGTTCTTGCCACTGATAGCACTGCGTGTACCTATCTGTACTCGGTTATCCGGTAACAAACGGTAATAGTGGCGCAAAATTCGAGTATCAGTAATCACCTGATTAGTTTTGAAGTTACACGCGGCGATTTCGTCTTGAGTTAGCGGACGTGTGACCATTGAATTGGACAGTACTGGCAACAGGCGATTCTTAAGTTCTGAATGCAAGCCTTGGCTGGTATACCCACCCGTACAAACACCGACAGAACGCGCCTTCACAACACCACCTGGCGTCTTCAGGTAATGCACACCGCCACGAGTCTCCCAGCCCATAACGGGACTCGATGGGTGAACTTTAACGCCGAGTGCTCGCGCCTTTCTTAAGTAACCAAACGCCAGCTTCCCAGCATGAATGCCAATCCCTTCTGGCTCATGCATTGCGCCTGCCGCTTCTTGGTCTCCAACGTAATCACGCTTTACGGTTTCTGCATCTAAGATCTGCGCATCGTAGTCAAACGTGTCGCGCAACAACTTGGCTTCTTTCTCGAGTGTTGCCATCACTTTTGGACGGTGAGCAACATATAAATGACCGCCAGGTTGTGGGTCACAATCGATGTCTTTGATCAGTGACTTGAAGGTTTCCATGCCATCTACACATTCGCGGTGCATCTTTAGCGCCGTTTCGAGGCCCCAGCGTTCAATCCATTGTGAACGCTTCAAACGCCCTGAGGCACACTGCGCCTGACCACCATTTCGAGTGCTGCATCCCCAGCTTGAACGGTTCGCTTCAATCACCGTCGCTTTAATGCCATACATCTCAGCAAGGTGTATCGCAGTGCTTAGGCCGGTAAAGCCTGAACCGATAATCGCCACATCGACATCCATGTCCGATGTGATTGGGCCATCGTCTTCAGGTGGGGAACCTGCAGTATCTACCCAATACGTTGGGGCGTATTCTTTACCATGACCTGGCGTTTTATCCTTCAATGGATCGTACTTTGGATCGTATCTATCTTTTGCTTGTGTACTTTCTTGTGCTTGGGTGCTTTTCACCTTTGACTGCACATCGGCAGCCGGTTGTTCCATTACTAAACTCATAATTCGACTCTCCTAGTCATAACACGTGAACGGGTTGCGATTTCGTGTCTAGCTTGTGGGAGTCAAAAGAGGTCTTGTTTTACGGAAAGCATTTTTTACGCTGATTTTTCCACCTTTCAGGGTAAACACGTCGACCATGCGAGCTTCGATAATGCTGCCATCTGGGTTCGTAGCAGAAAACGTTGATTCACTCACAGCGCGATCACCGCACACAAAGTGGACAGGGTCACTCCAAGCGGCGTCTGGAAAATTCTGCCAAACCAATTCAAAGCTATTTCGAACCGCTTCGTACCCTTCGATAGTGTTTCCAACTAAGCCTTCACCAGCCACAGTATGGAACACACAATCTTCAGTCATGAACGACATTAACGCTTCGATATCATGGTTATTCCAAGCATCACTGAATGACTGTAAAAAGGCGGTGTCGACTTGGTTTTCCAGCACGAACGTCGTTGCATTGGTTTGCATATTCATATTCCAGAATCCTTTATGTTTACGTTATTGGTTTAAATTTCAGTAGCTTTGCGCCACTTTTTTATTAGAGTTTTTAAACTAGAAACCTGATTAATTTAACAACTTGATAACAAGTCGCACAACTCTAACTTCGAGTAGTGTTATATACAATCTCTAAGCTCACAGATTTCGTATTTTTACAAATTTAATTAGTGTTCTAAGTTTATTTAAACAAGACTTCACTCTATTTAAATAATTAAAATCAGACTTGAGAGAAGCCTTAATTTTCAATAAAGATATTAGTCGTTAGTCGAAGTCAAAATCTTGATGGTACTTTCGGCCATATTGTTCCAAAGTTCTATTATGAGTATTAACTTGTAATTCTATATTGCTTCCATCTTTACCCATAACCTTATTTCCATCGACGTGTGATTCACTTTTCAAATCAACCAGTGTCTCTTCGTTATACTCTGTAGGTTCATTTAACACATTCATGGATATTAACTCCTTTATCAGATTTACTTTGGCTGACGTAAGAACATGAACGGATACTAGACCGTTTGAATATCCTTTCTCGTCGTACAAAGGTTGAATGGCATCATTGCAACCTTCCTTAAACGGATGAATGGAATACCATTTGTCCTTACGTTGTTCTTGCTGATCACAATCAACAACATGAAATATCTGAGTTTTCTCAACACCACATGGTGTAAAGAAATCACTAACTCTTTCAAAATCAATTGCTTTAGTAATATTAATGCAGTCTTTACTCTGGCTATGACACAAAGCCCACAGCGCATTAACCAGGTTATCGCTCCATTCAAGTAAACGAGTGGGAAATCCCTGCTTCTTTGCTAAACACATCAGCAACCAATCATTTATGTCGTGAG
The DNA here is from genome assembly GCF_027587015.1 of Vibrio sp. Makdt. NCBI lineage: Bacteria > Pseudomonadati > Pseudomonadota > Gammaproteobacteria > Vibrionales > Vibrionaceae > Vibrio > Vibrio sp. Makdt. The sequence goes on from NZ_JAPPTH010000008.1 coordinate 9,951, forward strand.
AGTGCAATGAATGCCCACCATAGATACGAACCGTTGAAAGCAAATCTTGTTCGACTCGGCGTAAGTTCTTACGATTAGAACGACCCAAGCTCGGCATCAAGTTATTGTTTTCGTAATCACAAACGTTATAAATCAACCCACAAGGCTCATTGCACTCGCTAATAAAAGAATTGATTATTTGATAAAGTTCTTTGAGTGAGCTTATATAACGTTTATTGTTCATATTTACTTTCTACCACTCACCCATATAAATAATCATTCTTAGCTAAAAAATAAAGGTTAATGACTCTTCGAATACTCATACTAAAGTCGAATAAATCCAGTGATTCATCAATAATTACTATCTTAATATTCGGTTAATAATAATCATTGATAAAACCTCAATTTAGATAAAATATAGTGTGGAGTAATCGCTATTTGGTTAGTGCTCTAATATTAAGAGCAATGAACGTGAAAAATATCACTTAATGCAAAAAGAGTTTTCTTTCACGTTCAATTTTATATCAAAAACCACCACTTAATTTGTTTGCCCGGCCCCGACCTCGATGGCATTCTCCTTAACACTTTAGATAATACGGTGCCGGACAAACTTCCTATTGGTTATACGTAATCTTTGTATTTATCTAGGAAACGAACCGGTTTAGACAATGCGTCTCGACGGAACGGGTCACCCAGTTCTTGAGTACACATGATCTCAATGATGGTTGTTTTGCCTTCATTCATTTGCATGTCGATGGCTTTTTGTAAAGTTGGGCCAACATCTTCTAGCTTATCAACCGTGATACCTTCAGCGCCCATTGCTCGAGCGATCTCTGCAAAGCTTTGGTTATCCAGTTCACCTGCCACAAAGCGTCGGTTGTAAAAGTCGACTTGGTTCTTCTTCTCTGCGCCCCATTGACGGTTGTGGAATACCACCGCAGTCACAGGAATGTTATGACGAACACACGTCATGGTCTCCATCAGGCTCATGCCCCAGGCACCGTCGCCGGCATAAGAGATAGCAGGGCGATGAGGTGCAGCCGCTTTCGCACCAATAATGGTCGGGAACGCGTAGCCACAGTTACCGAAACTCATTGCCGCAAAGAAACTACGCGGTTTTTCAAAACGTAAATAGCTGTTTGCAACCGAGTTGATGTTACCGATATCCGTTGAGACCATTACATCTTCTGGCATCGCCTTTTCGAGTTCACGAAGTACTTGGCGTGGGTGAAGGTATTCACCACCAGAGAAAGGAGTCTCATGCGAGTTTTCTTCAATCATGTCCAAGCTGAACGAGTCACGTTCGTGCGTCCACTCATCAAGCTCTTTTTCCCACAGCGCTTTTTCTGTTGCGACTGTGTCTTGGCGAGCGCCTTTGTTGTCATCACATAAGAGTGCACGACCTTCCAATCTCTCGGTTAGTGCCACTGCTGCCGCTTTCGCATCACCACAAATACCCACAGAGATCTTCTTAACCAAGCCAAGCATCTTGTTGTCTGCATCAATCTGAATGATTTTCGCGTTCTTCGGCCAGTAATCCATACCGTGCTGAGGCAATGTGCCGAATGGACCAAGACGTGTACCAAGAGCAATAACCACATCCGCTTGAGCCATCAATTTCATTGCAGCTTTTGAACCTTGGTAACCTAGTGGACCACACCATAATGGGTGACTTGCTGGGAACGAATCATTGTGTAGGTAGCTGTTTACTACTGGCGCGCCTAGTCTTTCAGCCAGTGCTGCACACTCTTGAACCGCGTCAGCCATTACCACACCGCCACCAGAAATGATGACTGGGAATTTCGCTTCAGCAATCAGGTCTGCGGCTTCATTCAGAGATTTTTCACCACCAGGGCCACGGTCTAAGCGTGCCGGTTGAGGGATCTCGGTTTGAGTTTCACCGTAGAAGTAGTCACGTGGAATGTTAAGTTGAGTAGGCCCCATCTCGCTCATTGCACGGTCAAAGCATCGACCCGTGTACTCCGCCATACGATCAGGGTGGGTTACATGCCCTTGATACTTAGTAAACTCTTGGAACATTGGAAGTTGGTTACATTCTTGGAAACCACCTAAGCCCATTGTTTTAGTGCCTGTCTCTGGCGTCACAATTACAACAGGGCTGTGTGCCCAATACGCTGCTGCAATTGCTGTTACACAGTTACTGATACCCGGACCATTCTGGCCGATAACCACACCGTGGCGACCAGAAACTCGAGAGTAACCATCTGCCATGTGAGCAGCACCTTGCTCGTGTACCACTGGGACCAATCGAATGCCAGCAGGAGCAAAGATATCCATTGCATCCATAAATGCCGAACCCATGATGCCGAACATATCGGTGACATCATTGGCGACCATAGTTTCAACGAACGCTTCTGATGGTGTCATTGTTACTGTGCCGGAAACAACCGTACGTTTTTCTTGCTCACTCATTCTTCCATTCTCCTTGAGTTAACCGAAATTTCATTTTTCGGAATGAATTGTCTCTTTTTCGAATTCAAATTCACCTTAGTAGTAGATTTTTTGCGCGTCAACTTTTTACGTTAAAATGGAACAATTCATTCTAATTAATAAAACTAGATCACATTATTGGTAGTTTTTCGTACAAAAAGTGCCGTTAACTCCAAGAGAGAGGTTAATAATCGATAGCAGTTCAAAAATCACAGCAGTCATGGAAGCGATAATGGGGAATAAAGAATGAACAATGAGGAATTGCGACCAACGCAACAGGTAAGTGTAAGAGAGCATTTCGGCATCGAGAGCGACTTAACGGTATTGGCCTTTGAGAAAGTGGGAGAGTACGTACCCAAGATCGATCCCAACTACTGTTTTGATCCTGAAGTCACGCTCGCAATATTAGCGGGCTTCACATCTAACCGTCGCACGTTGATACAAGGCACACACGGAACCGGCAAGTCTTCTCATATAGAGCAAGTGGCAGCACGATTAAATTGGCCATGTTTGAGGATCAACCTAGATGGGCACCTAAGCCGATTGGATTTCATTGGCAAAGATAGCATCGTCATTAAAGATGGAATGCAGGTAACGGAATTTAAGGAAGGCATTCTTCCACAAAGCATCCAGCAGCCTATCGCATTGGTATTGGACGAATACGACGCGGGCCGACCTGATGTGATGTTTGTGATTCAGCAACTGTTAGAGCAAGACGGCAAATACACTTCTCTCGAGCAAAACCGAGTGATCACTCCCCACCCTTTTTTCCGCCTGTTTGCTACGTGCAATACACTCGGTTTAGGTAACTTTTCCGGTTTGTACTCCGGTACTCAAGTGCTTAACCATAGCCAACTTGACCGATGGAACATCATCGCGACACTTAACTATTTAGACCCACAACATGAAACTAAGATCGTGTTGTCAAAGCGCCCTGAGCTAAACAATGAAAGCGGTCAACAGTTAGTAGAGAAAATGATCGCCACCGCTGGTTTAACGCGAAATGGATTTAGAGCAGGCGACTTATCGACAGTTATGTCGCCAAGAACGGTAATTACATGGGCTGAGAATATTCGAATATTCAACAATGTAGCCACAGCATTTAGGCTGTCGTTCCTCAACCGTTGTGAAGATGAAGAAAAGGAGCTAGTTCGCGAATATTACTTCCGCTGCTTTGGTGAGGCACTAGAGGATCATACTCAGAGCTATTCTCAGTCGGAGTCTTAATCGATGGCTAATATTTCCTCCCAACAGAAAAAGATCCTCGATATTGGCGTGTCGGTTGCCAGAGCGATCAGCGGTGAGTTGAGCCTGAATTACCGAGGAGAGCGCCTCTACAACGGTAGTCGTCCTTGTTATCACTTATCGGCACACACCAACGATCTCACCTTTGTATCACGCCATGAGCTCATCAACAGTAAACTATCGATGAACGGTAAAATTGACTCATCGGCATTGAGACTGCTGCTTTCTGATGCTGAACTTCACTATTTACTGCGCCCAAAAAACGAAGTCGAGCGTTTACTGTTCGATTTTTGCGAACAGGTACGAATCGAGTCACAAGTCCCAGCTTACCTAAAAGGCGTCACTAAAAGCATTCAGTTCAACTTTGCGTATTGGAGCGATCAATATCATCAAAATGGCTTTACCGAATCTCGCATTGGTATTTTGTTATTCACATTAATGCAGGTCATCCACACTCGATTAACAGGTGTCCCAGTCTCAGAGCCCATCGCTGAAACCATTGAATCAACTCGGGCAGGCATAGTGCCTATTTTCGGAAGCAGCCTAAAGCGCTTGAAGGAACATAGATGCGACCAACAACAGTTTGCTAATTGCGCCAACGAACTGGCCTCTTTAGCACAAGAGCTCATCAACCAAGAACAAGAGAGTAATAATTCGCCGACACCAACGGTTGAAGAGGACATCAAAATCCTCGCGCAACTTGCTTTAATCGTTGATGGTGACATAGAAGATGAAGAGATTGATGCAGACATCACTGGCAGTAGTAAGGTCTTCGAATTGTCAGGCGCCAATTATCAAGTATTCAATTCAGAATTTGACCAAGTGATCGCCGCAGATAAGCTTGTTAGACGCGCCCTATTATTCGAATTGAGGCAAAAACTCACTGATGACCTGATGGCGAGACAAGTGAATACCCGACGCTTAGCCGCCATGCTCTCTGGTTTAGTTGCCACACCACAACGAATTCGACGCCAAGAACACCTAGAAGAAGGCATTGTCAACGCCACCGCCATCACTAAGCTCATCACTTCTCCTTTAGACCGTACGGTTTTTTATCAACCTGAAATTGGCCCGTCTCATCAATGTGCCATCACGTTTTTGATGGATTGTTCAGGGTCGATGCAAAAACACAGTCATAAACTCAGCCTACTAATGGATACGATTCTCAAATCCGTTGGACTCGCCAATATCCCCTTTGAAATTATCGGCTTCACCACCAACAACTGGAACGGTGGCAAGGTCTATCGTCAATGGCTGAAACAAAACCAACCGAAACATCCCGGGCGTTTAAACGAGGTTCGACATATCGTGTTTAAGGATTTTGATACGCATTGGAGACGCTCTCGCCTTGGCATTGCTAGCCTTCGAAAAGCGGACATCTTCAAAGAAGGAATTGATGGAGAAGCGGTTCAGTTTGCTAGCCAGCGATTGCTGCAGCACAGTGCACAACGAAAGATCTTGTTTGTGTTTTCGGACGGATGCCCAATGGATACCGCCACCAACACAGCCAATGATCAATTCTATTTAGACAACCACCTCAAACAGGTGATTGATCGCGAGACGACCAAGAATAATATTGAAATCCACGGCGTCGGTATGGGGGTAGATTTAAGCCCCTACTATCGCAGCAACATCACGTTGGATGCGCAAGAGAGCTGCTTGTTTGGACTATGTAGAGGGATCTTTGAGATGCTAAAGCGTGTTTGAACCTATGAAGCTTTGGCTAGCAACTCGCTAGCCTCATTGATAGAGCGTGTATTACGAAGAGCCCAACAATGACCATGCCGACACAGCCATCAAATACCCACCAATCAACATCAACACCATAAATACTAACTTTCTGAGTTGGTCATTCGACAAGGGAGGCGGAAAGCGGCGCGCGAACATGGTGACAAGCGCCACCAAAGGGATAGCAATCGCAGATAGCCACAATATACTTGCTTCCATATCACCTGCAGCGTAAACACTCACGGTACGCGACATCGACGTGCAAGCGAACACCATCAGCAGTGTGCTTCGTACTAGATCGAGCGTAAAAGGCTGCCGATAGAGATGGTAAACAATCGGTGGACCCGCCATCCCAAATAGCCCGCCCGCGAGACCAGAACTAAACCCTGACACAAAGAATGATAGGGTTGCTGAGCGCTCTGTTCTAGTTTTAGGTTTGAACATAAAACTCAAGCCTGCGAATAGCACCATAGCGCCCAACAAAGCTCGTAGGATATGCGTTGCAGATTCGCTCAATTCGCCTAGCAAGAACACCCCAAGTGACACGCCGGGGATAATACCGATCACTAACACTACAAGAATTTTGAGCTCACCAAGCAACGGCTTGCCCATTAAAGCAACCAAGCAATTGAACAAGGTGACAATGCTCACCACCGCGGCAATAACATTTAGGGAAACCAGATTAAGGCTGACCGTCAAACCAATCACAATGATGCCTAATCCAAAGCCCGTGACGGTTTGAAAATAGGTGCCTAGCGCAATGGTGGCCAAAATAGCGAGTAAAACCGGTAACTCCATTAATAATCCTAATTAGGTTATTTGGGGGTAATATGAGTGCATATCAGCGTTAGTTTAAGCAACTAATGTTAATACCTAAATTCAAATGTCGACTCTTGTCTTTCTTCAACATTAGCTTCAGTGTCAACCTTAGCGTCAGACACTTTCCCTTGTTGCGCTTGTACCGCGGTAACGGCAATCACGTTAAAGATATCCTCTGCACAGCACCCTCTTGATAAGTCATTAGCCGGTTGATTCAACCCTTGGAGTAAAGGACCAATGGCGACCGCACCACCTAACCTTTCTGCCAACTTGTAACCTATATTGCCCGCTTCGAGGTTGGGGAAGATCAACACATTCGATTGGCCTTTCACTTCGGAATCAGGCAACTTTTTAGCCGCAATTTCGGTAACAATCGCTGCATCAAGCTGAACATCTTGGTCAACCGCAATACCAGGGCAACGCTGTTTCACGATCTGCGCAGCACTACGCACCTTATCGACTGACTCATGTTTCGCGCTACCGTTGGTAGAGAATGAAAGCATCGCCAACTTAGGCTCTTCCATTAGCAATGCCTGAGCACTTTGAGAAGCGGCGACCGCGATTGATGCCAGCTCCGTTTCATTGGGGTTAATCACCAAGCCACAGTCACTGAAAATCAGACCACCTTTTAGATTATGGAAAGGCTCACACAACATCATAAGGAAGAAACTCGATACCAACTCGCTATCGGGAGCAGGACCGATGATCTGCAGTGCAGCTCGCACCACATCAGAAGTGGTATACACCGCACCATTTACCGTGCCGTCTACTAACCCTTCCCTCACCATCAAGTTGGCAAAAATAAGTGGGTCTTTAACCTTCTCCAAAGCATCTTCATACGTCATGCCTTTGGCTTTTCTTAACTCATATAGGCGCTCAGCTAATACGACTTTCAGAGCCGACGTTTGAGGTGAAACAATGTGAATACCGACTAGATTAATATGATGCAACTGCGCGGCTTCAATGATTGCCTTCTCATCCCCCACTAGCGTGATATGGGCGAGCTGTTTGTCTATCGCTAATCGTGCTGCGGCGAGCACTCGAGGATCTTCCGCTTCGCTCAACACCACTCGCTTACGATCTAAGTGAGCCTTATCAATAATCCGTTCAATTGCCTTCATGATAAAATTCCATTTATTGAGATTAATTGTTCCATAATTTAACTTTATATTATTGAAATAATAAAAAAGGTCAAATATTATTCAGATAATTGAAGGGAATTGATTTGCTATGTACACTCTTACACATAGACATATCGCAAGGATGAATCACTGTATGCAAACAGAAACACCACAAGTTCAAGGAGATACGCCAACTCTTCGACTTTTTGCTCTATTAGAGGTAATCGCACAGAAAGACGAATTCATTTCTCTTCAAGGATTAGTCGAAGAAACCGGGCTACCGAAACCGACGTTACACCGCATGCTGCAACAACTGGAATCAGCAGGCATCATTCAAAGAGATGGTGACGATAAGCACTACAGCTCAGGTATTCGACTCAGAAAACTGGCCGAAAACCTACTCTTCAATAGCACTATGCACAGTGCAAGACGCACGATTCTTGAAAACCTGCGTGCAGAAGTTGGCGAAAGCTGCAACCTGACAGCGCTATCAAGCGGCGAGATCATCTACCTTGACCGTGCAGAAACGGAAGCCCCACTTCGTTTCCACCTCCAACCCGGTTCTCGCGTTCCTGTGCATTGCTCGGCTACCGGCAAACTGTTTTTGGCTCACATGTCGAAATCACAGCGCAGACGACTGATCGAGAATGTGCCTCTGACGCAGTACACAGTGAAAACCATTACCGACTACTCCGTTCTAGAACAAGATATCGAAGAAGCGAAGATCCAAGGCTATGCCATTGACGATGAAGAGTTTCTTCCAGGTTTGGTGTGTATTGCGGTACTCATCCCATCACCAACCGGTCAATCCAACCTTGGTTTAGCAATTCAAGCACCTGTGATTCGAGTGAAGCCAGATGAAGCGATTAAGTTTTTGCCTGCACTGCAAAAAGCAGCGAGAGCACTAGCGAAAATCGAAGCAGACAACTGGGGCCAACAATAAAGCGTTATAGGCTATCTGGCTCCTGGTCAGCGGTAAGTTCACTCACAAGGTCAACACGTGTTAAGTAATCATCAATAAGGAACCACAATGCTCAAAATCAACAACAAGCAATTACTCTCTTTTATGGTGACAGAAGCAGACAGCGCGGTTGCGGTCACCAATCCAGCAACCGGTGAGGTTATTGGCTATGCGCCAATCTCTACCGAAGTGGAATTAGATAACGCCATCAAGCGTGCACATATAGCACAGAAAGAGTGGGCACAAGTGCCAGCTAAAACTCGCGCTGCGCTTTTGAATAATTGGTATAAGTTGATCCTTGAAAACAAAGATGATCTTGCTCGCTTAATGACTATGGAACAAGGTAAACCATTGGCTGAAGCCACTGGCGAAGTGGTTTACGGCGCAAGCTTTATTGAGTGGTTCGCCGAAGAAGCTAAACGCACCTACGGCGACTCGATCCCTAGTACGGCGGCAGATAAACGCCTAGTCACCATCAAACAACCGATTGGGGTAGCCTGTGCCATTACGCCGTGGAACTTTCCAGTGGCGATGATCACCCGCAAAGCTGCGCCTGCATTAGCCGCTGGCTGTAGCTTCATTGTGAAGCCTTCTGACGAAACGCCACTTTCTGCGTTTGCGGTCGTTAAACTGGCTTACCAAGCTGGAATCCCTGAAGACCTTATTCAAGTGGTTTTAGGGAATAGTCCGGAACAAATCGGCGAACTGTTTACCTCTCACCCATTAATCAAAAAGATCTCATTTACCGGCTCTACCCGTGTTGGCAGCATCTTAATGGCGCAAGCCGCCAAAGGCATCAAACGTACCTCAATGGAACTTGGCGGCAACGCACCATTTATTGTGTTTGATGACGCAGACATCGACGCTGCCGTGCAAGGCGCAATGGCTTCGAAATTCCGCAATGCAGGGCAAACCTGTGTTTGTGCTAACCGTTTCTATATCCACAGCAAGGTACACGACGAGTTTGTGGCTAAGTTCGACCAAGCAGTACAACAGCTTAAGGTCGGCAATGGCTTAGATGAAGGCGTCAACATTGGCCCAGTCATCAGTGAAAGAGCAAAGCAAAACATCCAAGGCTTAATTGACCGAGCGATTGAACAAGGTGCACAGCCAGTGACACCAACTCAATTACTCGGTGGCCAATTTATTCAACCCGTCATTCTTAAAGACGTGAAACATGACATGGACATCGTTCAGCAAGAGATCTTTGGCCCTGTCGCTCCAGTTATGAAGTTCGATAGTGATGAAGAACTCATCGAGATGGCGAACGATACGATTTATGGTTTAGCGTCTTACTTCTACAGCCAGAATATTCACCGTGTTTGGAAGGTAGCAGAAGCGCTTGAATACGGTATGGTTGGCATCAATGACGGCTTGATCTCTACTGAAGTAGCACCGTTTGGTGGGGTTAAACAGTCGGGTATTGGTCGTGAAGGGGCAAAAGAAGGCATCGATGAGTACATGGATATTAAGTATCTATGTTTTGGTGGAAATTAAGGTTTTGGTGGAAATTAAGGCTTCGGTGGAAACTAGACTTTTCTCTTCGCTCCTCTAACCCTCTAAAAACGAAAGCTAAAAAAAAGCCGCGCTATTATTGCGCGGCACCTTGGGCTCGGTTAAGGGGGGTTTCTTTTTTTAGTATTTTACATTCTCTGTTTTTATTATTCGTTCACTCCGCTATTTCAGCGGACTTGGCTTTTGGTGCTTTCGCTTATCTGCGATTCAACACTTTCCGACTCAAGCACTCTGCGCTTTCAACTTTAGACGCATCGCGTGTAACACTGGCTCGGTATAACCGCTTGGCTGAGCACAGCCTTCAAACACCAACTGACACGCTGCAGAAAACGCAATGTTGTTTTCAAAATTAGGCGCCATATTCTGGTAGCTTGGATCCCCAGCGTTTTGCTCATCAACCACAGCTGCCATGCGCTTCATTGTTTTCATAACTTGGGCTTCATCGCAAATGCCATGGCGTAACCAGTTTGCAATGTGCTGGCTTGAAATACGCAGCGTGGCACGGTCTTCCATGAGTCCTACGTTATTAATATCAGGAACTTTCGAACAACCTACACCTTGGTCAATCCAACGCACTACGTAACCTAGAATGCCTTGCGTATTGTTATCCAATTCATTTTGAATATCTTGTGCAGTCAGCTTTTGATTACCCAATAGAGGAATAGTAAGGATATCGTCAACGTTCGCTCTCACACGCTCGCGCAGCTCTTTTTGGCGACTTGGAACACTGACCTTGTGGTAGTGTAAGGCATGCAAAGTAGCCGCGGTTGGCGAAGGAACCCAAGCGGTATTAGCACCCGCTTGTGGGTGACCAATTTTGGCATCCATCATCTTCGCCATGTTATCTGGTTCTGGCCACATACCCTTACCAATTTGGGCTTTACCTTGCAGGCCACAAGCTAAGCCCAGATCAACGTTTTGATCTTCGTAAGCGCCAATCCATGTCATGGTTTTCAATTGTGTTTTAGGTGCAAATGGACCCGCTTCCATACTCGTATGAATCTCGTCACCCGTTCGATCCAAGAAACCTGTATTGATAAACACAACACGATCTTTAGCGGCGCGGATACACTCTTTCAAGTTCACAGAGGTACGGCGCTCTTCATCCATAATGCCAACTTTGATAGTAAAGCGCTCAAGACCTAATGCGTCTTCAATGCGACCAAAAAGTTCATTGGTAAATGCTACTTCTTCAGGGCCATGCATCTTAGGTTTTACGATATTGATGCTGTTAGCTGTCGAGTTTTGATAAGCACTGTTGCCTTTCAAATCGTGCATTGCGATCAGTGAAGTGATCATGCCATCCATGATGCCTTCAGGTACTTCATTCCCTTCATCATCAATGATCGCTGGGTTCGTCATTAAATGACCAACATTGCGAACAAACAACATGCTTCGGCCTTTAAGCGAGATCTCACCACCCGTTACGCTGGTGTATTGACGATCTGGATTCAAGCTACGAACAATAGTCTTGCCATTTTTTTCTAATGACTCTTGTAGATCACCTTTCATCAAACCTAACCAGTTACGGTAAGCCAGTGCTTTATCTTCACCATCAACAGCGGCTACTGAGTCTTCACAATCCATAATGGTAGTCAGTGCAGATTCCACCAACACATCTTTAATACCGGCTGCATCAACGCTGCCGATTGGTGCACTAGGATCGATTTGAATTTCAATATGAAGGTTATTGTGTTTAAGCAGGATACAAGAAGGCGCACTAGCGTCACCCTGATAACCAATAAATTGATTGCGGTCGATTAGCGTGACTTCTTCGCCGTTATCTAGAGTTGCGGTAAGCGTGTTGCCGATACTCACGTTACTGATGCTGTATTTAGTCACGTCTTTATGAGAAACGCCATTGAGCGGTGCGGCATCATCAAGGAAACCACGAGCATAACTCACCACTTTGGCACCACGTACCGGGTTAAAGCTGCCGCCTTTCTCGGCGCCATCACTCTCGCTGATCACGTCTGTGCCGTAGAGCGCATCATATAGACTGCCCCAGCGCGCGTTTGCTGCGTTAAGTGCAAAACGCGCGTTCATGATAGGCACTACAAGCTGCGGCCCAGCTTGTGTTGCGATTTCAGGCTCAACATTGGCAGTCGTTACTTGGAAGTCATCGCCTTCAGGTACTAGGTAGCCGATCTGCTGTAGGAACTGTTTATATTCTGCAGCATCCAGTGTTTGACCCGCACGCTCTTGGTGCCACACATCGATTTGATGTTGAAGATCTTCACGCTTGATAAGCAATGCACGATTCTTTGGTGCCAGATCTTTGAGGATGGCTGCAAATGACTGCCAGAAGTCTTCTGCAAGAATACCCGTGCCAGGGATGATCTGTTCATTAACTAGTTGGTAGAGGGTGCTATCTATGTTCAAGCTTCCCTGTTGAATACGACTGCTCATAAAATCTCTCTCAAGATAATCACTGACTACTCACTTAAATTTACGTAACTGACGAAAATTTAGCTAATTTATGCCACTTATAATGGACATTCACAAAAGAAATACCCTAAAAATAGGGTTATTCTGTCACACCACTTTCGATTTCATTGGCGACACTTTTTATCAAGCGACGCATCCACTGGTGGTCTGGATTGGTTTGTAACAACGGGCTCCACGCCATCTTCACTTCAAAAGGTTCGATGGCAAAAGGAGCGGGTTTGATCAATAACTTAGGGTTATTGCGTTGCAGCTGTGCTGCTTTGGTTGGGATGGTAAGGATCAAGTTTTTCTGTTGCGCGAATAAAATCGCTGACAGGTAATGTCGAGTAAACACGGTAATGTTTCGGGTTTTACCAATACGCATTAGCGCTTCATCGATCCAACCTAATTTCTGCGCTTCACTTGGGTTAATCCCAACGCCTGTACCCATACCTGTTTTGCTCACCCAAATGTGTTGCGCTTTTAAATAAGAAAGAATATCGAAATTGTCAGCTATCGGGTTGTCGCAGCTAAATAAGCAAGAGAAGCCGTCGTGCCAAAGGCTCATCTGGTGAAAGGACTGAGGAATATCGTCGAAGCGGTTAATGATGATATCAACGGTACCCTGCTCTACATCCTGATAACTCACGTCACTTGGCGTCATAATATCGAGGCGTATTTTCGGCGCTATCTCACTCAACTTTCTTAATAGCGGCTGAATAATGGTGGATTCAGCATAGTCACTCGCCATAATACGAAATACGCGTTCACTATCTTCTGCGTTAAATTCCGTCGTCGGTTGCAAGGTCTTTTCTACATTAGCCAAGATGTTGCGAATCAAAGGTTGCAACTTTTGCGCGCGCTCGGTTGGTACCATTCCTTCACTTGTTCTGACCAGCAACGGATCCTCAAGTAGATCGCGTAATCGGCGCAGTCCATTACTCATTGCAGGCTGAGTAATCCCCAGCTGATTCGCTGCTCGCGTAACGTTTCTTTCACGTAGCAACATGTCTAAATACACAAGTAAATTAAGGTCTATACGAGCAATATTCATATAAAAAATACCGAATATAATAACTATAAATTAACAAAATTATCACATGCATGGTTATTCTTTGTCCATAGCAAAGTTTTAATCCAAGCCAAGTTGGCAACCATACCCACGTGAAACTAAGGAATAGTTATGTCGCAAATTACACAAGATATCGAAATGATAGAAGTTGCAAAAAGCGCTGCAGGTGCTCCATGGGATGCAATCGATGCTGAATCTGCTGCTCGTATGCGAGCTCAAAACAAATTCAAAACAGGTCTAGATATCGCGCAATACACGGCAGATATTATGCGTGCGGATATGGAGGCTTACGATAAAGACAGCTCTCAATACACTCAGTCTCTAGGTTGCTGGCACGGTTTTATCGGCCAACAAAAGCTGATTTCTATTAAGAAGCACTTTGATGGTAAAACAGATCGCCGCTACCTATACCTTTCTGGTTGGATGGTTGCAGCACTTCGTTCAGAATTCGGCCCACTTCCTGACCAATCAATGCATGAGAAAACGTCGGTTGCAGGCCTAGTTGAAGAGCTATACACCTTCCTACGTCAAGCAGATGCTCGTGAATTAGGTGGTTTATTCCGTGAACTAGATGCAGCTCGTGAAGCTGGCGATGTCGACCTACAAGACCGCATTCAAGACAAAATCGACAACCACGTAACACACGTAGTGCCAATCATCGCCGATATCGATGCAGGCTTTGGTAACGCAGAAGCGACATACCTAATGGCTAAGCAGATGATTGAAGCAGGTGCATGTTGTCTACAAATCGAAAACCAAGTTGCCGATGAGAAGCAATGTGGTCACCAAGATGGCAAAGTAACCGTTCCTCACGCTGATTTCCACGCGAAACTTCGTGCACTTCGTTACGCTTTCCTTGAGCTAGGCATCGACAACGGCATCATCGTTGCTCGTACCGATTCACAAGGTGCAGGCCTAACCAAAGAAATCGCAGTAGTGAAAGAGCCAGGTGACCAAGGTGACATCTACAACTCTTACCTAGATGTTGAAGAGATCGATGTAGCTGACATGAAACAAGGCGACGTTTGCTTCAACCGTGAAGGCAAGCTGGTACGTCCTAAGCGTCTACCATCTGGCTTGTACCAATTCCGTCAAGGTACTGGTGAAGACCGCTGTGTATTTGACTGTATTGAAGCAATTAACGCTGGTGCCGACCTACTTTGGATTGAAACAGAGAAGCCTCACATCGGCCAAATCAAAGAGATGATGGATGGCGTTCGTGAAGTACACCCAAATGCGAAACTGGTATACAACAACTCTCCATCGTTCAACTGGACGCTAAACTTCCGTCAACAAGCATACGATGCGATGGTTGAAGCTGGTGAAGACGTTTCTGCATACGACCGCGCTAGCCTAATGAGTGCTGAATACGACGAAACTGAGCTGTCTAAGCGTGCTGACGACAAGATCCGTACGTTCCAAGCAGATGCTTCTCGTGAAGCGGGTATCTTCCACCACTTGATTACTCTGCCTACTTACCACACTGCAGCGCTGTCTACTGACAACCTTGCAAAAGAGTACTTCGGTGAACAAGGCATGTTGGGCTACGTTGCTAACGTTCAACGTAAAGAAATACGCCAAGGTATCGCATGTGTTAAACACCAAAACATGTCTGGTTCAGATATGGGTGATGACCACAAAGAGTACTTCGCTGGTGAAAACGCACTAAAAGCAGCGGGTGAACTAAATACATCGAACCAATTTGATTAATCGCTAGCACTTTTTTTGATTAGTCACTAACACTTTTGATTAATCGCTAACGCTAAAGCCTCCCCCGCCCTTCTCTCTTACTTAGGTAAGATCCGGGGGAAGGCTTTGAGATAAAGCTTGTATTGCCGGCTTTATCTCAAAGTCTCAGATTTGTGCCCTAACCCACGGTCAGCTAAGCAACATCTGTTTAAGCTAATTGTATTCATGTTTTATGAGATTCCTGTTTGTTGAAATTTCTTTTGATTGAGAGTGCCTATGACTTCAATACCTAAACACCTACAAGATGCAAAAACACTGCTATCAGAAAATGGTTTCGCAACAGGTGATACTTGGTATCACGGAACCTCTTCAGCATTAATCGCTTCCATTAAAGGCCAAGGGCTAAAACGCTCGGGCGATAAAGCACTCAACCAAGCCGCCGTAAAAACCATGGCAACCATCGGCAATAACTACACCGAATCTGTAGAGCCTGTGTTCCTAACTCAGAGTAAAGAGCTTGCGTACTACTGGGCACAACAAACGGTGAGAGAGCGCAGCGTTCGTTTTGAAGGTGAGGAACAACCTGTTGTATTAGAGGTGAATTTATCTGAAAAACAGCGCGCTAGAGTAAGACCAGACGTTGGCGCAATGAGCTTGCTGATGATGAGTGTGGGCGAGCAGTTCATGGCTCATCTCGCTAAGGTTTACCAAGATAACAAGATTGCAGGCCCTGATATCGATCTTCGTACCGCAGACCGCATGGATTACCTAAATAAACTGGGTATGGCATACATCGATGAAGATATCAGCCGAGCTTGCGTCGTTGAGTTATCTGAAAGCGAAGTATCAGAACCTGAATTATCTGAGGCGGAATAAACCGTTACGAGCTTACGATAAAGCGCTAATCAGAATAAAAATGGCTCCCAGTCGGGAGCCATTTTTGTGTGAGACGTTATATTTGATAGCTAGCTTAGACTACTGACACAAACGGCCTTGCTGCGCGGCCTGAACCATTTCGATATCGCCTTGTAGAGAGCGGTATACAATCGTATTCCACACTTCACCATTATCCATTTCAAACTCAATCGCGTAATTCAAACCAGCCACCACTTGAGTTCGAACGCTCAAAATCTGTTTAAGCTTCGCAGACGTGTTCATTTGACTAAGCACGGCGTCTAACGCTTGCTCAGCTTGTGGTGTGACTTCACTTTTCGACCAACCACCTGTTAGGTTTTTAGTACTACAGATCGGATTCGTATTCTCTTGTGGTTGACTCATCACTTCACCATTCTGACTGCATCCAGCCAGAGCAACCACGCCAACTAAAGTCGCTACTCCAAGTAGTGATGTTAATCGTGCTTTCTTCATAGATCCTCACTAAATAAATCATTCAGTTTTAACAAGTGACCACACCGTCATCTCGGTGTTTCATATGCTTACAAGCTTAAACCGTCAATGTCATCACTTCATCAGAGATTATGGTGCAAATACTCTATAAACACAGAAAACTGTCAGAAAACAAAGCCAAGTGTTCATACTCGGCTTGTTATCTATATATTCGAGATTTGCGCCTTAATGAAAATAGACCAACATCTCGACATCATCACCTTGCTGTTCTGCACTTAACAAGAAGTGTAAGTACCCTTCCTCAGTCACAGGTATTTGTAGATACTCATTGCTGCCACGATAATCCGACGCATAGTCATGCTGCCCAACGGTTGGCCAATATGCACCGCTTGCAAACAGATCAACATTACCTTTCTCTGCTGGATCATTATTTTGATCGATTAGCCATACGCGAACTTCTTGTACTCCCTCTGGAACATAAACGGCAGCGTAACGTTGTTGATGAACAGTAAACAGATGAGCTTTACCAGATTCTAATACCACAGGTGTTAGGTCATCTTGCTCTGGAGACGGTGGAGCGGGTTGTTCTGTTTCTAACGATGCAAGCAATGTAACACCACTAAAACCGGTACGCCCAGTCACGCTCATGTAGTAACGGCCTGGCTTAATATATCCCGTTGTCTCTGGCTCAAACGTCACCAACTCATTGCTGCCATTACCATACTGGCTGAACTCAAAGTCATAGTAATGCGCAGCGCGGTTGTAGCTCATGTAGAGATCAGCATCCCCTTGAGGTTTCCCTTCAATTGACACCTCAAAGTGTGTGGTGTTCTCAGGGACGTCAACATAAAATAGCTGCTCACTGTATGCTTCACCGCTCAACACTAGGCTTTGGTTGGCAATAAGAGTCTTGATTTGATCACTTGGTTCTGTCGGATCCATTGGTTCTCCAGGCTCAGGGTTATCTTCACTTGTTACCGTATCTAGCCACAGTTCAAATTCACCGTCGTACTGTTGGCCAAGCGCTTTTACCTGCTTTGTCCATTCAGCAAACTGACCAGAACGAGACAGCGCCAGTAAGCTTTCCACTTCATTAGGGTGCTCTTCTAGCATAAAGCGTGTCGCCAAATATCCCCATCGGTAAATACGGTTTGAATCATGAGAGTAAGTGGTCGCAAGTACATCCGATAGGCGCATCTTTCCACTATCAATTAAGCGAATTGCTGCATCATAGCCTTGCTTGTAATGCATATACTCGGCGAACCCTTCCAACCACCACACGACATAACCATGAGCCAAGTTATCATTAAATGAACCATGTAGATTGAAGCGCGCATCTAGGTAGTGGGTATATTCATGTTCGAAGTTAAGAATAGAGAGCTCATCACCATTGTCGTAACGGTAAGCGACGAAACGCGCTACATTATCCAAGTCGGCCGGATTGCCTTCTAAGTACTGACCACCGTTATCCGTCGTATTACCAAAAAGGAATGAAGAGTAGTCAACGTAACTGCCTTTACTACCAAACACTGCGATCTCAACATTATGATTGTTGTCATCAGCCACCGGTTGCTGCCCTGTATTGGCAATTTGGTGGAAGTCTGCCTCTTTGGCTGCCAATACATCACACGCCTTTGCAGCTTGTAACTCGGTTAAATCTTGAGAGCGAAGAATTGCAGGGCCTGGGCACTCGTAGCGGTTAGGTAAGATACGTTGAGCAACGTCGCGTTTCGCCTGTTCAAGATCGAGTCCGTTCAACCCCTCTGGTGCAAAATATCCCAGCATTTCTACCGCAGCTAACCATAGTCTGTCGTGCTCACTACCCAAAGGATTTTGCACCATCACATCTTGCATCACCTGCAACGCTTTATCTTTAGTCGTTTTATCTGGGCTTGCTAGCAATCTTCCCGTCTCGCGCACCGCGTTATAAACCAAAAAGCTCGCATCTGTGTCCAAAGCCCAGCGATTGTCGCGAGCAAACCTCGCTAGTGTATCTATATGTTGAGTGTTGTTTGCAAGGTAATTGTAGAAGTCATCTCGAGCAGCATGCCCGGCCATCGCTCTGAATAGATTATTGAGCCCATCAACCCAATGTGAGTCTTGCGCAGTTTGACGGTTGAAGTGGCTAAGTGCCGCAAGTTGCGCATTCATAGTGAGTGGAAGTTGCTTCACGTTGTCGACCAAAAGCGTCAGGCTCTTCAGCGCACCAACTTGTTCTCGCCCTTGATTTAGCGAATTAGGATTAGCAAGGAATGCATTGGTTGAATGCGCAAAGCGTTCACTTAAAGCCTCAGAGAATTCTTCTTCTCGCGCGTTATAACGAACGTAATAAGCTGCACGAACAAATTCACCTAAGTTTTCAAGTTTGCGTGCTTGCTCAGCTTCGCCTCGGTAACGGGCTATCTCTAAGTTAAGTAGATTACTGATTTGGTTCAGACTAGCTTCGCTGTAGATATTGGCTAACGAATTCTTCGATGCTGAGAACCAAGATCTATAGCAACTGTTGTCTGCTAGTGAAACGGCATGAGCGAGATCAGATGACAACTGAAGCTCAGGCACCTCACACTGATTTTCAGCAAAAGAGAAAGTAGATGCACTAGAAAGTAAGCAAGCTAGCGCCAAACGGTGACGTGGGAATAAAAGAGTTTGAGACATAATTATATTTATCAATTGTATACTTGGCTCGTCGTTATATTCCCTACAATTATAAAGGTGAATTTGGTTGCGTATGAATTATGAGATTGGTTCAAAAAATAGATATTTGATATTAATTTATAAACTCAAAAGTTTATGCTCAACTGCTACAGGCTAGGCTCAGCTTGTGATCAAGCCTAAGTTATTGAGAGTAATCTAATTTAGTAATTTATAAACTAGAAGAAGTACGGTTGTTAAGCAAATACGCAAGTAGTAGACTTGCGCTCGATTATGCAACTTGTTTTCATTTCATAGACACAAGCAACGTTATTTATACACAACTGAAATAATGTTAGCTCAAGGCTTACATAATATAAGTGTCAGATAATGAGTGCAGATCGAATAAAAATAATTATTTAAACCTAGGCTAGGTTAACACCATGAAACTACTGTCGTCTTTAGACTCGCTGTTGGCTAGCGATGAGTCTATCGAAAAGAAACAACGAGTATTGATCGATCTCGTTATCAATACTTATCAGCCACAACAACGCACTACTCTTTTCCAAACCGTTACTGATTATCGCCGTAACCTCCTAGGTTCCTTGTACCCAGAGCACCAACACAAAAGTCTTTCAGTATTATTTGAGTTGATGGATTATCGGGACCTGGTTCAACGGTATCCGAGTACTTTAGCTCCTGATATGGTTCTGTTAGAAAGAGCGGCCAGCCAATTCTATATGTCTTGGTTGGACTTTTGGTGTGAATGTGAAATTGCCGCAATAAAGACAAAATCGCCGCTCAACGATAGAGCTATCTCACGTATCGAGCTACCGATTAAAGATTGCGCGTACTACGGCGCGATCATTGAACACATCGAATCCGACTCACTCATGGTACAGACACCGTGCCACCCACAAGCGATGCCAATCAGTGATGCTATTGCTTTGAGTAACCTAGAAACCTTCATAAAGGGTGAGAAATGGTTTGAGATGCTGCCTCTGCTGCACCTTTCACAATCTGGGAAGCACTTTATCTTACTTAAGCACCCTGTTGATGAAGCCTTTCCAACGCTGGTCTCCTCAGCGCTGATTCAAGACTGGGCAAAAAATGATACTTGGTTAAGCTATGCCCCCCCCTTCAGCAACGAAAACTGGCAATACTGCTTGCCCGAGCACGGCTACCAGCAACTCTCAGAGTTACAGCTTTTTACACCTTCAATACTTTCAAAGTGTTGCTCTCTGCCAGAGTTCGACAGTACCTTCCACTTACAGCTGTCGGATACTAAAGCCATATGTGAAGTATTACGCCTAACCGTCAGCGGCAATACTCAGCAAAAACTCTACTTCCTCTACCTTGCTCAAAAAGAACTCATGAGTGTACTGCATCAAGTAGGTTACAAGGCCGGCTTTACTATCATCGAGCAACCTTTCATGCTCCAGTTTTATCAAGCTATCGATCCTAAAGCCTATTTCCACTCTGGTTTCTGTGAGCTAAATAGCGACGGTACCACTATTTATCGTGGCTTTTGGAATTTTGAAAAGATGGTTAATGTATTCAATGACACTGATTTTCGTGGCTACAAACACGCCGTGCGTAGCAGTAGAAAACTAAGAGTTAGAACAACGTCAAGCACGGAAAAAAAAGATGAACATGTTTGATTTCGGCTTGGAGGCGATTGTCTACGCTAAGGCGATAACGCTTCTTGCAACCGTTGCCATCGTAGTCATGTGGTTATTCTACTATTGCTATTGTCTTAAGCAAAAAGGGAAAACCATTGCAGGGACTCACCACGTCCCGTACATCGCTTATTCGGTTTGTATTGTTGCTTGGATAAGCAGCAATGCCTACTTCCATACCGATTTATTGCTGGAACTTGGTTCGTCCGTAGCCGTGTTCGCTGCTAAATTTGCCAACCTCGCCTCTTGCTTCGCTTTCGCCTTTGCTTATTACTTCTCGTGCCAACTGGCGGCGGAACAACGCGATGGTAAGGTCCACCTATGGCAGCAAGCTATCTTTGTCACCTTTACTGTCTATTCGTTCTTTATTAACTTACGACCGAACTTAACCGTTGAAGATGTCACTATTTTTGGCCCAAGCCTATTCGTCATTGAATTCGGTCCGCATACGCCTTACTTCTTCACAGGCATGATCAGCTTAGTAGTGTTAACCCTTTGCAACTTGGTTGCGATGCGTGCCAACAGCAGTAAGCTAGTATTAGCCAAAACCAACTACATGATCGCTGGTATCCTGGTGTTCATGTTGTCTACTGCAACCATTCACCTCGGTATGACTTACTTCTTGAGAGACTTCTCACTGACTTGGCTACCACCAGCACTATCAATCAGTGAAATGTTGTTTGTAGGTTATGCACTTTTAACGTCTCGTTTTTACAGTGTGAAGTATATTGCCTACATGAGCCTAAATGCACTATTGGTTTGTGCAATTTTGGTGATACCGTTTGGCGCAATATTCATCCCACTGACTGATGATAATCAATGGCTAATCGCTATCCCAATCTGTGCGATAATCGGCATCACTTGGCACGTACTCTATAAGCGAGTCAGCCGCTATGCCTCTTTCTTCATTTATGGGAACAAGAAAACTCCAGTACAGCAAATCCTAGCGTTAGAAGAAGACTTTAAACTGTCGATTGATGATGCAATGCGCCGCTTAGGTCAGCTGTTGCAAATCCCTGAAGACAAACTTCGTCTTGTTAATAGCAACTACAACGAAACCTTCTACGAAGACTATCTTTCAACAAACAAGTCAGTTCTAGTATTCGACGAGTTATCACAAGAACTTGATTACACAGCGCCTTCCAAACTTTCGCTCAAAGCGCTCTATGACAAAATGAGCTCAAATAACACCGCTTTGGTTATGCCGCTGTTTGGACAGGGAGAATCGGTCACTCATCTGCTGGTGTCGTCGCACAAAAGCAACGATCAAATGTTCTCTAATGAAGAGATCTCAGCGCTGCAAACCCTGCTTACCCGCGTTCAAAGTACTATCGAAGCTGATAGGCGCATTCGTCAAAGTAGAGCGCTCGCCAACTCCATAGCCCATGAAATGCGTAACCCACTTGCTCAAGTACAATTGCATTTCGAGGTCTTGAAACAGCACATCGAAAACCAAGCCTCAGCAAAGCAGATCCAACTTGATATTGAGAACGGACAAGCCGCGATTCAACGTGGGCGACAGCTCATAGATATCATCCTAAGAGAGGTAAGCGACAGTTCTTCTGAGCAAGGTCCTATCCTGATGACTTCTATCCACAAAGCCGTAGATCAAGCCGTCAGCCACTACGGGTTTGAGAATGAAAAGATCATCGAAAGGATTCGTTTACCACAACATGCTGACTTTGTTGCGAAACTAAACGAAACCTTATTCAATTTCGTGATTTTCAATCTGATCCGTAACGCGATTTACTATTTTGATTCGTACCCAGATAGCCAAATCGAAATCAGCACCCAGGTCGGTTCTTACGAAAATATCCTCACTTTCAGAGATACAGGACCAGGTATTGATGAGACGATCACACACAAGATCTTCGACGACTTCTTCTCTTACCAGAAAAGCGGTGGTAGCGGCTTAGGGTTAGGCTACTGTCAACGTGTTATGCGCTCGTTTGGCGGCAGAGTCGAGTGTAAGTCGAAGCTTGGTGAATTTACTGAATTCCACCTGTATTTCCCGGTTGTGCCCAATGCACCAAAAGCTGATGCGTTACGTACGCCTTATTTCAACGACTGGAAGCAAGGCCAAGTAAATATCGAAGAGACTAGCGAAGAGAACAGCGAAGCCAGCCCGCAAGTTCAGAGCACTCAAACGGAACAACACAGCGCGGACTCACTGGCAACACCAGTGACAACCAACGGGATAGCGCCAACCGTGCTCATCGTTGATGATAAAGAGGTACAACGCACCCTTGTTCAGATGTACTTGAGCAGGCTCGGTGTAAATAGCTTACAAGCTAAGAATGGTGAGAATGCAGTTGAACTGTTTAGAACTCATCAAGTCGATTTGATTCTCATGGATGTACAAATGCCAGTCATGAACGGCTTTGACGCAAGCCAGATCATCAAGGCACGCTCACCTAATACGCCAATCATCGCGCTTTCTGGTGAGTCAGGGCAACGTGAGTTAGACATGATCAATCAGTTAATGGATGGTCGATTAGAGAAACCAACATCACTAGATGCACTGCAAGTTGTACTTGATAAATGGCTGTACAAAGGTACGGCAACAGAGGCTTCCAAAGAGGCTGAAAGTGAATAGTTGGTAACTGACAAGCTCATTAATAGTTAATCAAAAATCCCCTCAAAAGTTTATTTTGAGGGGATTTTTTATGGGCAAAGTTAGATGGTTACATATTCAATGATTTATCTAACTCAAACTTGGTTAAGCGACTGGCACTTCATCCGGTTTTCGCTGACACATGTACATAATAATAATGGCGGCACAGCTAATCAGAGACAATAACCAACAGCTCAAAACCATCACCTCGTGAGTTGCTGGAACGAGGGACAAACAAAACGTAAAACCAAAGGCTCCAACCATCTGCAGTGCACCGTAAATAGCACCAACCTGCCCCTTATGACTAGGGAACAAATACAATGCCGAAACGCCAGCTATCGCAAGCAAAAATGCAGAGCCAAAAGCCATCACCGCAAACCCGAATAACATTGTTGAGTAGCTATGTAGTGAAAGGCTTAATGTTATGACAACGCAACCCATAACCTGAATCAAACCGCCATAAACTAGAGTCATATTTTCGCTGATGCGATGCTTAAGAAACTGGTTCCAAATTAATCTTGATGCGACGCTACTCGCTATCAAAAGCATTGACCCAACGCCATAATCTGCGGCCGTTAAATCAAACTGATTCTGAGCAACAAAAGAGCCTGTAACTTGGAAAAGCAGTAGGCAACTTGTCCCGCTAAACATCATTGCCAAGTAACACAGGAACGGTACGTTCGATGTGATGAAAGCATAGTCTTTTAGTATCTGTTTAGGCTTAATGGCATCAGGGTTCTTGTGGCTGATCGTTTCACGCTTCATGAACTTAATAATCAATAATGTTGCAATCGATAAACACGCCATGAAGATAAAATTACCTTGCCAACCAAAGTGTTGAGTCAGGTATCCCCCCAAAATGAGCGTTAAACCTGGTAGGCTCATAAAAAGAATCCCATACCAAGCAAGTATCCCCATGAGTTCCGTTTTTTCGAAGGCATCTTGGAGTATTGTTCGGCAGAGCAGATAAAGGCCACCAACCCCCAAGCCTTGGACAATCCTACCCAGTAATAGAATATCTATGTTATCAGCTATGAGACAAGTCATTGAACCAATGACAAAAATCACAGATGAAAGAATAGAGATGGGCTTTCGTCCATACCGCTCGGACAACGGCCCACATATAAGTTGGCTGCATGCTAAAGCGATAAAAAACAGGCTCAAAGTCTGCTGTACTAGCGCCTCAGAAGTACCGAGTTCACTTTGTATATCTGGAAAGCTTGGCGTATACATGCTCGACGCAAAAAAATAGCTCGATGCCATTAAGATACTGATAAATATATTGGTTATTTTAGACACTCGTTTTCCCGTAAACGTTAAGAACAGAGCATCATGTTAAATTGGTCTTCGAACTTAGTTTTTGGGTGAAACGCCACGATGTTTACAAATGGCGCCAAGTTTAATTCTGCGGTGATTTTTTCTGATGCTCTTTAAATGCAGTAGAGAAAGCGGATAGGCTTGAGTACTCAAGTTCGAATGCAATGTCAGTAGCACTAATTCCTTTTGCCATCATTTTCTCAGCACGGTCCATCACTACTTTTTGGCGAATTCCCCTGAAAGATGTTTTGAAACTAGCCAGAAAAAGTCGGTTTAAGGTACGAACGGAAGCCCCAGTTTGATTAGATAAATCTGAGATAGACATTTTGATGTTAGGTTTGTTTGATAGCGCTTCAATTACCATTAGCAGCCTTCTGTCCATCCCTCCCTTTGCAATTAGGGGGTTATTGGTTGGCTTACAAAGGTTGCATTGGTCGACTAGAACGTGCACATAGTGAGTCGTGAGCTTTGGGGCTGGGCCTCCATTTTCCCACACACTGAATAACTGAGCGACAATAGGTGATACGTCCAACATGCATATTTCAGTGATATTAGGAGTTGAAGCTTGGGGTAGGCGAAGTAAGGAAACATGTGATTGTTTTAAATAATCAGCACGATGTGGTACGCCAGCTGGAATGTAAATTAAAGAGCCAGGCATTGAGAGCAAACTATCCTTGTCAGTAGAGATTATTTGGCAGCCTTGATGTATAAAAACTAAGTGAGGATAGTCATGAGTATGTACCTCGCCTGAGTAGTGCGATTCATGATGCTTAACCATGACTTGATAGTCGTCCAAATTAATTATTCCATCCATTATCTTATTGATAAGCTTCAAGTATAGCCTCTATCCTATGTAGATATTCCATCTATCTCTTTAAGTTATCTAATTCCTGTTACCTCATTCTATCTCTTAGCAAACAGAACCATTTGGGTTTACGCGTCAATAGCTGTCGATTACGCGACAATGATTAAGAGCCAAGGACTCAATAGTTTCTCGCTAAACCAGAAACCTTGCTGCCTAACTTCAAGCGAGGACTGATCATCTAAAGCTCATCATATAGACCTGTACACACCAAAAATAACTAATCAGGCTCACAGAGCAAAACAAAAGAGGAGCCTCAGGGCTCCTCTTTCTCTTTTCTATCTTCATCTAGCAGCCAAATAAGCTCTTGATAAAATTAGTCTAAAAGTGAACGAACGTAGTCTGCAATGTCTGGGTTTTGGCAATGATCAAAGAAGCATTGTTGGAAACGCTCACTGCCAACCGCTGTTTTCACGAGATCTTGATCGATTGATCTTAGCGAATCAATAAAGTTATCTTTTACCACCGCCGCCTTCACTTCATTTAAAATGGCTGCATTACGCTGTTGTGGCTCTGCACGTTCTAGTGGATAACCTTGGCCACGCTCACCAGTGAAAGCCTTTTCGAATATGTAACGGATATTCAGCTCACCAGCCCAACCAAAGCCTTTAGCAAAAGCAAGAGCGATAGCATTGCCGTTGTTGATTTGATTAAACAAGAAAGCATCTGATGGTTCTAGGCAGTAACCACAAACCACACCCGGATGCAGGTTCAATGACATCAAAGCCCCTTGGCCTGTACCGCAACCAGTCACAACAAAGTCCACAGCCTTTGAGTTGATCAGAATACTCGCCATGATACCGAGATGGATATACGTTAAGTGGTGATCGTTCTCGTCTGTCATACCTAAGTTGAAAACATCGTGACCAATGCCACCCGCCACTGACTCTAGTTCAGCTGCAACCATGGCATTTTTACCAGCCTGACTGTTTTCCATCATTAAAGCGATTTTCATTTATCTTCTCCTGCAAAATTGCTGAAAATTCAATATTTAGAATAAAAAACCAATTAGCGTGCTAACC
Organism: Vibrio sp. Makdt; assembly: GCF_027587015.1. Classification (NCBI taxonomy): domain Bacteria; kingdom Pseudomonadati; phylum Pseudomonadota; class Gammaproteobacteria; order Vibrionales; family Vibrionaceae; genus Vibrio; species Vibrio sp. Makdt. The sequence goes on from NZ_JAPPTH010000008.1 coordinate 36,430, forward strand.
AACCACCGTCAACAGCGATGGTGTAGCCGTTAATGTAGTCCGATGCTGATGATGCTAAGAACACACAAGGGCCTGCGATGTCTTGCGGTTTGCCCCAACGTTCAGCCGGAATGCGTTCAAGGATCGCTTGATTGCGTACGGCATCTTCACGCAGAGCTTGAGTATTGTTCGTTTCCATATAACCGGGGGCTATAGCATTCACATTGATGTTGTCGCGCGCCCATTCGTTCGCCATCGCACGTGTCACTCCCATCACTGCACTTTTTGAAGCCGTATAAGAAGGAACTCGAATGCCACCCTGGAATGACAGCATCGATGCAATGTTAATGATCTTTCCACCAGTACGTTGAGCCTTAAACTGCTTTGCAACCGCCTGAGACATAAAGAACACAGTCTTGGTGTTCACATTCATTACGTCATCCCAATCTTGTTCTGAGAACTCAATAGCATCTTGGCGACGAATAATTCCGGCATTGTTCACGAGGATGTCGACTTGACCAAACTCAGCCAAAGTGCGCTCTATAACCCCGGGAATGCACGCTTGATCGAGAAGGTCAGCACGAACGTTTAGGAACGTATGGCCTGCTGCATTCATTTTCTCAATAGTCTCTTCAGGCTCTGTACGGTTAACACCGACAACTCTGCAACCTGCTTCTGCTAGGCCTAATGCAATACCTTGCCCAAGCCCGGTGTTACAGCCCGTCACTATCGCTACTTTCCCTTCCAGATTGAATGACTCTAAGATCATGCTCGCTTCCTCAATTACATTGGATTCATTGCGTATCATTATTACCAACAATTAAATCATACAATAAGATGTAAATGCGAGAGCGACGTTCTAGAAGTTCGATCTTGAACCAAAATCCGTCTTACACGTTGAAACGAGCACAACAAAATGAATGGATGGGATAATGATTTGAGGAGGAGTAAATCTGTAACCGATGAGGAATAGAGAGCCTGAAGATTCTTTAAATCAGATAATTTTGGATTATGACAACAATTCCATGATTTATAAGGCAAAAAGGTTTATACATAATAATGTGTTATCTAATCGACTAATTCATCATGACGCTCAAAGAAATCCTAAAAATTCCCAATGTCCGCTACTTCTTGATGTTCAGAAGCAGCTACTTTGCGCGTTTTTACTACCCTATATTCACCTTACTTTATTTAGATTACGGCTTGACCCTGTCTCAATTCGCCATGCTCAACGTAGTTTGGGCGGCGACAATCGTGCTTGCAGAAGTGCCATCAGGGGCGTTCGCCGATACCTTAGGTCGCAAAAAACTTGTAGTGCTGTCTTCGATTGTGATGTTCATTGAGATCGCCATGATCGCACTTGTGCCAACCGGAGACGCTAACTTGGTGTTCATGGTATTTTTGATTAACCGGATACTCAGCGGGCTAGCAATGGCATTAGCAAGTGGTGCTGATGAAGCATTGGCTTACGACACCTTAAAAGAACAAGGCAATGAAGAGTTGTGGCCGAGAGTGTTACAAATCCAGCTCCGTATCGCCTCTAGTGTCGGTATCTTTGTCACCTTGATCGGTGCAGCGATGTACGATGTGAATTTCATGGCGAACATCTTTCATGCTCTTGGATTAGCAGAGCCAGAAAGCACCAAAGACCTGATGCGTATTCCTGTATTTGCCACGCTATTGGTCGCGCTACTCGCGATTTATGCTACGGTAAACATGCGTGAAGAGAAGAAAGTGATACCAAATGGTCAAACGAAGTTAGCAACGACCATCGCCAGCCTCAAGTTAACCGCTGATACAGGTAAGTGGGTACTCGCTACGCCCTACGTGCTTTTCATACTGCTCTACTACAGCCTGTTCGAACACACATCGCGCATGTTCCTCACTATGAACAGCCAATACTATCTTGCCATCGATATTCCAATTATTTACTTCGGTTTTATTGGCGCGGGAATCAGCCTATTAAAAATCATTTTAGCGGGCCAAAGCCGTAGACTGGCAGAAAGTATCGAGCCGAAAACCTTTATTATCGTCATGGGCTTAGCAAGTATCGCTACCTACTATTGGATCAGTTTGGGTTGGTCAATCTATGGGGTAATTCCTGCACTGGTGCTGATTTTTATCATCATGACGATGAACATTTTTATCAGTTACCACCTGAACAAAAAGACCGAGTCGCATAACCGTGCCACCGTTCTTAGCTTCAAAGGTTTGATGTTTAACCTCGGTTATGGGCTGATCGGTATTTTGTATGCTTACTACTACAAATTGGTTTCTAACAATTACTCCGAGCAAGAGATAGAGCAAAACCTTGCGTTCTTGGCGTCGCTATCTTCGTTCTGCTATTACTTCGCCTTTCTGTTCGTAATAATCAGCGGGTGGTTCTACTTTAAAAACAAGAAGACACCGATCTTTTAAATTTCAGTGCCATGCCAAATCGGGGCAAAGGTGAAGCTCTGCTCATAAAAAGACCGCTTTCACTTTTTAGCAGGTAATTTTTTGTTAACATAATCATTAAATTACCTCACACACGGAAGCGCCATGTCTTTTAGTTGGATCGCCTTTACCCTGCTTGCTGCCTTTAGCCAATCTTGGCGTAATGCCTTTCAAAGCAAATTAAGTGGCACCATGAGCGTGGCTGGTGTGACGCTAGCAAGATTTATATGGGCAGGTCCGATCGCCCTGCTCTACCTCTACGCTTTGTATCAATGGCAGCCAGTCTCCGCACCGAACTTTTCCGGTGAGTTTATTTTCTATATCGTTGCCGCAGCAATCATGCAGATCCTCGCGACCGGCTTGATGGTGATGCTATTTAAGCTCGAAAACTACGCCATAGGTGCAGGGCTTGCCAAATGTGAAGCTCCTGTTTCTGCTGTACTTTCCGTGTTGTTCTTTGGTACAGCGTTGAGTGTTACAGGTTGGATAGGCGTATTGATCGGCACATTGGGCGTGCTCATCATGAGTAGCGCTTCTGGTTGGCGAAGCCTCTCTCCTAAAGTCTTTTGCTTGGGTATGGCATGTAGCACCGCCTTTGCCTTGACCTCGCTTTGGGTACGTGAAGCGAGCCTAAGTATTGGACTCCCTTTCCCTCATAGCGCTGCTTGGGTGCTGTTTTTGGTCATTAGCCTGCAGACATTAATTATCTGCACGTTTCTCCTGATTAAAGAGCCAGATACATTGCACCTGATATTCAAAAAATCAAAACTGGTTGTGATGACAAGTTTAACGAGTGTGATTGGTTCTCTTGGTTGGTTTAGCGCGATGTCTCTTCAAGCCGTGCCATACGTGAAAACATTAGGCCAAATCGAAGTAGTCTTTATGGTATTAATCTCCTACTTCTGGTTAGGGCAGAGCATTGCCCGCAAAGACATCCTTGCGCTGATATTGCTTTCCGTCGCTGCAATCCTTGTGATGTGGCAATAGAGGCTATTGTTGCAATAGAAAGCTTCGTGGTAATCAAGAGTTATGTGCTAATAAATAGCTGCGTGGCAATAAACAGTAAGGTTTATGCCCACTTTTCAGTTACTCTCTCCAAACCTTTACGCCGTCTAAAAATCATACGATGGCGTAAAATGATAAGAACCACCTTCCCATAATTTTTATAGTGCGCCTATCAGCTATCCACATATAACTTTAGCCAATAGGAAAACAATCTATGAAAACATTTGTTCAAATCACTCTAGCCACGATCCTTGCGACAACGTCAATGATGACATTGGCAGAAACAACAAACGGCGCTCACTCTCAAGCCGAAGCTACAACCGTAAAACATGAATCGATGACAGTAACGCTTAACGATAAACACTTTGCGCCTACGGCAGCTACAGTCAATGCAATAAGTACTACACAGACAGCCACACAAGCGTCAAACAACAAAACAAAGTCAGCACAAGAATCCGACATATAGTCTCAAAATCAGTGACACGAAAATGAGTTACTTGGTTGAACAGCACCAGTCTGGCATTATGAAACAGCATTGATGGGAATAACTTACCAGTTCCCACCAATGCATATCCTATTGCCAACACCAGACTGCTTGTGAACGCGCTATCAAGAAAGCGAATACGTTCACTTAACCCAACTTAAGTAATCGACTCATGACAGATACCAAAAGAAACACCCGAATTAGCCAGTTCCGATTCGGGCAGCCGAAAGAATCTCTCAAGATCGAGCATGTCACTTTAGGGGCACTCGATATAGATAAGGTTCGAGTACAAATTGAAGCGACCAACATCAACCCTAGTGACCTATTGTCGATTTACGGTGTTGGGCAATACAAACACAGCCACCAGCCGCCCAGAGTGCCAGGGTTTGAAGCAGTAGGTACGGTTGTAGAATCTAGCCACTCTGAGTTTACTGTGGGCCAGCGAGTGCTGGTGGCAACAAGTGGAACATGGCAGAAATACGTCGATGTTTCACCTGACAACCTTTTCCACCTGCCTCAACATCTAGATAACGGATACGCGTGTCAGTTGTACATTAATGCACTCACCGCATGGATACTGGCCACTGAAGTAGCAAAGTTGACCCAAGAAGATGTGTTAATCATCAACGCTGGCAACTCAGCCATTGGTAAGATTTTCTCCCAATTATCACAATCGCTTGGCTTTCAAATCATCGTTGTGACGTCACAACCCAAACGCGCTCTTACGACTTCAAAACATGTGTTGGATGCCAAAAATGACTTAGTTGCACAGATCCAGCAACTAGGACTACCGCAACCAACCGTTGCATTTGATGCGATTGGCGGGTCACCCGGAACAGATCTCATTCATACTCTGGGCAGACAAGGGCGCTTTATCAACTATGGCACGCTGTCTCTGGATTTTTATGAGCCACGCTTTTTCGAATACGCAAAAGATCACGCTATCGATTTCAGCACCTTCTTCTTGAGGTATTGGGAAGAAGCTGAAGGTAAAAAAGTACGCCGTGACCAATTCGAGTCCATGCTCGATCACTTCATCGAGAACGAGATTCAACTCGAAGTCGACCGTTATTTTCCTCTCGAACAAATTCAGACAGCGATTGATCTTATCGAATCTAAAACCACACGATTGGATGGCAAGATCATCTTGCTGCCTGCTTAAGTTGAAGAGATTTAGGAATGCACTTTCAACCACCAGAGTGATGGTCGAAAGTGCCAGTGTGAAAATAGTGGTTAGAATTCCATAGGCTCTATGGTTAGTGAATTTTCCAGATTAAACCAACAAGCTACTTGCGCCAGACAAGATACAAAACAAACAACCCACCCAGCGCCGCAGTTACAATCCCGACAGGAAGTTCTTGTGGTGCCAATATCGTCCTACTTACCACATCCCCAAAAAGCAAAAGCACCGCCCCCCAAAGTGCGATCAAAGGAATGGCTCGTTTATGGGTTACCCCAGAAAACGGTCGAACAAGATGAGGGACCATCAAACCAATGAAGCCAACCACGCCTGTCATTGCCACGATCGATGCGGTGCAAAACGCGCAGCAGAGAAAAATCTCACTTTGTAGGCGATGAACGTTGATGCCCAATGAGCTAGTCGTTTGCTCACTCACTAATAAAGTGTCGAGTTCGCGATAACGCTTAACCACTAAGGCAACCAGACACAGCACACCCACCAGAGCAAAAATCAAATTATCCCAACGAGCAAGCCCTAGACCTCCCATCGTCCAGAACAAAATTGAGCTCGCCGCTCTTTGATCGCCGGAATAGATTAAAAAGCTGGTGATTGCTCCAAATAGGAATGAAATCGCCAAACCACACAAGATCAGGTTGTCGTTACCCTTTTTCTTCTGCATAGAGAACAGAATCAAAACTGCTGTGGCTGAAACAATACCTCCTGAGAACGCCGCCACCGGCAATGACCAAATGCCCAAGGCATCACCCAATTGAGTGATCACCAATACTGCACCAGCAGACGCACCTGATGACAAGCCAAACAGAAATGGATCCGCTAAGTCATTGCGTGTCGACGTCTGGAGTAAGGCTCCTACCATCGCCAGCCCCGCACCAGCAATAACAGCCAATAACGCCCTAGGTAACCTAAGGTCGAACAGTATTCTGCTTGTCATATCAGGGCTTGGATCATTAAAAGAGATCAATCCAACCATCACCTCTTTAAAAGAAAGAGGGACAGAGCCAAATTGTAAGCTCATCATAAAGGCGAGCAACATTGCGCCGATACCCATCAACCAAGCTACTCGATATTTATCAAATAAAATCAAAAGACTACTACTCTTTTCGATAATAACCTTGCCTGCTATTCAGAAACAAACGCGGCTGCAAGTTTCTCAATAGCATCAATATTGGCTGGCCCAGGGGTTAGCTGCTCATAACGCAATTTGACATAGCGACCAGCAGTCACCGCATTGGTGTATTTCATTAACGGATGAGCTTCTAGAAAACGTTGCAACGAATCGGCGCCACTTGCAGTTTGGTAGTCGAGAAGAATGATGACATCCGGGTTGGCGCTAGCCACATTTTCCCAAGAAGTTCGTGCCCAGCTGGCTTCCATATCACCTGTAATATTTTGTCCACCGGCTGCTTCAATCATTGCATTAGGCATTCCGTACTTACCTGAAGTAAAAGGCTTGTCTTCACCGGAATCAAACAGAAAGACTTTTGGACTAGGTTTTCCTGACGCTTTTTGTTGTTCAGCGACTTTTGCAATTCTCTCTTTCCAACTATTCACTAAAGCCTCGGCCTCTGACTGTTTATCGAAAATAACGCCTAGCTTTTCCATATCATCATAAAGTAAGTCCATGGTAGCGCCTTGCTTTTGGCTCTGAGTATGAATACAGCTTTCCGACAACACTAAAGTATCAATTCCATAGGGTTTCAGCGTTTGAGGCGTCACTTCTCCCCCTACTTTCATCCCGTAATTCCAGCCAGCAAAAAAGAAATCGGCATCCGAGGCAATCAATGTTTCTAATGACGGGTACTTAGGGGCAAGCTCTGGAATATCGCCTAAGCGTTGTTTGAATGAACCAGACATCTTGTACCAACCAGTAATGCCCGTCACACCCACCATGTCCTCCTGAAGGCCAAGAGCAAATGCCATATCAGCCATGTTTATGTCATGCACGACCGCACGCGAAGGGTGCTTCTCAATCGTTAGTGGGCTCCCGCAATTATCTACCGTAACGGGGTATTGAGTGCTTGTTGCATGGGCAATAGATAAAGGTAAAAGACACAAAAGGCTAGAAATTACAGGCCACTTCATTGGGCTGCTCCTATTAGAGATAAATTAGAGTGATTGGATGCAGCTTCAAAGTGATGGATGGTGCTGCACATATTGGGGTGATTGAACGACAAAACGCGCAATCCAAAAACGGGCACCATATAGCGGTCTTGAATGACCGTATCTGGCGATGCAAATGTGACCATTTTTTGGTCAGACATAAGAAGAACTTTATCGGCAAATGGGGCGACTAAGGGCAAATCATGCAGAACGACAACTGATGCAATGCCGCGTTGTTTAATAAGGCTCAGAAGTTCAAGGCGAGCCAGAGGATCAAGGTGATTCGTCGGCTCGTCTAGCAATAAAAGCCTAGGCTCTTGTGCAAATGCTCGCGCAATACTTGCACGTTGTTGTTCACCACCCGATAACTCACCAAAGCTATGTTGGCTTTTATGTAATAGCCCAACATCTTCCATTGCCTGTTTGACTGCTCGCTTGTGCTCTTTCGCACTGCAGCAAAAAGTATGCGGCGTACGGCCCAAGCCAACATATTCAGAGACACTCAAACGGGGATCCACATGCTCATGTTGCGTAACCACCGCGACCTTTTTTGCTACCTGCTGCCTTGCTAGACTTTCAAGTTCGATACCAGACAACAACATCTCACCGGCAACGGCTTTGTACTCGCCTGTAATTCCTTTTAGTAAGCTAGACTTTCCACTTCCATTCGGCCCAATGATGGCAATACACTCCCCATCATTCACGTCAAATGTCACATCCGAGACCGCCCTCCAGTTTGCTAAACCATTGGCGCAGAGCCCCTTCACTGACAATACAGGTTTATTCAATTTCCCCACCGAGTATCAAAAAACAACTTTTGGTTATGTTATAACATAACAATAAATTAAAAATATAGTTATTAATAAATAATCTTAGAAGGTGCCAATCAACGCGAGAAACCCCAAGTACCCTAACCGAGCCTGGAGAATAACAACCTATTTAGGGGGTACTTATCCAGCTACCAACTGATCCATTCCTTCAACAATCAAGTACAAGTTACTAATAATTCGATATAAATCGCTCTAATTACTGAAATTGTCGTCTACAGTTTGATAGAGCCTATCGTGATAATAATCGCCAACACGTAACACCTTTAATGATCATTTTTTGATTACAAGGAGAGGAAATGGAAAGCCCAGTTGTCACACTGCAGCAGGCCAGTAAGAGCTTTATTGATGGCAAAGAGAGCCATCAAGTACTGGACAATCTCGACTTCAATCTAGGGACTGGTGTCAGCGTTGCTTTGACTGGAGCAAGTGGCAGTGGGAAGAGTACTCTACTCAATTTAATTGCGGGCTTTGAACCACTTTCAAAAGGCGAGTTGTGGCTCGATGGTGAAAATACATCAGCGTGGAAAGACCAACATTGGAGCCGTTTCCGCCACCAAAAGCTCGGCGTTATCTTTCAGCAGTTCAACCTGCTCACCCCACTCAACGTAAAACAAAACATCGCCTTTCCATTGCATTTAAACCAACAGAAATGGGGAGCTTGGTGTGATTACTTAGTCGAAGCATTAGGTATCAGTGAACTACTTAATAGACACGTATCAGCCCTATCTGGTGGACAACAACAGCGTGTCGCTATCGCTCGAGCGTTGGCTCATAAACCTAAACTTTTGCTTGCAGATGAGCCCACAGGAAATCTAGATCATAAAGCGGGGTTGGAGGTGATGAGATTACTAAGTGAAATCACTACACAAGGCAACACCGCTGTATTATTGGTAACGCACAGCCCTGAATGCGCTGATTTCATGCAGAGACAGCTGGTCTTAGACAATGGAAAACTCAAGCATATGAGCCAAAATCAAGCCAGTGAGATGACTCATGCTAAAGGCTAATTCTACTAGCTTACTAGCTCGCTTAGCGATCACACATACCAAACTGACGCTAAACCTATTCGCCGCGCACTATCGTCAGTCACCATTGCAAGCTGCGGCAATCTTGATTGGTATTGTGTTGGCAGTCACCTTATTTGTCGCGGTACAAGCCATCAACTTGAATGCCAAACGTAGCTATGCAGAATCCACCGAACAACTGAGCGCTCAGGCTCAAAATCTAATCATTCCACCAGCAGGACAAAACTACCTACCTGAATCGCTCTACTTTAAGCTAAGACAAAACGGACTCAGCGCGATACTACCTGTGATTGAGGGGCGTGTGAGAGACGATCAGGGACGTCGTTGGTCAATCCAAGGCAGTGAGCTCATCGCCGCTCTTACCTCAAGAGCTCGCTACTCCAAAGATAACGAACAAAGCATATCTCTTTTTGATAATGCACTTCCCCTACCTCAGTTCTTGGCAGGCAAGCCCATAGTAATGATGAGCCAGTCGCAACATCAAAGCTTAGACGAAGTGGAAACACTGACTCTCGATGACATCGTTACCCAAGTGGTTGTGCTGCCTGATGAGTGGCAACTGGGGAGTCGAATGCTGATGGACATTGGATTCGCTCAACAACTGCTCAACAAACAAGGTCAACTGAGCTATATCGCCGTTTTTAATGTCGAGAACCAACCACAAGATAACTGGCAGAGTCTCATCTCAGAACAAGGGCAATGGATCACTAACAACCAAAGTACCGATCTCGGCTCAATTACCGACAGCTTTCACCTCAACTTGACGGCCATGAGCTTGCTCGCGTTCTTGGTTGGTTTGTTCATCGCTTATAACGGCGTGAAATACAGTTTACTGAAACGTAATCGACTACTGGTTCAAATTCAGCAAGCCGGTGTAGCACCAAGCATGGTCTTTTCTGCTTTGCTCATTGAACTGACCGTTCTGGTCACCCTAGGAGCTTCACTCGGTTTCATTTTGGGTATTCAATTAAGCCACTGGCTCCACCCCACCGTGGCAATAACGCTGGAACAACTATACGGAGCAACACTTCTGCCCGGCACATGGCAGTGGTCATGGTTAGTTCAGGCCTTATTGCTCACCTTAGCCGCCACACTTGTTGCCTGCTGGCAGCACTTTAAACAACGCATTCAACAACCGCTATCTTCTCATGGTGGCTTTTATCAAGCGCCAGAGACTTCAAACGAAAACCAACTGTTTATCATCGGAATAACACTCACGGGTATCGCATTAGCTGGCTTGTGGCTTAGCGAACACCACCGTTTCACTATGGCGTGGCTTGGCGTGTTAGTAGTATCTATTCCTTTGTATCTGCCTAAAACGCTCAGCGTACTAGCAAATTGGAGTGAACAGCGCACTCAGTCTGGGTTGATGCTGTACCTATTTGCTGAATTGCGAGAGCTCATCTCTCCTCTCTCACTTGCCATGATGGCGCTGCTTCTTGCTGTAACGGCTAATATGGGAATGAATACCTTAGTAGGCAGCTTTGAATCCACTCTAAAGCAATGGTTAGAACAACGGCTGCATGCCGACATTTACGTTAGCCCTGCTCAAGGTGAAATCGCCAATGTAGAGCGTGCGTTAGAACAGTTTGAGAACGTTGAAACCGTTTATAAGCAATACTATGTCGACGATAGCTTACAAGGTTTGCCCACGTTACTCGGCACCAAAGACAAAGATACATTAGCGCAAACCATGGTGTTCCAATCACAGCTTGATAACTTTTGGCAACGCTTCTATCAGGGTGAACTGGTAGCGATCAGCGAACCCACGGCGGTGAAGCTTGGTTTGTCTTTGAATAGCGAACTTAAGCTCGACTCTATTCCAAACAAGTCACTAGTCGTCGGGGCGATTTTCCACGACTACGGCTCACCCAATGGCGAGGTATTGCTTGCTCCGAGTTTATGGCGTGAAAGCGGCTTTACTAACTTGCCGACTAGCCTAGGGGTTAAAGTCTCTGGGGACCAAAAACGAGTCTATGAACAATTACGTCAGCAATTGAACTTGCACCCAAGTCAGCTCTACGATCAAGCGCAGATCAAATCTCTCGCTTTAGACATCTTTTCACAAACCTTCGCCATAACACGCGCACTAAATGGCGTCACCTTGATGGTTGCTGTCATTGGCTTATTCTGTGCGTGTTTCATGCTGCTCGATGCTCGTAAGGCCGCTATCGCAAGGTTGTATGCGCTTGGCGTAAGCCGTAAAAAGTTGATGGCGATGGTAATCGGGCAAATCGTTGTGCTTGTGACCTTTACTTTGGTTATCGCCATCCCACTAGGAGCTATGGTTGGCTACGTACTAACAGACATCGTCACCCTTCGCGCCTTCGGTTGGAGCTTAAATTATCAGTGGAATTGGAGTGATGCGCTCAGTATTTCCTTCATCACAATTATTGTGGCTGTAATTGCAACACTCATTCCTCTATGGCGATTGGTCAGTAAGCCTGTGGTATCCAGTTTGCAAAGTGAGGTGTTGTAATGAACATTGGCTTGAAGAGTAAGTTAATCAGACTATCTGCTATCTCACTGGGTCTGCTATCTCTATGGGGTTGTGACAAAGTCGATCCGAATTCCTCTCAAAACATGGGATCAATACTCGGCGGGAACAGCGAACAGCAGAGTGATCAATTCAGTCCCGTCATTAAAGGCGTTGAACTCACCTTCCCCGAAGACCATCAAGCGCACCCGAGTTTCCGTCATGAGTGGTGGTACCTAACAGCCAACCTTATCGATGAGGACGGCAACACACTAGGCGTACAATGGACACAGTTCCGCTTTGCCGCAGCTCCAGAAAACAGCGCCGAACAAAACAAGTCAACCGCATGGCAAAGCCAACAGATCTACATGGCGCACAGTGCCGTCACCACCGAAGACAAACACTACGCCGATGAAAAATGGTCACGCGATCACGCAGAATTGGCAGGGGTCAACACATCACCATTTCGCGTCTATCTTGATGATTGGCAGTGGACATCTTCTACTGATGACTTATTCCCAGCCACATTAAATGCTAACTCAGAACAGTTTGGCTACTCGTTAACACTGACTAGCAACGCTCCCTATCAAAAACAAGGAGAGCAAGGCTACAGCACCAAAAGCAGTGACGGAAAAGTCGCCTCCTACTACTACAGCCAACCATTCATCGATGTATCAGGCGACGTGACGATTGATGGTGTGACACATCCGGTTTCAGGCAAAGGTTGGATAGACAGAGAATGGAGCTCGCAGTTCTTACTCGACTCTCAACAAGGCTGGGATTGGTTTGCACTTAGGCTCAGTGATGAAACCAGCCTAGTCGTGTTCCAACTGCGAAACTCAGCAACAGGCGAAGCCAGTTATGCTCACGCAAGATTGATGCAGCAAAATGGTTCTGGTACTGCCATTTCGCAGCAAGACATTACTCTCACTGCAACCAAACAAACAGTAATTGATGGGCGCGATTATCCAACAGAGTGGCTGGTTTCAATTCCAAGCCAGCAAATAGAACTGACAGTCTCGGCACTCAACCCAAACGCAAAAATGCCACTATCGGTTCCCTATTGGGAGGGTCCAATCTCAATTAAAGGAACACACTCAGGTACAGGGTATATGGAGTTGACTGGGTATTAGGTATGTCTGAGCAATGACAATAAAAAGACATGAATTAACCAGCCACCTATTCAAATCGAACGCTCTTGTCACAGCGTAAAGTCATATTCGCTACAACATCAAATAATTAAGTACAACCAAGTCAATAAGTTAAATGCACACCTAACAACGCAACCACTCAATAGTGAGATTCCGTTTTGTGAAGCGATCATGCATCGACGTCTGTTTAATAAATACTAACAAGTATAAGTTTTATATATATTACCAAGAGTAAAAACAACAAAAGCTAATAGCTTAATATTTGGCTACGCGGTTCATTCTTTACAGGCAACACCATCACGATTTTCAGGGTCATCATCCAAATTAATTGACCCTGTATGTTAGAGAGTATCCGTCCAAGGAGGTCACAGCGCGCTAAAACATAGCTAGGTGGACCTGACATCATCAAGCAACTCAAATATCCAATTCATATAAAGGGAAAAAGTGAAAAACAATAGTGACAGTGTAATTACAGCTCATAAGCTAGCAAGCCCAGGGCGTCGTTATGTAGGGGAGCTCATCGATACTTTCATTAGTGCTATCATATTCATGCTCTTTCTTTCGTTAGGTAATTCAATCGGCTTATCTCAAGATATAACAGGTTGGTCAGCGAGCTTGATAGCAGCTTCGTACTTCCTACTTTCTGATGGTTTGCCGAGAGGTCAAAGTCTTGGCAAGAAACTACTGGGAATTTCGGTTATAGATTCGGTTACAGGAGAAAGTTGTAGTTTAACACAATCACTCTTTCGTAATTTGCTATCACCATTGCTTGGCATTATCGACGCATTTTTTATTCTTGGTAAAAAGAGGCAGAGAATAGGTGACAAGTTGGCGAAAACGGCCGTCATCATTAACTAGCTACAAACAGTGGCAGCTTGAGAGGATACTATGGAACAAGAAGAACAGGAGTTATATCACGCTGCCGTTGACCTGATTAAAAAACGGTATCCGCGAGGCCGGGGCGGGGCTGCGGCTGTAAGAACGGAAACAGGCAAAGTTTTAACTAGTATTGCTCCCGATACGAAAAATGATGCACTTTCTCTTTGTATGGAGGTCGGCGCCTTTCTGGAAGCGCATAAATTGAACGAAAAAGTCACGCACTCTCTGTGTATCTGTCGAGAAGACGAGAGTACTGAGTTTTTGGTGCTATCTCCTTGTGGAGTCTGCCAAGAAAGACTGGTTCATTGGGGAGGCGACGTTAAAGCAGCTATCTCAACAAAAGAGAATAAGCTGGTGTTCAAAACTATCCGTGAATTAATGCCACACCACTGGTCGTTAGTAAATGGAACCACTCTATAACAAAACGCTTATTACCAAGCCTCGAAGCCCCTAAGCACTCTATACAATGCTTCTAGGGATGGTACGTAACATGATAACTGGTAATTTGAAATCTACGCTAGGGAGCTCTATTGGACATTTTAATTCAGCAAGAAATCGATCTTCATCAATATGAAGTTCGACAAAACAACAATGATATTAAGCGTTTAATACATCCCGATTTTTCTGAAGTCGGTCGCAGTGGCGATAGCTATGACTTTATGTCTATCGTCAAAATGATGAGAGCAGAGGAACCTTCCACCTCAAAAATTCACTCACAAAACTACGAATGCCTTTTACTAAGCCCTTCGGTACACTTACTAAAATATCAGACTGCTTTGGTAAGTGAACTTGGTGATATGAGTAACTATGCCAAACGTTGCTCTATATGGGTTTTGACTGAGGCTGGTTGGCAGCTTAAATATCACCAAGGCATACCATGTTTACCTTTCGAGCTAACCTACAGTTAAGACATCGCATCTGCCCCTTGAATCTCGATTTTATTTAAGTACATAGTAAGGAGATACATGATTAAACTTAGAGAAATGCGCCATGAAGAGTACCCCGCTTACTGCGACTATTTTATTGACGATTACAGCAGTGAAATAGCGAAAAACTATGGCCACTCTATGGAGCGATCCGTTGAGCTAGCTAAAAAAGATCTACATCGTTGCTTCCCGAATGGCCTTGAAGGAAACGAGCATTCGCTTCTTTGTATTGAAGCTCAGTTAAATGGACAAGCATGTCTCGTCGGCTACCTTTGGCACTCCATTAATACAGAAGATAAATCTACCTTCATCTACGACTTCTACGTATCTAATTTGTACCGAGGTGCTGGCTATGGAAAGCAAGCTCTGAGCCTATTAGAGCAGCAGCTTAAGGAGCATGGTATTGAACAAATAAAGTTGAGAGTTGCATACCATAATGAAAGAGCACTGAAGCTCTACCAAGCAGTGGGCTTCTCTATTACTGGTTTTAATATGTCTAAGAAAATAGGAGCTGTTGAAGCCTAAACCCACACAACCGAGTAATAGAACAGCTAAACATAATATTTGAGTGAGGATGAATTTAATCCACTCATCTCTATGGACTAAGTTCTGTACTTACCTGTTGTCTCAATAAGTATCGAAGGAAACCTGTGAGCGAAGATATTTACAGCAAGATGTGGCAACGCTTTAAAGTTGCATCTGAAACCGACCAATATGAACTAGATTCACATCTATTAGATCTCCCCAACGACACTCGAAGAGGGATCACTGCTCTAGCCTATCTAAAACAAGGCAACAATGCTCTTCTCGATGAAATAATGAGATTTCAAGAAGCTGTACACATACTCGAACCCGACCAATATTATCATCCTAGGGAAGAGTTGCATTTAACCATTCTTTCCATCATTTCATGCGTTGCTAACTTTGAAATTACCCAGGTTAATGCTCAATCCTACATTGAGGTTTTTAATAAAGTTGTAGGTTCAATTGCACCCATTGAGATTGAATATAAAGGTATAAGTGCTTCTGAAAACTGTATCATCCTCCAAGGCTTTACTGTAGGTAATGGACTTGAACAGTTCCGAAACAAGTTACGTGAAGCGTTAGTAGAAGAAGGGCTACGAGTCACTTTCGATAGTCGATACAAACAGGTCACTGCTCACAGCTCTTTGATTCGCTTTAAATCACCAATCAATAATGCTCAGCGACTTTTTAACCTCTGTGAGCAATATCGAAATCATACGTTTGGTCGGATTACTCTTAATGACTTCGAACTGGTTTTCAATAACTGGTACCAACACTTGGATATCACTCAATCGTTATCTAGAACCTGCATATCACTCAACACAAACACAAAGAGCTTAGCTGAAGCTTAACGACGTTGCTTATCGATACACTAAGTGTTCTCTACTGCAAATAGCACTCACTAATAAAGTGTTCGCAAGATAAAAAGCCATCACTAGGATGGCTTCACTGCATTGACTTCAGTTTATGTATCAACCATTACAGCGGCTGTCATATATGTCATTTACCCAGCTTGGGTTATCAATGAACGGGTTACGGTTGCCTTGCCATTTAACAGCTTTTTCATGGCGATTACGTTCCCAATCATCGACAGGGTCGGCGTTATGCCATTGCAGTAATGTACACAGCTTTCCAACCTTAGGTTGCCCTGAAGAACTCGACGTGTCATCAACTAAGTACAAGTCCGGCATTTTCGCGTTATTTCCTTCATAGCGCACCGCCATGTAAAAAAGCGAACGAGCGGTATCCCCTTTCACCGCATCGCGAGGTTCAAAGCTGTCGTAATCCGTCTTGTTAAGCGGTGATTTTTTCAATGGCGCTCCACCAAAATCGAAGTCTTTGTTCGAGCGAATTGAGTTAATCTCTGCGTCGGTTGGTTGTAGGTGATGAATGTCAGTGTAACCCCACTGATCTTTGCGCTTGAAACCAAAAGATTTTGGCCAAAGGTGTTCACGGTTCCAAGCATTCTTGTCGTTGTTGCCTGATGACGTAAAGTCTTTGGATTGTGAACGACCGCTATAATACAAAATCACATTGTTCGGGTTATTCGGATCTTCGTTGGTGTCTTTCAATGCAGACCACACCTGAGTGTAAGTGAGTTGCTTTTGCCCGCGAGCAGCAATCACACCGAGCATATCTTTTAAGGCATCCCCACTTAGTCCCTCTGCTTCAAGGTAGTAACCATCAGGGTAGCTAGTATTAGCAAGCGCAACTGGACTAAGAGCCGTCGAAATCAGCAAGAGGCTTAGATTTAAACGCATTTTCATTGTTTTTATTATCCTTGTTATTGTTGTTATTCACCCACCATTGATGAGTGCCCCCATACTCTACAAAACACAATTTATATGCAATCTGTTTGTTTATAAATCTTACTTGAGCTACAGCCATAATATTTAAGCCGTAAGGTATAGCTGTATACAAACTTGCAATGATCCATGCTGGGTAGGAGGTATATAGGGTTGGTATGCTTACTCCCGAACGCGAATAAGCCGCTTTATATTAGTGATACAGGGCGAAAGTAAATCACTTGCGCCCTGCTATCTTCGGTTAAGTTAAGTTCGAGACAGATCTAGCCACATCTTCCGCGCCTTTTTGTATCTCTTCGATCACAACAGATACGCTTTCTAGCCTATCGTTTGTTTCGATAGACGATTGACTGATAACTTCCATAGATTGAGTAATATCGTTGGTTAGAGATAAGTTCTCTGCAACTACTCGACTGATTTCCTCTGTTGAGTCTGATGTTCTCGAAGCTAAAACCCTGACCTCATCAGCAACCACGGCAAAACCACGGCCGTAATCTCCAGCCCTAGCCGCCTCAATCGCTGCATTAAGCGCCAATAAATTCGTTTGATCAGCAATATTGCCAATGACCTGCACAATGTTTTCGATGCTGCCCGATAATTCAGTCAGTCGACGAATCAACTTTTCAGACTTCTCGATATCTTCAACCACATTTTTAGACAGCTCACGGGTCAGTGCGAGAGAAGATTGCCCATCGCTTGCCACTTGTGCTGTCTCTACCGCGGTGCTGTAAGCAATAGACGTCGCATCCGAGGCCGCCTCTTCTTGCAGCACTTCATTGGTAATATCGGAAGCAAACTTAACGACTTTATAGACGTCTCCTCGCTCGTTCTTTATTGGACTGTAAGAGGCTTGAATCCAAACTTTCCCACCATGTCGATCTTTTCTTAAGAAGCGCCCAGTAAATGCTCGACCCGATTGCAGCTCTTTCCAAAAGTTAGGGTTCTCTTTGTAAAATTCGTCAAAACAGAACATCCGATGATTCTGCGAAATAACCTGTTCTTTTGAGTAACCCAAGGTTTTCAGGAAGTTGTCATTTGCATCTAAAATATTGCCATCAGGCGTAAACGAAATAGTCGCAAAGGTTTGGTTGAGTGCGTCTAATAGCTCGCTGTCTAGAGTCTGCTTTACATGAGACTCGGTAACATCAGCGGCAACTTTAACGACCTTTTGCACTTCCCCATTTGAAATGATTGGGCAATAAGTCGCATCGATATGAACTTGTCGCTTTCCCTTCGCGTAACGAGGAAAAACAGCGCTTTTCTTTGAACCTGCAGCAAGGTCTCGCCAAAACTGCGTATAGTGAGAAGTATTCACTATCTCGTCAGAGCAAAATAGTGAGTGATGTTTACCTTTTATTTCATCCAGTGAATAGCCCATCAGTGATAAGAATGGCTCACTCGCGTCTAACACATGCCCGCGAGTATCAAACGACACCATTGCTAAAGAACGATTCAATGAATCAACAATATCCATATTGTGATCAGGTTGATCTATGCTTTTTTCCTTCTTTTTAAAAAAAATGATACTGTCCACCTTCAAAAATAATAACTGGTTTTATGTTTTATACCCTTAATAAATAAGGACTAAATTCCTATCCTGCCAATTTAGTTAACGACAGAAAGCTCTACGATTGGCAATTTGCTAGTAGGATGCGTATTGAGTTCGACTTTATGAAAGCCAAACAGTTGGACAATATGAATAAAGTTGTCCACGTTAATATTGGATAAACTGATCGTTAATGGCTTAATTTGCTGCTGCTCATCTGAGAAGCATTGCTCTAGATGTGCCTGAGAGACATATAAAGAACTAGGAAGATATTCAGACACACCTTCATTAAGGTCTGCCGTTATCCCATGATCTTCTCGCAAGTATTCAAGTAGATAGTGAAGCTTATGCATGTCATTCAACCTATCCCTGTAGCTTTGGGATAGCTCTCTAAGCTCACATAAACGCTCTTCAAGTAAGGCTGTACCATACTTTCCAGCCTGTATGATCGACTTTATCTCTTTCTTAATTGTTTTATATTGGATCTTATCTATTTTTGGCTTAAACCATCGCACCAATATCTGGTTTCGGACATCTCTAGAAACATGATTTCTTGAGTTGGCAACCGAAATCCAAAGGTGCAATAAAGCGTTGTCTATCGTGGTTGAGAGTAAACGCTCGTATTTGTAACTCGACATTGTCACTCTTTATTTTCGAACTGCTACGTTTTGTAAAATCAACGAGGTTAATTACCTTGCCTATCTGTATAAAACCGCCCAGACAGTGAATAACAATCCGGCTGATAATTAATATATAGATACGGCATTAAGCCTCTACTGCATGGGTTTACTTATTAACGAATACTTCGTTTTCATAAGAATATTGTCGTGCACATATCTTTGATGTGACAGCACATTTATTAAACAAATCTAAGTTTATGATCAAAGATTCGTCGGTAGCGCCACATAAATAGCAGAGCGTAGTGAGAAGGGCATATGATGTACTTTATGAACAAGCACTATTGCAGCAGCTAACGCAAACAACACATTTGCGCTAGCTGACAAGCTTAGTGATGGCTCATTGCATAAGGTTAATTGAAAGCTACTGCGTCAAGTCAGCTTTAATCTGGTCAACTTGATTCGCCAGAGAAGTATCTTGGAAATATTCACTATGTGTTTTTCCTAAGTACAGCTTCTTGTTTTTAACGCGTTGCTCCAACTTATCTTTGATAACGGTGCCTTGTACCAACTTGTTGTTTAACTCGTTGGCGATAGCTGAGCTGCCTAATACTTTGTTTCCTTTCGTATCATAATAACGAACTTTGCCAATATTCTTATCAAATGGGTCGCAATACGCAGCACCTAAGTCACCGTCATCTATAATGCGATTATATTGAGCTTCGCTGATTGGCTTCTCTTGATTTGAGACGAGTTGACTTCCTCGAACACACCAGTTAATTCGGGTGCCTACATCCGGGAAATATGCAGAAATTAAGTTAACGGCATAATATGTATCAGGGTCTGACGATTTTGACTTAAAATACCTATCAATCACTTTGCCACCCACAACTTGGTACTCAACCTCGCCATTGTCATAAGACTCTAAAAAGTAGCTATTTCTAAACATCTTGCTGAAGCTGACGTTATCAACAGAACGCCCGCTATCAGATTTAAAACTTTTCAGTTGTTGTTTATGCTGAATACTGCCCTTTGTAATGTTGGTCACTAGGCCAATCACTGTGTTTTTCGCAGAGTCACTTTGCCAAGCCGTGTAGTTACTTATGTTTTGTTGGGGTGTGTTTGTAGCAGCGTCGGCGTCAACACTGTACTTATAACGAAGCTCAGTAATGTCGTCGCCAACTTTGCTTTCTTTAGCATATGATTTGTAACGGCGAGCTTCGCAATCTTGGAAGTTTGCGTCATAGTAAAAATAGCTGATCCAATCTTTTGCTTCGATCGCTTGCTTGGTGTTAACGAAATTTTCGACTCTACCGTCTGCACCATAAACACCATAGAAGTCTTTTAGATCTTTTTGTTCCTTAGCTGTTAGCCCCTTGTTGAACTCATCTTTCCAACCAATACTGTAAATGTTAAACAGGTTCAGAGTCTTTTCGCACTCTTTGATATCAGTGCTACCGATAGTGTTAGCCGAGTACATGGCAGGGCTGCAAGAAAATTTCTTTGCTACATCATCTTTTGGATCAGCCACGCTACCTTTTGCCGGAGTGACCGACATTTGAGGCACTACAGTTTGTTTCTTTTGAGCCGGGGGGGTCGAACCGCCACCACCGCCTCCGCATGCAGTCAGTGTGGCAACTAGCGCTGATATGATTGAGATTTGGAACTTCAAGATTTTCCTCTGTAATTAGGGCAAGTGGTAATAAAAATCATCACTTAATTACGTTAAAAAAACTAAATGCTTATATAACCAAATCCAAACCTTTGAATAATTCGACGTGTACGCATTCTATCAAGGCGCATTTTTTACTATTAATAACAAAACGTTAAATCTAAAAAGTAACTGAGAGTGATTAGAAGGAATCAAGTCCAAAGAAACCAATCACAACAATCGATTCTTATACTGCTCTGGTGTTTGTCCTGAGTACTTCTTGAACATACTGATGAAAGGACTGGCTTGGTTGTAGCCTAATGTAAGCGCAACTTCTTTAACCGACTGCCCATTTCTTAGCAGATCCATTGAGTATAAATAACGAACGCGCAGTCGCCATTCAGTAAAACTCATGCCCAGTTCGCTTTGGCAGTGACGCGACAAAGTGCGCTCGGTAGCATGTACTTTCTCCGCCCAATCTTTCAACGAAATCTCATCCGTTGGATTCTCTTCTATCGCCGCCAAAATAGGCGCAAGGTACTTGTTGTCAGTAGACGGTAGGAAGTGGTGTTCAACTTGGCGCTCTGCGAGTTGATCCAATAAGACCTGGACTAACCTCTTGTCTGGTTCGGCTTGTGCGACGTTGATATCACGTTGACGAAAGTCATCAATGATCGAAGAGACTATCGGCGTGATCTTAATGAGGCTGGTCTTTTCTGGTAGGTGCTGAGTTAACTCTGGTGCGATATTCAGTGAACAGTAGTCCAAAGGTTTACGGTTATAGCTGCAATGCCTGACCCCTGCAGGTACCCAAATCGCAAGGTGTGGTGGTGCTAGGAAGCGCGTATCCTCTGCTTCCATTTCAAGAATCCCACCACTGATCAGTTGAACTTGCCCCCAGGGGTGACTGTGGACACGAGTTTCGGTATTCGATAAGAACGCTTCGAAATTCATAAATACGTTGGATGGTGCCTTATCAATTGATAAGGATGGGTGCAGGTTTCTTGAGTGTTTTTTCAATCTTGTCTTCCTATCGCGCCTGATGTCTTTTTAAAGATATCTGTAAGTATAACGACCTGTCAAACTAGCCGCATCAACTCATTTTGCGATGGAATTCACATGCATTATCTTTTACCTTTTTTCACAGTCTGTATCTGGGGTGCCAATGCGATAGTCAACAAGCTCGCTGCAAGCACCATCGAACCAAGCGCGATGAGTTTTTACCGTTGGTTTATTGCGATGTTAATTCTGACTCCTTTCTGCATTCGCTCGGTTATCAAACAGTGGCCAATCATCAAACCAAACTTATCCAAGCTGGCTTTCCTTGGCTTTCTAGGCATGGTGTTGAACCAATCTTTAGGTTACTACGCAGGCTTAACCACTTCCGCTTCGAACATGGCTTTGATTACATCATTAGTGCCATTGATCAGCGTATTCCTTAGCGTTCCACTGCTTAACAAGTCGATTTCAAGTTTGAGTATTGTAGGCGGTGTGTTGTCTCTATCAGGCTTAGCATTAATGCTTGGTAAAGGCGATCCCCTATTCTTCATCCATCAGGAGTTAACGCAAGGCGATGGCTACATGTTAATCGCAGCTTGTGTGTACGCTTCTTACTGCGTGTTGCTAAAACGTTGGAAAATGCCGATCAGCAACTGGGTAGTCATCTACATGCAAGGGATATTCGCGGTCGCGATGTTGGCACCACTTTGGTTAACGAGCGAACAACTCGTCCCTTCACAACAAGCCATTCCTTTGATTGCTTACGCAGCTGTAGCGGCTTCCATTTTGGCACCTTGGATGTGGGTTAAAGCAATTGACACGATTGGCGCTGATTCAAGTGCGATGTTCATGAACCTAATGCCTGTCGTCGCGATTGTATTAGCATCGACATGGTTAGGCGAAGAGATTAACCAGTTCCATATCATTGGCGGTATCATGGTCGTTTCTGGTGTTATCCTTGCTCAAGTAAAAAGAAAACCAAGACTGGAAGCGCCACTACCTCAACAAAGTTAGGCAAAATTCCCATGCTTTAAGCTTCCTACACACAAACAAGTTTCACTTAAGAATGCCTGCGTTACTCCGCAGGCATTTTCGTTTTTTCACACCGCTTTCAAATTCCATTAATGCACACTTACTGTATTGCAACCTTTGCCCGAGTCATGTTTAATGCATTGAGTACTGTTTAAGTTGTAAAAGGAATTACAATGACTCAACCAAAGCTACCTCTGCTTATCTCATCGCTTATCGCACTCTCTTCCACTTCAGCTATTGCTGCTTCTGTGCCCTCTGGTACTTTACTCGCCAAAGAACAGCATTTTGTTCGTGGTAATGGTGCAGAGCCAAATACGCTAGACCCTAGCTTCGTCAACTCTGGCATGCCAGGAGACATTATCGTCAACGATATGTTCGAAGGCTTTGTTATCGAGAACAGCGATGGACAAATAATTCCAGGACAAGCTGAAAGTTGGACATTCAGCAACGGGGGCAAAACGGTCACATTCGTTTTAAAAGACGACCTTAAATGGTCAAATGGTGATCCTGTGACCGCAGCAGACTTTGTGTTTGGTTGGCAACGTGCCGTGTCTCCTAAAACGGGCAATAACACCGGTTTTGTTTTCTCGACGGCAAATATCGTCAACGCCAGTGAAATTCTAGCTGGAGACAAAGATCCCTCAGAGCTAGGGATTAAAGCACTCGACGATCGTACGGTAGAAATATCCTTATCGAAACCTACTCCCTACTTCATGAGTTTAATGAGTATTAAAACCTTCTTCCCTCTGCCAACTAAATTAGTAGAAGAGAAAGGAGAGCAATGGACTCGTGCAGAAAACATTGCGACCAATGGTGCTTACACTCTCAGTAAATGGGTTCCCAATGAATACGTCGAAGTGACGAGAAATCCAAACTATTGGGATAACGATTCAACGGTTATTAATAAGGTAACCTACCTAGGTTTATCATCTCAAAACGCCGAGCTTATTCGTTATCAGTCCGGTGAGATTGATATGACCAATCGCGTGCAGCTTGAGTACTACCAAAAACTTGTCAAAGAGAGCCCAGAGCAAATTAAAGCGCAAGCTTTGCTAGGTTCTTACGTCTACTCGTTCAATACGCGTCAGGCACCATTTGATGATGCCAGAGTACGTCAAGCACTAAGCATGGCCGTCGACCGTGAGATACTAGTAGATAAGGTAACAGGGCAAGGTGAACCCGAAGCCTACAGCGTGACACCGAATAATATTCCTAACTACACGGCGCCGAAATCAGTATTTGAAGCATTAAATAGTGTCGAACGCAAAGCCAAAGCGAAACAGCTACTTGAAGACGCTGGATACAACGAAGCAAACCCTCTGAAATTCACACTCACCTATAACACCAGCGAGAACCACAAAAAAATTGCCATCGCAATTGCCTCGATGTGGAAGCCTCTCGGGGTGAACGTTGAATTACAAAACATGGAATGGAAAGCATACGTCGCAGCAAAAGGAACCGGAGACTATCAACTTGCTCGTTCATGGGCATTTGGCGATTACCCAGAACCTTCTGCTCTTCTAGAAGCATTCACTTGCGATCACACTGCAAACGAAAGCGGTTTCTGTAATCCAGAATACGATGAGCTTTTACAGCAAGCAAGCAAGACCGAAGATCAGGCTAATCGCTTTGCTTTATACCAGCATGCTGAGTCGATATTAAACGAATCTGCAGCAGTTATGCCTCTATATCACTACAATCACACTCGATTAGTGCGAAATACCCTCAAAGGCTTCCCAAACAACAATCCGAAAGGAAATATCTACGCGAAGGATCTATACTTCATACAACAGTAAAAGTGAGCTCAACAATAAAGACTTTTAACTACCACTTTGGTGGTAATGAAGATAGAATCACTTTAACGAACCAGATAAAACAACGGTTAGTTGGCTAACATTATAAAGGTACCGCGATGAGTACCTAACAGCTTAGAAACACCTAGCACTGCGCTAGGTGTTTTTTTTCAGTATCGAACTCCATGAGCCTAGTCCGCCGCCTCATAAGCCCAACAAACAACAACCTTCACCTGCTTGTCATCCGTTTGAAAAAATACTCGTAACCTTGAGATTATCCGCTTTAAATTATTTCGTCTTAAGTATATTGTTATTAGCAAGTAACACGCATGTTATGCAATAAAATAATAATGAAGGAAGACACATGAGCAGTAACAATAGCCGACAAGATGGTAAACGAGACGTTACTCTGCGTTTTTTAGCTGAACCCGGGGATGTGAACTTTGGTGGTAAGGTTCATGGTGGCGCAGCAATGAAATGGATCGATTTAGCGGCCTATGCTTGCTCTGCGGGATGGAGTGGCAAATATTGCATTACAGCCTACGCTGGTGGTATTCGATTTGTTGCCCCAATCCATGTAGGTAACTTGGTAGAAGTAAGTGCAAAAGTCATCTATACCGGTTCCTCTTCTATGCATATTGCTATCGATGTACAAGCCAGCGATCCTAAAGAATTGAATAACCGACTAACCACTCACTGTATCGTTATTATGGTTGCGGTGGATGAAAATGGTAACCCGACTAAAGTCCCAGAATGGGTTCCAGAAACACCAGAAGACATCGAACTAAGAGATTCAGCGATTCGCCTCATGAACATGCGAAAGCAGATCGGTGAAGAGATGGAAGCGCACGTGAAGTACCTGAAATAAGGTTAATCATTAGCCCCACAGTATCATTTAACAGCTATTTTTCAGCCCAAATAGTTTCAATGCCAGGCACTCGCTTGGCATTCGTTTATCTACCCCTACCTTCCTATCAATAAGCCCCAAAAGCACTCTGTTACGCTCATAGAGCGTGATTCTCTGCCAACACTTAGAATGAATTGCCCTAAGCTCAATGATTTATTTTGACTGTAATAAAGTCGTCATTTTGCTCTGGTTAAATACCGCCAATCATAATGGATGTATTAAATTTCCCGGAGCCACACTTGAGCGTCACACGCCCCACTCTTAGCGAAGCTACACTGAATAATTTGAAGGCTGTTGAGTACCAATGGGTAAGAACTTTGTACGTCGAAGGCTACGACAGTAATGAGATCAACCACTACATCCAAACCTGTTTCGGCGGTGACTCGACGTTTGCGGACCTGTTTCGTCGCGTGGCCTTAGATCAAGAAAGTATCTATGTATTACTGCAACACCTTGGTTGTGCACCTTCGAGTAAAGAGTTCTAGTTTAATTATTGCTTCCTCCACTTCCGATAACACACCCTAAAATCTATACATAAAAGCACACCTATAAACCGAACAAATGGCCAGTAGAGAGTTTGCACCGGCGCCTCGTTTCCATATACATTTTCCGTGCAATTGCAGAGGTTGTTGCATACAAATCATTGAAGTATCACGCAATGGAATATTAGCAATATATCAATAGGCTAATAGCCCCTTATACTGAATGTCTGATTTGTGAGACTAGTTCATTTCTATAAGCAAACGAGATGAAGTAGTTGGTATTTAGGAGAGAAGTGACTCGAAACTTTGAATACTTAAGCCGTTGTAAACATAACAACCGCGCTGGATAGACAGTGAACGAGTAAAGCTGACACAAAGACAAGATTAAAGTAGCAGACATAAAAAAACCCAAGTAAGTACCTGGGTTAGAGTTACAAAAACCACTAATCATTAATAGCGTAAGGAACCTGATTAGTAGCCAGCTATGCGTAACCTGAGGGTTATTTTTATTACTGATCGGCGGCCAAACCAAATGATGTAATAAAAATGCCAATATAGAGCGACCACGAAGGTCGCTCTTTTTCTTTCTTATAGGATACAGCTTATCCTTTTACACCACCTGCCGTCAAACCGCCAACTAACCAACGTTGAGCAAGTAAGAACACGATAGTGATAGGAAGCGCTGAAAGTACAGCTGCTGCCGCAAAGTCACCCCATAAATAGTTCTGAGGGTATAGGTATTGCTGCATACCTACTGCTAGCGTGTAAGAGTTCACATCAGTTAACAGAATAGAAGCTACTGGAACCTCACCCACTGTTGCAATGAACGACAGGATAAACACAACCGCTAGAATTGGCACAGACAACGGCAGTAGAACCAGTCTGAATGCTTGCCATGGCGTTGCACCGTCCAATGCTGCAGCTTCTTCTAGAGAGTTATCAATCGTCTCAAAGTAGCCTTTAATCGTCCATACGTGCAATGCGATACCGCCTAAGTAAGAGAAGATCAAACCGCCGTGCGTATTCAAGCCTAAGAATGGTACGTATTGTCCAAGTTTGTCGAACAATGCGTAAATTGCCACAAGAGCCAATACCGCAGGGAACATTTGGAAAATCATCATCGCTTTCAGGATTGTGTTCTTACCTTTAAAGCGCATACGAGCAAACGCGTAAGCTGATGTCGTAGACAGTGCCACAATCAGAATCGATGTAATACCCGCAACTTTCACAGAGTTCCACAACCAAGTCAGTACTGGGAATGGTGGTGCAGTTACCGAACCATCAGCGTTTGTTACTGAGATACCTAGTGCAAGTTTCCAGTGCTCCAGAGATGGGTTATCTGGAATCAAGCTACCTGTTGCGAAGTTACCTTCACGGAACGAAATTGCGATGATCATCAGTAGTGGGAAGATAATCATTGCCAGGAAACACCACAACAGTGCATGTGTTGCCCACACTCGGTATTTAAGGCCTTTACCTTGTACCATAGCCATTGTCGTGCTCCTTAATCTTGAGACAGTTTAGTGAAACGAAGGTTTAGTAACGCTAGTGCACCAACCAATAGGAAGATAAGCGTCGCGATAGCACTTGCTAGACCAAAGTCTTGACCGCCGCCGCCTTCGAATGCAATTCGGTAGGTGTAGCTTACAAGCAAGTCTGTGTAACCCGCTGGCTCAGAAGTACCAATCATGTTCGGGCCACCGTTTGTCAATAATTGAATCATTACGAAGTTGTTGAAGTTAAAGGCAAACGCTGCAATCAGTAGCGGTGTTAGCGGCTTAATCATCAATGGGAACGTGATACGCTTGAAGTTATCCAAGAAGTTCGCACCATCGATTGCTGACGCTTCGTATAGGTCATCAGGAATCGCTTTAAGCAGACCCATACACAGAATCATCATGTAAGGGAAACCTAGCCATGTGTTTACAATCAACACCATGGTTTTCGCAAGAATCGGGTCAGAGAACCAGTTCGGGCTTAGACCGAAGATATTCTCAAGTACCATGTTGATCTCACCAAAGCTCTGGTTGAATAGACCTTTAAAGATAAGAATCGAGATAAACGCTGGTACTGCGTAAGGCAGAATCAGTAGAACTCGGTAAACGGAACGGCCTTTCAGCTCTTCCCACTGTACGATGTTTGCAAGCACAAGGCCGATAACCAGTGTGAACGCAACTGTACATACAGAGAAAATAACCGTCCAAATGAAGATACTAATGAAAGGTTCTTTAATACCGTCATCTTTCCACACACGCTCAAAGTTATGTGTGCCGATGCCAACTACAAAGCCAGGAGAGATTGTGTTGCCCGTAAATTCGCCATTTGCGTCAACAGGTTGATAGAACCCCACATCCATATTTGGCTTTAGAACATCACCGGTTTCATTATTAACCAGTGTTTCACCATCTTCTTGAAGTGTATAAAGCGGAGCAACTGAAGCAAACTTACGTAAGCCACTCATGCGGATGTCATCACCGTTTGGCAGGTGGAAATCAACACCGCTGATCGCTGCTCTATTTTGGATGATCGCTTTGATCTTCTCTTTTTCACCTTGAGTCGATTCGATAACTGATAGGTCCATGTCTGTCGCTGTCATACCTTCTAAAGAAAATACGTCAGTCGCTAACAGTTGATCGCCATCTTTAACCACGATCTGGTGGCCGTTATCTGTTTTGTACAAAGTGAATGGGTAGCTTTCGCCGCTTTGGAAAGAGCGGTCTAGAAGAACGGTTTGTGTACGCTCTAGAGAGAGTTGGTTTTTTGCGCTGTAGTTAGTAAACGCGAGCCCTACTGTGTATGCCAATGGGAAAAGAATGAACAGGATCATTCCGGCAATACCTGGGTAGATATAACGGTGGGCGTAAGTTTTCTTACTACCAAAAATGTAAAGTGCCAAAGCCGTTAAGATCACAGTAAGCAATGCAAAAGCAAGCTCACCGCGAGAATACATTAGAATTGTAGCGTAGCCGTTAATTAAGCCAACGCTACCAAGCAACCCCCATTTGATGAAGACGCTTTTACTGCCTGGAAGGCTTGATGGTGCTGGGATAGCATCTGTACCTTGAACTGACTGCATAGAGGAACCTGCTAGCGATATAGATAAAAATTGAAAAGTAAGGAGAGGTTGCCCCCTCCTTAAAAGGTAGTGCTTAGTTATTACTTAGTCATGCGAGATTCAGCACCTTTCAGTGCTTGGTCTACTGTTTGACGACCATCAACTACGTTGCCGATCGCTTCTTCCATGCTGTACCAGAACGTTGTGAACTGAGGGATGTTAGGCATGATTTCG
Source organism: Vibrio sp. Makdt (assembly GCF_027587015.1). Taxonomy (NCBI): domain Bacteria; kingdom Pseudomonadati; phylum Pseudomonadota; class Gammaproteobacteria; order Vibrionales; family Vibrionaceae; genus Vibrio; species Vibrio sp. Makdt. The sequence continues at coordinate 65,568 of NZ_JAPPTH010000008.1, forward strand.
CCGTTCATCGCGTTGTCCATTGTTGCTGCGATACGAGTGTCGCTGTCTAGTTGACGTTGGAAAGAGTTTAGAGCAACAGCGCCTAGTGGCTTGTCGTCGTTTAGGCTCTTCATACCTTCATCAGTCAGAAGGTAGTTTTCCATGAACTCAACCGCTAGGTCACGGTTTGGAGAAGCTGTGCTGATACCACCAGCCCATACGCCAACGAAAGGCTTAGACGCTTTACCGTTGAATTTAGGCAATGTTGCTACGCCGTAGTCTACGCCAGCTTTCTCGATGTTTGCCCAGCCCCAAGGACCGTTGATAGTCATTGCAACGTTACCCGCAACGAATTCAGACTCAGCTACTGAGTAGTCCATGTCCGCTGAGATAACTTTGTCTTGTACCATCTTCTCGATGAAACCTAGAGACTTCTGAACACCATCAGTCGCTACGCCCGCATCTTTAATGTCGTAACCTTCTGCAGTCTGTTTGAATGCGTAACCGCCGTCAGCTGCTAGTAGAGGCCATGTGAAGTATGCGCCACCACGTAGAGGCCACATGATCGCTTTCTTGCCTTCTTTTTGAAGTTCAGCGTTAAGTGCTGGGATCTCTTCCCAAGACTTAGGTGGGTTAGGAACAAGTGCTTTGTTGTAGATTAGAGAAACTGACTCAACAGCAACAGGGTATGCGATTGTCTTACCTTCGTAAGAAACTGCGTCCCATGCGAAGTCTACGATACCTTCTTTTGTCTCTTTAGAAGGTTTGATATCAACAAGAAGACCTGCTTCCGCGAAACCACCGAAACGGTCGTGTGCGTAGAAAATCATATCTGGGCCGTCACCAGCAGCTGCAACTTGAGAGAACTTCTCTTCTAGTTTGTCAGGGAAAGCTACTGTTACTTTAACACCAGTATCTTCTTCAAAGCGTTTGCCTACTTCAGCCATGCCTTCGTAAGCTTTGTCACCACCTACCCAGATTGTTAGTTGTCCTTCTTCGATAGCAGCGTTTGCACCAAAAGAACCCAGAGCAACTAATGTACCTAGAGCTACAGCGCTTAGAGCGTTTTTCATGTGAATATCCTTTTTATATTTATACGTAGGGCACATCTAACAAGACGAGCCAGTTTTCGACGGTTATGATCTGAGAAAACAGCCCCTAGCTCATCATCCTAGCCACTACGCCCTAGCTATTATGGCTTAAATTCGTGATCACCATCCGGTCAGATTAGAGACTAGAATCACAAAACACATACTCATCGTGATCAGCATCACCGTTATGCGGTGGATTTATTTGAACTGGATCGCCAATTATTATTAAACCCCTATATCTACTCCTCCCCTCCTACTCCCCCTAGTTAATTTTCCATTAGGAGGATGTACGCTTACGCTAATTCACCGAAACTGCATCCATCCAAGAGTGGATAGTAAGAACCCTTTACCAGCGAGTGTTGTGTTTCATACATAATGCATTAAGTTGGCTTCACTGCCCGCTGTTGTCTTTATTAAGCATCGAGCTAAATCTGTGATGGAATCACGGGGGAGGTTTAGCTGGATGTGGGGGAAATAGGCACCAGTTTGGCTATGACGGGTGGGCTTGGTTACAGAATCCAAGTCTCACCCACTTTTTTTCTTACTCACTCAATACTTACCAATTCCTACAGTTACTGCTGACCCAAAAATTTCTTATAATGATAAGCAGTAAAACTTAAAATTTGATCGATCGAGGACAAGCTAGATGGCGAGTGTCACGTTAAAAAACGTTTATAAATCATATGGTGATGTACAGATTTCTAAGGACGTAACCTTAGACATCAACGAAGGTGAATTCGTAGTATTCGTTGGACCATCAGGTTGTGGTAAATCGACGCTATTACGTTGTATCGCAGGTCTAGAAGACATTACGTCTGGTGATTTGTACATTGGCGATCAACGCATGAACGACGTTGAGCCATCTAAGCGTGGCGTAGGTATGGTGTTTCAATCATACGCGCTATACCCTCACCTAAACCTTTACGACAACATGTCTTTCGGTCTTAAGCTAGCGAAAGCAGACAAAGCAGAAATTGATAAGCGTGTTGAGCATGCGGCTGAAATCCTACAGCTTGGTCACTTACTAGAGCGCCAACCAAAAGCACTTTCTGGTGGTCAACGTCAACGTGTTGCAATTGGGCGTACTCTGGTTTCTCAACCAAACGTATTCCTACTGGATGAACCGCTATCTAACCTAGATGCTGCTCTGCGTGTTCAAATGCGTTCACAAATAACTAAACTACAACGCCAGCTTGGTTGCACCATGATCTACGTTACCCACGATCAAGTGGAAGCGATGACAATGGCTGACAAAATCGTTGTACTTGATGGTGGTTACGTATCTCAAGTTGGCAAGCCACTTGACCTATACCACTACCCTCAAAACCGTTTCGTTGCTGGCTTTATTGGCTCGCCGAAGATGAACTTTATGTCTGTACACATTGAACAAGCGGAAGCAGAGCGCGTACTGGTACAGCTTTCAAACGGCATGACTTTCTGGATCCCTGTTGATGGTACAACCGTTAACGTTGGTGACCGCATGTCACTAGGTGTTCGTCCAGAGCACTTAATGTCTGCAGAAGCGGGCGACGCAACGATTGAAGGCGAAGTGATGATTGTTGAGAAGCTAGGTAACGAAACTCAAGTTTACCTAAACCTTGAAAGTGCAGATGCTGATGTTATCTACCGTCAACCAGACACACTAACGGTTGAACCGGGCGACAAGCTTGCTATCGGTATCCCAGCGCACCGTTGTCACCTGTTCCACAGCGATGGCAAAGCATGTCGTCGCCTGTACAAAGAGTACGGCACTGAATAAGCGCTAAGCCTTTAAGATATAACTTGCCCAATTCAAATCCCTCTTACGCTGTAAGGGGGATTTTTTCTTTAGATTCGACCTGTATCAGTAAGCAATAAAAAAGGCCTAGCGTGTGCTAGACCTTTATCTGTTTAGTTTGAGCCTCAGCTCAACCAATCATTTAACGCTGTAACCCAACAACTAGGTTTGTTTTTAACTTAGTGAATTGGCGTATCATTCTTTTTGTTGAACTGACCAAAGTGCGCTTCTAATACTTCAGGTGTCAGTTTGCCTTCCGCTTCTAGTCGCTTGAACTCAGCAACAATCGCTTTCTGCTCTTCAAGTGATGGCAGTTTTACTTCTGGCTCATCGCCCATCTCTTGAGTCATCTGCTCTAGTTCTTTTTCAAAATCGCTCATGATACATACTTACCTAAATATTAAACCTAATCAGATTTTACTCATTTCCGCTCTATGATGCTAGGTTGATTGAAAGCAAAGCCCGAAACCAGATCAAGCTAAAGGCAGTTAGAAGCAAATGAGTCCACCAATAAAAAGAGCCGGATTCACGATGAAATGAATCCAGCTCTTCGTCTAAATCACTTTCTAAGCCATGTTACAGCTTGAAAGGATTAAAGCTTGAATGAACCAACCATCTTATCTAGGCGAGAAGACAAGTCACGAAGCTCTTGGCTCGCCTCAGCAAGTTGCTCCGCTGTGCCCGTTGTGACTTCGTTGATCGCGTTGATCTCTTCGATATTCTGATTAATGGTGTGAACCACCGTTGATTGCTCTTCAGTTGCTGTTGCGACTTGCGTGTTACGGTCTGAGATATCAACGATACGGTCAGAAATACCACCCAATACATCAACCGCTTCATCCGATGCTGATACACCTTCAAGCGTAATCACTTTACCCGCACTCATTGCGGTTACCGCATCTTTTGCATCACTTTGCAGTTGGTTGATCATCTTCTGAATCTCTTCCGTTGAATCTGCAGTACGACTTGCTAAATTACGAACTTCATCCGCTACTACCGCAAAACCACGACCTTGCTCACCGGCACGCGCAGCTTCAATCGCAGCATTCAATGCAAGTAAGTTGGTTTGCTCTGAGATATCACGGATAACACCCAGAATAGAGCCAATGTCTTGCGTTGTTGAAGCAAGCTGCTCAACCACTTGACCAGTGCTTTCGATGTCTTGTGCCAAACGGCTTATCGCATCTTTTGCTTTGTTAACCACAGAGCGACCAACTTCAGTATTACCCGAAGCTTGTGTTGCCGTTTCAGCTGCGGTTGCGGCGTTCGATGCGATCTCGCTGATGGTCATACCCATTTGGTTGATCGCTGCCACCACTTGAAGAGTTTGGTCACGTTGCTCTTGGCTGTTGTCATGGGTGATGTGTGCTTTGTTAGAAACGCTCTCCGCCGCTACTTGAAGCGCTTGGCTTGTCGAGCATACCTCTTTCATCGACTCATGGATCTTTTCAATGAACCCATTGAAGCCTTTTGAAAGCTGAGCGATTTCATCATTGCCTTTCACTTCAATACGCTGCGCAAGATCACCGTCACCTTCACCAAGGTCACTGAAACGCTTAGCCAATAGCTTGATTGGCTGCGTGATGCTGTTCGCTAGTACTACGCCCATCAAGATAAATGCTAATGCCACTACCGCAGTCATGATCAACATCTTTTGGGCTGTCTCATCTAACTCAGCAAACACTTCCCCTGTTGGAACAACGCCAATGACGAACCAATCCATTGACGACACGTACAAACTTGCGACAAACAGTTCTTGGCCTTGGCTCTCTGTCGTGATCAGGTTGAAACCTGACTTATTCAGAAGTTGGCTTGCTTGAGGGCCGTAAAGTTGTTGAAGAGAAGAATCACTGCGAGAACGCTCACGGTGAATCTGCACGTCACCTTGGCTGTCGGTTAAGAATACAAAACCAGTATTCTCAATTTTGAAGCCGTTAAGAAGGCTCACCATGTCGTCCATCGATTTTGATAGACCAGACATCGCCAAACCAGAAGGCTGTTGGTAGTTAGCGAACATCTTCACTTCACCGTTGGCTTCTTGGAACATGCTCACCATGGTTGGCTGCCCAGATTGAGTAAAGCCAAAGAACCAACCATCTTGTTGTTGATTAAGCTGGCGTAGGAAGCCATTTTGGTTCCAGTAATACGCCGTTTGACGGTTTGCTACTGAAGCATCATTTAAGTTGTATTGGTTACGCACATTATTCAGTTGTTTAACCAACTTACTCTCTAACGCTGGATCGCGATCTGTCGACTCGATTGCATCAGAAATAAATTCATTTGAAGCGATTTGCTCAGCAGCCAGTAATAACTGGGAAACTTCACGGTCAATCTCACCATTGATTCGCTCTAGCATTCCAGGAAGTTCAATATCGACCAATCGATGACTCAATACGTCTCGTGCTTGTTGCTGTGCCATCGCGCCAACAATAACCGTAGAGGCAAGAACCGCAAAAGTAATACCTAGTACTACCTTTTGCTTAATACTCAGAGAGTTAGTTTTAAACATATTTGGACCTTTTAAAAAGAATCGCTCTTCATTTGTATCCCAAAAACAGGGCTTTTTAGTGCACTCTTAAGCTAAAATGCACAGTCTGAGTTATGTATCGACCAATACCCATAAATCTAAAGAGTCATATCGCAAAAATTTGCAAAACAATGTAATAAGCAAAATCATCAAAAATCGTACAGCATCGGCACACCAAATATGCCGTCATCGACCCTCTACGCAATTAAAACTTCCACACACATACACAACTACCTCAGTAAGCACTTTGGTGTATAAACATCGATTGATATGGTAAAAACCACCTATCAAACGCGTTTCTCGCTAAGCGCTTGTAAATCATTCCAAATTTGAAAAAATAAATTACGTAGATGTACCGGAACTTTTTGCTTTCGAAAAGTGACCAATACTTACAATAAAAATCAAATGGATACCCAGAGAGTCCAAAATGCACAAAACGAATTTCGAAGTCCTTCAAAACTATTTAGAGTCTCAAATCATTGGTCAGCAAGAGCTCGTCAAACAACTGATGATCGCACTACTTGCTGATGGTCATATTCTGGTTGAAGGTCCTCCGGGGTTAGCGAAAACCCGTGCAGTCAAATCACTCGCTGATTGTGTTGAAGGGGATTTCCACCGCATTCAATTTACCCCTGACTTACTGCCTGCGGACTTAACGGGTACCGATATCTTCCGACCAGAGACAGGGGAATTTACGTTCCAATCTGGACCAATCTTTAACTCGCTTATCCTGGCGGATGAGATCAACCGTGCTCCTGCAAAAGTGCAAGCGGCGATGTTAGAAGCGATGGCGGAAAAGCAAGTCACTGCAGGCCGAAAAACCTACGCCCTGCCAGACTTGTTTTTAGTGATGGCGACACAAAACCCGATTGAGCAAGAAGGCACATACCCACTGCCTGAAGCTCAATTAGACCGCTTCCTGCTGCACCTCGAGGTTGAATACCCAGACATGGAAAGTGAGCTTGAAATCCTGCGACTCAACCGCGGTGAAGCTCAAGGTAACGAATCGGTACAACCACAAGAAATCTCTCAGCAGACTATCTTTGAAGCGCGCCAAGAAGTACTCAATATCCACATGGCAGATACCATTGAGCAGTACATCATCAGACTAGTAATGGCGACTCGCCAACCTAAGCAGTACAGCGGCCAACTGGATCAGTGGCTAGATATGGGCGTGAGTCCGCGTGCGACCATTGCGCTCGACCGCTGCGCTCGTGCACATGCTTGGCTTGCGGGTCGCGACTATGTCACACCTCAAGATGTTCAAACGATGGCATTTCCTGTCTTGCGTCACCGCTTGCTTCGTAGCTACCACGCACAAGCTGAAGGTGTCACAGCAAACCAAGTGATTGCACACCTTATTTCGTTGGTTGGTAGCGCATAGGGACACGCGCATGAATAATTTATTACCGAACCACAGTGACGGCGTGATGCTGAACCTGGACGAACTGCTGCAGTACAAAGCGCAGTCTGTTCGATGGTTGCCTCCAGCGAAAAGCCTCTGGTCACAGCTCAATGGTCAACACGAAAGCAACCGCAAAGGTCGCGGGATGAATTTCTCAGAAGTTCGCCAGTATCAAGCGGGCGATGACATACGCAGCATTGACTGGCGAGTAACGGCAAGAACAGGCAAAGCGCATACTAAGTTGTTCTCTGAAGAGAGAGAACAACCTGTCATCTTGTACTTAGATTTATCAAGTAGCATGATTTTCGGTTCAACCCTGTTGCTGAAATCAGTTCAACTTGCGCACTTTGCTAGTCAATTGTGCTGGTTAACCGTCGCTCAAAAAGACCGAATTGGCGCAGTCATCGATACCGGCAAAGAAATCATAGAAATCAAACCGAGTGGCAGTAACCATGCTCCTTTGCGTATTTTGCAAAAAGTCATAGAAATCAATAATGCAGCGCTAACCAACGACGATAATCGTTGCGATACCACCTTAGAGCATGGATTGAAGTCTCTTCATCAACTTTGTCCAAAAGGAAGCGATATTATCCTCCTCAGTGACTTTGTACGTTACCAAGAAAGTGATTACTCACTTATCAGCCAAATTCGCCGACACAACAGAGTTCGTCTGGTACATTTTTATGATCCGCTAGAGCAAGGTCAAACGGCCTATAAAGGCTCAAAACAAGTCACCGATGGCAGTAAAACACAGTGGTTTAACTTCTCCTCTACGAAAGAGAAGCAAAAACTCAATCACGCGTTCTCACTAAAAAAGCAGCAGCTACAACAACTGAGCTTATCTCTCGCGATACCCTATAGCTCGTTGTCGAGTGCACTGCCATTGATGAGCCAGATATCAGGAGCTCAGTCATGAAGCAGCCCTTAGATTTAAGCCCTGTGATTACACCAGATGCGCCAACATGGTGGCCTCTAGCGTGGGGTTGGTGGGCAGTGATTGTCACATCCATCATCTTGATTGCCCTTGTATTTTTCATTGTAAGACGCAGAAAAAACAATCAACAGGCGAAGCAAGAAGCGCTGTCTTACTTCACTAATAGTCAGTCTTCAGATCGTTTGTCTCCGAGTGAAGCACAACGCATCCTTCGTCAGGCTGCATTGAGCTACTTCCCACGAGAAAAAGTAGCAGGCCTAGCTGGTGATGATTGGTTGAAGTTCTTAGACGCGCAATTGAAAAAACCGTTGTTTGTAGAGAAACAAGCTCATTGGCAACAGTCACTCTATCAAGATCCAACTTCAATGAACGAAGAACAACATAAAGTCCAACAACAATTGGTGACTGACTGCGAAACTTGGATTCGCAAAGCCCTTCCTCCAAAGCGAGGTCGTTATGAGTAATCTCCTAAGCACTAACTTACTAAACATTGAATTCGTTTGGTGGTGGATGTTTTTCCTCGCGCCATTGCCGTTTCTCGTTTACTTGTTCTCACCTAAAACAGAATCAAGCGGTGCTCTTAAGCTTCCATTTTTGCCAGAAGACAGTAATACCAAAACGCCAAGCACCCGCTTGCCAAAGGCGCTGTCCGTCATTATTTGGCTTCTGCTGGTAACGGCGAGCGCTCGTCCAGTTTGGTATGGCGAACCTGTTGAGTTTCAACCAAAGCACCGTGATTTGATGTTGGTTGTCGACCTCTCCTACTCCATGAGCCAAGAGGACATGCAATTCAATGGCGAGTACATCGACCGCTTATCGGCAGTGAAACATGTGTTGAGTGACTTCATTGAACGCCGCAAAGGCGACCGAGTTGGTTTGGTGCTCTTTGCCGATCATGCCTACCTACAAACACCTTTGACTTTGGATAGAGACACGCTGTCACAGCAACTCAATCAAGCAGTCCTGAGACTGATCGGTAATCAAACCGCGATTGGTGACGGCATTGGCCTGGCAACCAAGACCTTTGTAGATAGTGATGCGCCTCAACGTGTGATGGTTCTACTCAGCGACGGCAGTAATACCTCCGGAGTGTTAGACCCATTAGAGGCTGCAGATATTGCCAAGAAGTACAACGCAACCATCTACACCGTCGGTGTTGGCGCAGGCGAAATGATGGTTAAAGAGCTCTTCATGACTCGTAAAGTAAACACCGCTCAAGATTTAGATGAACGCACGCTAATGGAAATTGCCAAACGCACTGGCGGTCAATACTTCCGGGCGCGTGACAGCAAAGAGCTGGCAACGATTTACGACACTATCAACCAACTAGAACCCGTGACAAATGCGACCAAAATATGGCGACCACAACAAGAGTGGTTTGTATGGCCTTTGTCGGCTGCCATGTTCTTCGCATTTATGCTGTTAGCCATTAGGAGAAACAATGTCTAACTTTACTTTTATCTACCCATATTGGTTGTTAGCACTTGCTGCCCTGCCCGCTATTTGGTGGCTCAGCAAGAGACAATCGAAACAAGGGTTATTGGCGTCTCATATCGCGCGATATTTAGCCCCAGAATCAAGCAAACCGTCTAAAAACCGCAGTACTTACTTTGGTATCTGGTGGTTGGTTGGTGTTATTGCGCTAGCCGGACCAAGCTTTCAAAACAATGAGCAGCCTAGCTTTGAAAAAACACAGGCACGAGTTGTGATGATGGATATGTCGATGTCGCTCTACGCTACCGACATAAAACCAAACCGTTTAACGCAAGTGAGATATAAAGCGCTCGATCTACTCTCATTGTGGAATGAGGGCTTAACCGGAATGGTCGCTTACGCTGGCGATGCTTATACCATTAGCCCACTAACGTCAGACATCAACACCATTAAGAGCCAAGTACCGAACTTGTCTCCGGATATCATGCCTTACCAAGGCAGTAATGCCCCCGCAGCGGTTAAGCTTGCCATTGAGATGATGACTCGTGCAAAGATCTACCAAGGTGATTTGGTGCTCATTGCCGATGACATCGATGACCAAGAAAAGAAAGAGATCGACTCGCTACTATCTGGTGGCAATTGGACGCTATCTATCTTAGCTGTGGGCAGTGAAAGTGGCGCACCAATCTCATTACCAAGTGGCTCGATGATGCAAACCGACTCAGGACAGACGGTAGTTGCAAGAACCAACTTAAAGAACATGCGCGATCTGACACGCAGCTATGGTGGCGCCTTTACTGAGGTTCAATTTGATAATTCGGATGTTGAACACATTGCGAGATATCTCGACCGCATAGCAACAACGACGGAAGTAACCAAAACCAATAACTCACTCAACACCAGAGTCAACAATGGCTTTTGGCTACTGCCATTCCTCTTGCTACCTGCACTTGGGCTTTTCAGAAAAGGCGTTATTTGGTGCGGCTTGGCTGTGGTTTTGTCTTTTAGCCAACCGAACACGGCGTTTGCAAGCCCATGGAAAACCGACGACCAAGTAGGTTATCAGTTTTATCAAGATGAAGATTTCCAGCAGGCTGCGGAACAATTCAAACAGCAAGAGTGGAAAGGCATCTCACAGTACAAAGCGGGAGACTTCGAAGCGGCTGAGCAGACACTACAAGGTTTGACTGACGAAAGTGCTCGTTACAACCTTGCGAATGCTCAAGCACAGCAAGGCAAGTACGATCAAGCGATCGAAGAGTATCAAAACATTATCGAAAACAACCCTGCTCATGAGTATGCGAAGAAGAATCTAGAAATCGTGAAACAAGCCCAGAAGCAGCAACAGCAACAGCAACAGCAACAGCAACAGCAACAGCAACAGCAACAGCAACAGCAAGATGATTCTGAGTCCAAAGACCAAAAAGACCAAGACCAACCGAATCAGCAAGGTCAGCAAGGTCAGCAAGGTCAGCAAGGTCAGCAAAATGATTCTTCGCAAGGCTCAAAGAATCAACAGCAAAACTCTGCAGACAATGAAAACTCGCAGAGCAAAGCTGATAGCCAACCTCAAAGCACAAGCCAAGAGCAAGCAGAAGACCAATCGAGTGCAAATGCAGGCGAACAAGAGGGCGAGCAATCTAAGCTGCCAAGTACAGCAAACCAGTCTGAGGAAAAAGGGCAGGATAAGTCGCAGCCTCAAAGTGCAAGCGCACAGCAAGCTTCAGATAAGAAAGGTGATAAAAATGCTCAACAAGCTGTAGCACAGGCCTCAGGGCAACCGCTATCGAGTGACCCGGATATGCGAAAGCTTGAGCAAGTAGAGAGTGCGCGTGACCCAAGCCAACTGCTTAAAGCGCAAATGATTTTACAAGCACAACAAAAAAGTGCTCCTAACAACCAGAACAAAAAGTGGTAACCATGCGATTTCTAAACAAGCCATTTTTATCGATAGCCCTAACGCTGCTGTTGGGCGCTTTCTCGTCATTTTCAGCACTGGCGGCTAATGCCGTAGCAAGTGTTTCACAGAACAGTGTCACCAAAGATGAAGTCTTCCTACTTAGAGTTACCACCGACGAGAAGGTCTCTTCTGATGCTCTGGATCTCGCCGCGCTTCAGCAAGACTTCTATGTTGGCACACCAAGCTTTGGGTCATCGATGCGCATCATTAATGGTAGCCGTTCGGTGTCAAGCGAGTGGAACATCACCCTTGCTCCACTACGCTTAGGCCAGGTACAGATCCCTAGCTTTGACATTGAAGGGGCTAAAACCAAGCCTATCACCATCAGTGTCGCCGTTAATAAAGCGGCGCCAACTCAACATGACATGGCTGAGTTTCAACTTAATCTAAGTAAGAGCTCACTATACCCACAAGAGACCGCAGAGCTTGATGTAAAGCTGATCATTAAAGCGGATCCAAGAAGGCTTCAAGATCCGATAATCGCGCCACCGAGCTCTTCAGGCTTAGATGTGGAACCTATTGGGGAATCGAAGCAATTTCAAGACGTTCTCAATGGAAAGGAGGTGACGGTAGTTCAACAGTCATTCCGTATCTCGTCACAAAAAGCAGGTCAATTTAAGCTGAACGGGCCGAAGCTAACAGGAGCTGTTGTCTACTCAACCAACAACTCTAGTACAACGCGTTTGTTCCAACTCGACACACCCGTTGAAACCTTAGATGTCACCGTAAAGGAAGTGCCAAAAGGCTACAAGGGTGAGTGGTTACCAACATCGAACTTCAAATTGATACAGCAATGGTCTGATAGCCAAGGTAACGAATTAACCGGTAACAAAGGATTAGAAGGCGATAAGCAAGCCATCGAAATGGAAGCGGGTGATTCGTTAACCCGTACTATTACCATGACGGCGAGTAACTTAACGCAGCACCAACTGCCGAAGCTGAATATCACCTACCCTAAATCGGTTCGGGTTTATGAAGAAAAACCGCAATTTGGAACAACACAGTCAGGCGATACGGTGGTGGTGTACAAACAGGTTCTAATCCCAAAAGAGGCAGGAAACATCTCACTTCCGGATGTTTCCCAAGCTTGGTTCAATACTGATGCTCAATCAGAACAAACCAGTAAAGCTCTGGGCCTAGAGCTAGCAGTAACAGCAAGTGATCGTGTTGTATCAAGCGCACCTCCTGTTGCTAGCGCGCCGCTCCAACAAACAGCGCCAACGGTGATTAACGTCGATAACCCAGGGTTCTGGCCTTATCTCACCGCCCTATTTGCTGCTTTATGGTTGATTAGCTCTGTGATGGCCTTCTACTTCTGGTCACGCCGCGGTGTAACGACAAAACCAACATACACTGTTGAACGTCAATCAGATACCGCAGAAACGCTTATTGAAGCTCTAAGAACGAAAGATGGCGTGATGACCAGAACCTTATATGAGCAATGGAAATCTGAACATACAGATCTAAGTGATGAGACGTTACAAGCCGTTGAAGCCGAACTCGCCAAGCTAAACCAAAGCCTTTATGGTGAAGCCGGTTCACCAGCCCAAATCTGGAGCCCTGAGCTGGCAATCAAAGCTGTGAAAAAGCCCAAAAGAGTCGCGAGTAAAAAGCATAATAGCTCGCTAGAAAAGCTTTAGTCGACACTGCTCATCAAGAACAGTAAAGCACAAAGGCCGTTGATCATATGGAGATTAACGGCCTTTATTTTAAGAAAGAGAGGCTGTGACTTTTTTACGTTTTAATGCAGAAACAATTCGATTTCGCCCCGAATCTTTGGCTTGATACAAGGCTTTATCTGCCTTGCCATACAACAAATCAAAATCGAACTGATGCTGGTCAGACGTTATCGAGGCATAGCCAACGGATGCGGTTAAATAGGGGCTGGTACTACTTTCACAATGCAGGATTTTTGCCTCTTCAATGCATTTTCTAATCGACTCTGCACGTTGCTTTGTCTCTGAGTGATTCGTGCCAATCATCAACAACATAAACTCCTCTCCGCCAATCCGACAGAAGGTTTCTTTATCATTGTGAACATGGGCATTCAGTATCTCACCTACTGTCCTCAGAGCCGCATCCCCTTCAGTATGACCATAGACACTGTTGTACAAACCAAAGTGGTCGAGGTCGACAAGAATCAAGCCAAATGTAATTTCGTTCTGTAAGGCAAACGCCCCTTGATCGTCACCGTTCAAGTCTTCTAACACCTGCGACAACATACGGCGGTTTCCAAGGCGCGTCAGAGGGTCGAGTTTAGAAATGATATCTAACTGCTCATTCGCCAACTCTAGTTCTTGGGTACGCTTACTGACTTCTTGCTCCAATGTTTCATTGAGCTTTTTCAGTTCTTCTTGAGCCATGGTTCTTTGCAGCACCTCAGCAAGGCTCGAAGCAAAGATACGTATGACCTCACGAAGCTGTGAGGTAAGCGGGCTACGAGTTAGCAAGTTATCGGCAGCGATAAACGCAATAGGCTCACCCGTGTTTGTGGTGAGCATAGTCATGGCCGTCCAACCAACGCCGACAATATTGAAATCATGGTAAATAGGGACCGATTCTTCGAAGGCGACTTGATTCGGGCAAGCACGAGCTGCGGCTACAATGTCACGTTCCACCAGCTCAGAGCGATAATAGGACTCATCGACAATATCGCCTTTGATGTCGGTACCCCAAGTACCCTGCATGTAACTGCACTTTTTGTCTGTTAGGAAAACCGCCAGTCGATCGATACCTAGATGTTGAATCGCAAAACTAACGGCAGACTTACAGACTTCACTGACGCTATCGCATCGAGACAGCTCAACCATACTCGAGTGCAACATACGTATGTTCTGCTCTTGGCGCTTGCGAATATAGATCTGAGAAAGCAGAGAGCCAAAAGACTCAAGCATCTGCTTTTGATAGTTAGTAATCGGTGAACGATGAATGTAATTATCCATGGCAATCCAACCAACAGGTTTATCGCCTTCACGCAAGATGAGCATGCCATTCCAGCCCTGCCCGACCACCTTACCTTCTGTATACAGAGGCGCATTATCGATGATGACTAGATTAGTATGGTTATCAGACAGCGCTTCAATGTATTCCGCTTCAAGTTGATGCAAATCGTATTGAGTATGGTGTTCACTGTTGGTTTTACCCGCTTCGTCAGTGCCATAAGTGCCACTGAAGCAACGCTTTTTCATATCAAGCAACATGAAGATCGCACGATCAAACCCTAACCTATCTCGCACAGCCTCAACCGATGCTTTATACAAAGCGTCTAGTGATTCGGGATTAGAAAGCTCAAGCGCGACCTGATGGACCAACTTCATGTTCTCAACAAACAGTTCACGTAGCTTTATCTCATCTAAATATTGAGCTTCACGGGTGTCTCTATTTTTTATTTCAAGCGCCGCATTCTTTTCGGCACGAATACATTGCCAACGGGCAGCCGCGAGCTGTAACACATCAAGATCTTGGTCAAAGGTTTGGTTAACCTTCTCAGCATTGCAATTTTGAACAATTAAATAAGTTCTGGAGGCAGGTGCGTTGTCGAGCATCATGATAAACGACTCCCCACCAAGCACTTTCATGTGTTCCCAATTACAGGTGTTGATTGCCATCGGTAACACACCGTCTGCGGTATCAAACTGTGAGACCCACGGCCAAAATGTAGAGGGGTAGCTCGCCAATGAGGTTAGGTTGCCATAAGAGAAAAGCGGTAATGCGTCGCTCTCCGGCGTCGGTTCAGCAAATATTCCTATCCCTTTTGGAGTAAGTACCTTAACCAGATAGTCAAAAAGAGACTCAGCCAACAGACGGTGGTCGCGTGTCGCAGATATTTGTTTTGCAAAGGCTTTAACAGGCACAGCTTCCTTCCATTGGCGATTAAGAATAAAGCAAAAATACAGAAGGCTTGATATGCAATCAATGTAAGTAAAAATGAGATGTTAAGCGGGTCGCAGTTTCACCTTTTACATTATCACAAGCATGAGAAGGACGACAAAAATGGGATTCTCTGCCCAAATTTTCATCGACATTGGGACTTTTTTAGAGGCATAAAAAAGCCCCACCTAAAGTGGGGCAAAACTTCCATCGCTTATAGTTATAGTGATAATTCTATTGATCGATTCGATTATCTAACCTGCGTTTCAGTTAGTGTGCAAAGGTATCTAATCGCTTAAACACCGCACGTAAATCATCGATTAACCAAAGTCACCGTTTACGTAACCTTTAGTACGATCATCTTTTGGTTCACTGAAGATAACACTGGTTTCGTTGTGCTCTACAAGCTCTCCCATTAGGAAGAAAGCAGTACGGTCTGAAATACGACGCGCTTGCTGCATTGAGTGCGTTACGATAACGATAGTGAAGTCTTTCTTCAGGTCTTCCATCAATTCTTCAATCTTATGCGTCGCGATTGGGTCAAGAGCCGATGTCGGTTCATCCATCAGGATTACATCTGGTTCCATTGCAATGGTACGTGCGATACATAGACGCTGTTGTTGACCACCAGACAGACCAAATGCATGCGCTTTAAGACGGTCTTTTACTTCATCCCACAGTGCAGCACTGCGTAGCGAGCGCTCAACCACTTCATCGATGTGTTTTTTGTCTTTGATACCTTGAGCACGTAGGCCGTATGCCACGTTCTCGTAGATGCTCATTGGGAACGGGTTTGGCTTTTGGAATACCATGCCTACGCGGATACGTAGGTCAGCGACATCGATATTACCGTAGATGTCAGTGCCATCCATATCCAGCTTACCCTTAATCGTAACGCCTTCAATTAGGTCATTCATGCGGTTCAAACAACGCAATAGTGTTGATTTACCACAGCCAGACGGGCCAATCAGAGCAGTAACCTGGCGAGTTGGAATTGGCAGGTTGATAGATTTAAGCGCTTGGTTGTCGCCGTAAAACAGGTCTAGGTTCTCAATATCAAATTTGTTCATGTTCGTAATCTCTAAATTCTTAAATTCGTGTCTAACTTGATGCTTTCTTTATCACGGGGGCTCTCTTTATTGTTGAGCCAGTAGCTAGTGAGCTTAGTAAGTTGCCGTGTTGAAGCGTCTCGCAATCAGTTTTGTAACCATGTTGATCAAGAGAACCAATACGATTAGGACTGTCGCCGTGCCGTAGGCTTGGTTCCACTCATCGATAGTAAATAGCTCTGTTGTCAGCTTATATAAGTGAACCGTTAGTGTACGTCCAGAATCAAATACAGATTCAGGAACACGTGCCACCATACCTGCTGTTAAGAACACAGGCGCTGATTCACCAATTACACGACCAATACTAAGAATGACCGAAGTTAAGATACCTGGCATTGCGCTTGGTAAGATCAAACGCCAGATAGTGTAGATTTTTGAAGCGCCAAGGCCATATGAGCCTTCACGGTAAGTTTGTGGTACTGCCATCAATGCTTCTTCTGTAGTACGAATGATTACAGGAAGAATCAGAATACTTAGCGTTAGTGCACCCGATAGAATCGAGAAGCCAAGGCCAAGAATCGATACAAAGAAGGTCATACCGAACAGACCGAAGATAATCGACGGAATACCCGCTAGAGACTCAGTACAGAATCGAATCGCTTTAACCAGTCGGCTACCAACTTTCGCATATTCAGTTAGGTAGATTGCCGTCATGATACCCAGCGGTGCTGCAACGGCAATCGATGCAATTACCATGTAGATCGTGGCGATGATCATTGGGAAAATACCACGCTCTTCACCAGTACGAGTGTAATCGTCAGTGATGAAGTTCCAATCTACGTATTGCAGACCGTTCGATAGGATGTACCAAATAATCCAGAATAAGAAACCAACAGTGACTGCTGCTGCCGCCCAGATAAAACCCTTTAGGATGTTATCTTTAGTTTGACGGGCTTGTTTTAGTTTTACGAGATCCATATTACTCATCCCCGCTTACTTCGATTTTTCACGGTTAAGATAAAGTAGAGCACCATTTAACATCATGATGAACACTAGAAGTACAACACCGGTTGCGTAGAGTGCATTTGCGTGAACGCCACTTGCGTAAGACATCTCAATCGCAATGTTTGCTGTTAGTGTACGAGCCGAGTCCAAAATACCTTCTGGCATTGCTGGAGCGTTACCCATCACCATGATGATTGCCATGGTTTCACCAAGTGCACGACCGATACCTAGAATCACACCAGTCATAATGCCTGAACGAGCAGCAGGAACGAGCAGCTTAAAAATCGTATAGATTTTAGAAGCACCCAGTGCAAGTGAACCTTCTTTGTACGTACGAGGTACCGCACGAATCGAAGTTTCAGAAACCGTAATAACGGTAGGAAGAATCATGATACCTAGAACGATGATACCTGCCAGAATAGTGTTACCCGCCGGTACAGAGAAGATGTTCTGAATCATTGGAACGATGATTACTAGACCAAAGAAGCCGTAAACTACCGACGGGATACCCGCTAGAAGTTCAACTGCTGGTCGAATAATATCTGCAAGACGCTTAGGAGCGATCTCAGCAATAAAAATAGCGGTTAGTACACCTACTGGAACACCAACAACTACAGCGCCTAGTGTCGACACAATCGATGCAACAATCATAGTTGCAACACCGAATAGAGCTGGAGGTAACCAGTCAACACCCAAAACGATGCCAGAAACACCGGCTTCTTGGAATGCAGGGATACTCTCTGCAACGATAAAGTAAGCGATAACGGCTAGTGATACGATGCCGATTACAGCACTCGATAAGAACAAGCCGTGGAAGATTCTTTCTCTCCAGTCAACGCGCTTCTTGGTGCGCAGACTCGGCTTATTGATTTGAGTCGCTTCAGTATTCATAAGCTTTTCACTATTTGCGATGGTCATATATAAAATCTCAAACTTTGTGGCTCAAAAAGAGCTCGAAATAACCAAAGTTGAAAGAAAAGGCTCAGCCTAAAGTCAGGCTGAGCAATAATTTAAAGTGAGTCAGTTAAGATTAGTTAACTGTGATGTAGCCTTTCTTACCAGCGATAGCTTGAGCTTCGTCTGCAACCATCCAGTCTAGGAACTGTTGAGTTTCAGCTGTTGGAGCGCCAGACTTGTAAAGTACTAGGAAAGGACGAGCAACTTTGTAAGAACCGTTCTTAACGTTATCTACAGTCGCTTCTGCGCCGTCGATAGTTAGAGCTTGAACAGATTCGTCAACTGTACCTAGAGAGATAAAGCCGATTGCGTATGGGTTGCTTGCTACAGAAACTTTAAGTGCGCCGTTACCGTTAGCAACTTGTGCACGTTGAGAGATAGCCGATACTTTCTTATCGCCGATCTTCTTCTTAAGCTTCATGATGTCTTCGAATGCACCACGTGTACCAGATGCAGTATCACGAGTGATTGCTACGATTGGCTTGTCTGCACCACCAACATCTTTCCAGTTAGTGATGTCGCCTTTGTAGATTGAAGTGATTTGCTCAGCAGTAAGAGCAGATACTTCGTTATTTGGGTTTACAACAACTGCGATACCGTCACGAGCGATAACTAGCTCTTTCAGGTCAGCAGATTTCTCTTCTTCTTTAAGGTCACGAGAAGAGATACCTAGGTCAGCACTTCCATTTTTTGCTGCTTTGATGCCTGCAGAAGAACCTGGAGCTTGAATTTCGATGAACACTGGTTCGCCTTTATTCATGTAGGTTTCTGCAAAAACTTCAACCAGTGGAGAAGCACTGTTAGAGCCAACTACAGAGATAGTTTCTTTAGCTGAAGCTGTATTCACTGTTAGAGCGCCTAGAAGTGCGATTGCACCGATAACTGTCTTTTTCATCACAAATTTCCTTTAGTGGCGTTATTGCCGTAATGTTGTGTTTGCTTGAACGGTGCCTACTTTAGAATCCGAATGTGACAGTTGTGTTTCACTAAATTGAAGCCTATATGACAACTGCAATTTATTTTCTTGTTTTCTCCTTATTAGATGCCTTCGAGGTAATACATTGCCTTGTTCTATAAGCACTAAGTATTTATTCCAACCAAATTAAAACAACCCGCTCAAATAACCATCAATGCTGATTTTTACGTAGAACATGGCCAACCCTCCCCTTATTAGCCTTACCTTTACAAAGGTTAAAAGGCTTAATTGAACGATAAATAATCAATATTTATCAAATACCTATCGCATATATCTAAATCGAATCTATTACTGATTGAATTGTCATTCTCAGAAGTTAGAATCACCTGCTAATAACAATAATAACAATTGCTTCTGCTCATTTATTTATTCAAAGAGGGACATTACATGCGCCAACTTCTCAGTGGCTTATCTATAAAAATACAAATACTAATACCTGTACTCTTTTCCGTCGTATTGCTTTTGACGGGGGTTATTATCGGTGGTGACAAACTAGAAAATGCCTTTAAAGAGGTATCTATCGCAACAGACCAACTGATCCTACATAAAGAAGAACTCAGCGAAATCGTCGACAACAGCTACGGTATGCGCATCAAAGCGATCTACAGCTTGTTCAATGCAGATGATGTGAAAACGTTAGTTCAAACTCTTAATGAAAAGCGCGACCTAAACACTCGTCTATTAAACTCCTTAAATACTGTGCCGGGGATGCAAGACGAAGTGGCAGCGATGAGTAAAGCGATGAATCACTATGTCGACTTTTCTCGTACAACAATGCTTCCTTTATTAAAGACAAAACATGGTAATTCAGCTCCGTCTTCTGACTTCGATGCACGTTACCAAGTGGCTATTGACCAATACCGTCATGCAGGTAACGAGATGGTACAAGCCATCAATACCCTATCTAAAAAGCTCAACTTACTTGCAACGCAAGAAGTAGACATCAATGGTCAGCAACACACCGATACACTTAATACGGCAACGGTAGCTCTATTAGTTATCCTTTCAATCGCATTGGTCATCAGTTGGGTACTCGCAAGCATCATTGTTAAGCCGATCAGCAATATTCAAGCAACTATGCGCGAAGTCGCAAATGGTAACTTGCTAGTAAAAGCAGAAGAGTACGGCGACAACGAAATCTCTCGCTTAGCAAAAGACGTAAACCAATCGGTAGACCAACTGCGTGACACCGTAAGTTCACTTTCTCGAATCAGTATTGAAGTCGCTTCTGCATCCACAGAGCTGGCTGCAGTAATGACGCAATCAAGCGTGAACTCAGATCAAGAGAAGCAAGAAGTTGAGCAAGTTGCTTCTGCAGTGAATCAATTGGAGAGCACAGCTTCTCACGTTAACGAAAATGCAGTTCAAGCAGATTCGGCATCTAAGCAAGCCGACGAAATGGCAACGCACAGCATGAGTTTGTTTAACGAAAGCAACAAAGCCAATGAGCAAATGGCTATTCAGCTTAGTGAAGCAGCGAATGTTGTGGGAACACTGAAAGAGCACTCAGAACAGATAGGCAAAGTGATTGAGGTGATTCAAAGCATCTCTGAACAGACCAACCTACTTGCGCTGAATGCGGCTATTGAAGCGGCGCGTGCTGGAGAAAGTGGTCGTGGTTTCGCTGTGGTTGCCGATGAGGTTCGAATGCTAGCGGCACGCACTCAAGACTCAACCAAAGAGATACAAACCATTATCGAAGGTTTGCAGGTTCAATCTGGCAATGCGAACGAGAGCATGAGCAGCTCACTGGCGATGCTAGAGCACAACCAAACACTTGCAGCTGAAGTAAGCGAGGCTCTTTCTGGTATTGCCAACTCGGTAACGGACATGACGGAAATTAACACTCAGGTAGCCTCGGCAGCGGAAGAACAAAGCCAAGTGACGTCAGACATCAACCGCAATATCTCCAACATCTACAGCTTAGTAAGCCAGAACGTAACCGGGATTACTCAAGCTGCTGCTGCAAGCCATGAGCTATCGAACCTTGCAGAGCAACAGAAGCAACAGTTGGGTTACTTCAAGGTTTAAGGTTCGATCTTATACTCTAGGCGACCCACCTAATAACAAAAAGCCAGTCATTCGTGACTGGTTTTTCATTATTAAACTCTTTCATTGAACAAGCCTCGCTACTCAAGCTCTGCATCCCAAATTCGTTCTATCGCTTCGACTCTTCGGATCTGCTTTGAAGGAAAGTGGGCCACTCTGAGTTCCGCGATTGTCTCTTGTCGTTCGACTTGTGATAGCCCTGCGTCGTCTAAAATATCTTTTCGTTCCGCTAAATAAATCTCTAAAGTCCCCTCAAAATCAGCTCTTTGTTTGTCGAGCTCTTCAAGCCTTTGCGCGGCATCTTCACCCACCAGTTCATTTCGCCTCAAGTATTTCTCTTGCTGTTCAAGCCCTTCAGACTTGGATAATTGTTGAAGCAACACCTGATTCTTGTGGCTCGTTTGGACGTAGTCTGCTTGCTCAGAGATTAAAGAATCTAACCGTTGTTGGTATTCCAGCTCACTCAGCCCTTCTTGCTTCAATCGAAGCTTCTCTAAAGCAACCTCCCTCATTTGGTTATCGTGAGTAAATAAGATACTTATCTCGCTCGGGCTAAAAAACTGAGCCTGAAGATCAAGTAAGGCTTGGTTTAAGCGTTGCAGATCATCGACAGAGAGCGAAGTGGGGTCGAACTGAACGTCCAATGACGTCAATGCCGACTTGTAATCAAGATATTTGGCAAACAAGGCTTCATCGACAATTGCACCTTGTGATTGAGCATGGTGCTGAGCAACGTTGTTACGAATATCTTCAAGGGTTAGCTCTGTTTGTCCAGAGACGAAGTAATCCATAGTGTCTTTGGCCGATGCACTATCAATATCAGTATCTTGTTGAGAACTCACTTTCAACGAAGAGATGCTTTGTTGTTCGTCACCGCTTGGGTTTAAGCCCTCTTCCATTGGATATAAAATAAAGACCGCCGCTGCACTCATCAGGGCTATCGTGGTTATCGAAAAAATGGCGGCCTTATTCATTATATTTTCCTTATTGTGTTAACGAGTCATCAGGACAAGCTACAAGCCAGCCAGCTTCAATCGGTTCGCGTGCTGGCGATACAATGTTACCGGGTCAGTCTCAAACAAATGATGGATGCCCAGCAAACCGTTGATCTCATCCAGATGATTCATTTTGTAATCATCCCCAATCACTTTACCTAGGTGAGCACTACAAGCTCCAACAAGCCCATCATTTGGTTCGTTAAACGCTAAACCTAGCACTGTCATCGCCGCATCGGTCGGGTCCAAAAGATTGGTAAAAGTGGAAGACCCTGTCCATGAGTAGTAATAAACGCCGTTACTGGCTTGCCACTCACCATCACCACATGCAGAGGTTGGAACCCCTTCAGGATAAAATTGATTGAAAGCAAGAGAACCTTCTGTCGTCAACGCTTCTAGTGATGCCAAGCCATCTTGTTCGAGGTCTGAGCCACCAGACAATAGATTTATGAGTGTCGTCAAACCACCCGCCAACTTAACCGCAATTCCCTCAGTGACAGACCCTTCAGGTACGGTTCCACGAACTAAATCCGCTACCTTTGAACCTTTATGAACGCCGCCAATACTCGTTACCGATGCGACAAGGTCTGGTCTCACAGAGGCCACATACCGCGCCGTGGGGCCACCATGACTGTGCCCGACAAGGTTAACCTTATTTGCTCCTGTTGCCGCTAAAAGTGTCTCGACCTGAGCCAATAATTGCTCTCCCCTAACCTCTGAACTATTCGTCGCTGATACTTGTGCAACGTATACGCTCGCGCCATCTTTGGTTAAAGATTCAGGCACCCCATAAAAGTAATCCACACCCGCTAACGTATCGAACCCAAATAAGCCATGTACCAACACAATGGGATATTTGGTTTCCGTGTATCCACTTACCTCTAATGCCGAAGCGCTTGTTCCTGCATAGGCACCCAAACTGGATAGGCAGGCGATTGTCCAAATTAATATCTTCTTCAATGCTCTTTCCTTAAACAAGTTAGACCTCTGATGAGTAAGAGAAACGTAGGTGATAATTTTATAAAACTAAAAAGAGTGACTCGAGATTTGTGATGTTGAACTGGAAATAAACAATAGGGATTAACATTAGGCAGGCGAAGAGCAATCAACAAAAATAACAATAAGATATTGATTAAATTAACATTTAATGGAAATTACGTGTTAATTACTTACTCTTGAGGTTTGAGAGCAATAACCAAAAAATCGTTGGAAGTTTGACATTTATGCCAGTTATTAAACACCAAGAAGCTGAATGTGTTGACGGTAATTATCAATTATCGATATAGGTCGTACCGGCCATTTACTTACTCAGTTATCAACAATAAACAACGTTTATTCGGCTTACCTACACATAAAAAGAGAATACAGTAATGAAAAACACGGCTTTAATACTCGCGTTAACAGTGCCGTTTGGTGCTTATGCTGCTGAAAATTCAACACCAACACCGGAATCTATTTCCTCTGCTCAAGTACTCAGCACACAAGATTCAGAAACCTACTCTTACGTCCGATGTTGGTATCGCACAGATGCCTCTCATGACTCAGCCGCTACCGATTGGAAATGGGCGAAAAAAGAAAACGGGGACTATTATACGATCAACGGATATTGGTGGTCGTCCGTCTCGTTCAAAAATATGTTTTACAGTGATGCTCCGCAATCTGAAATCAAACAGCGTTGTGAACAAACACTCGATATCCAGCATGATGCCGCAGACATTACCTACTTTGCCGCAGATAATCGCTTCTCTTATAACCACTCAATTTGGACCAATGACAACGCTACTCAAGGAAATACGATAAATCGCATTGTTACTTTTGGTGATAGCCTTTCTGATACTGGAAATCTATTTAACGGATCTCAATGGGTTTTCCCAAATGCGGACTCGTGGTTTCTAGGGCATTTTTCTAATGGCTTAGTCTGGACAGAATACCTAGCAAAAGCCAAAGACGTCCCTTTATATAATTGGGCTGTAGGTGGCGCAGCAGGTACCAATCAGTATGTCGCATTAACCGGGGTATATGACCAAGTCACGTCCTACTTAACCTATATGAAAGTCGCCAAAAACTATCACCCAGAAAACTCGCTGTTTACACTGGAATTTGGGCTCAATGACTTTATGAATTACGACCGCGAAGTCGCTGATGTCAAAGCCGATTTCAGCAGCGCTCTCATTCGATTGACTGAATCTGGAGCCAACAATATCTTGTTATTCACATTGCCTGATGCGACAAAGGCGCCTCAATTCAAGTACTCGACAGAACAAGAGATCATCAAGGTTCGTGGCAAGATCATTGAGTTTAATCAATTCATTAAAGCACAGGCCGAGTATTACCAAAACATGGGGAAAAATGTGGTGCTGTTCGATGCAAGTGCACTGTTTGCAAGCATTACTGATAATCCTGAACAGCATGGCTTTAGAAATGCGAGTGACGCTTGTCTTGATCTCAACAGAAGCTCAGCCGCGGACTACTTACGAAGCCATAGCTTAACCAATGACTGTGCCACCTATGGTTCAGACAGCTATGTATTCTGGGGCGTGACACACCCAACGACTGCTACTCATAAATACATTGCCGACCACATCTTGGCATATTCCTTCTCAACGTTCGATTTCTAGCTAATGACCTGAGGCTAATGGCTTAGACAGAATAGAGATACAAAAAAACCGCCTAATATTGGCGGTTTTTATTTATCTAAGTTATATCAATAAAGCCTTTAAGCTGGCTAGTGATTACTCGTCGTCCACTTTTGGCGCGACTTTCTTCTTAGGGATAAATACGCTATCACCCACAGCCACATTTTGATGGAAACTCTTATCGCGTTTAACTGGCTTCTTCGCTGTCTTCTTCGCTTGAGGTTTGCCCGCTTTCTTAGCTGGACCGCCCTTCTTGAAGGCTGGCTTACGAGGCTTGATGCCTTTGAACTTGCCTTTTAGCCCTTCAAGAACAGAGAAGTTAAGGTCTTGCTGCAGGTAAAGCTCAACACGCTTGAAGCTGTCCCAGTCTTTTGGACCCACCAAAGAAATTGCATCACCTTTATTACCAGCACGACCGGTACGACCAACACGGTGAACGTACTCTTCAGTGTGCTTAGGCATATCAAAGTTGATAACGTGGCTTACGTTTGGAATATCAATTCCACGTGAAGCAACGTCTGTTGTTACCAAGATCTTGTAAACCGCACGCTCAAACTGGCTCATGATGGCATTACGTTGCGTTTGGTTTAGATTACCACTCAGTGCAACCGCTTTTAGTTTCTTCTCGTTAAGCTTGTCGGTTAGACGATCAGTGTCAGCACGAGTTGCCGTGAAGATCATAACCTGACGGTACTCAGCCTCTTCCAGAACGCGGTCTAAAATCGCCTCTTTATGATCCAAGTGGTCACAAAGGTAGAACTTCTGAGTGATATCAAGGTGCTGCTCATTCGAAACACCAACAGAAATACGCTTAGGAGCGTCTAACATCTCATTCGCGATGTCGTTCACTTCAGCGTGATCAAGTGTTGCAGAGAACATCAACGTTTGACGACGACGGTGCTTCGCAGCGTTTGCAATGCGACGAAGTTCAGGAGCAAAGCCTAGATCAAGCATACGGTCTGCTTCATCAAGGATAAGCGTTTCAACACCATCTAGGAACAACGAGCGGTGCTCTAGGTGGTCAGCAAGACGACCTGGAGTCGCAACGATAAAACGAGGATACTTACGCAGTGCTTTCACTTGGTCGTTAAAGTTCTCGCCACCTAGGATAAGCGCCGCTTCGTAAGACAAACCACCCAGCATGCTACGTAATTCACCGTAAACTTGCTTAGCCAGCTCACGAGTAGGAGCCAAAATTACACCACGAGGATCACGAGCAGAAAACGCTTTGGTTTTTAATGCCTTGTGAATCATTGGCAGAACAAACGCCAATGTCTTGCCTGAACCCGTTTTTGATGAAGCCAATAGATCCTTACCGGCAATAGCAACAGGGATCGCTTTCGATTGGATCTCTGTCGCTTTCTTAAAGTCGTAATGTTTTAAGTTCTTCAGTAAGCGGTTATCTAAGCCTAAATCTTTAAAGTGCAAAGGACTCTCCAGTCATGATGGTATTGAATAAAATTATTTTAACGCGACATGATACCGCGAAAATGCTTTATAAGGATAGAGATCACAGAAAATTTATCCCTACTAACAAAGTTGTTTAGAACATTGTATGCGTTGCTAGCAAAGGGTTAGCCCCATTCAATCGACGAAAAAGTCCTTCAAAATCGGCCATCTCATAAGTGAGACAGAACGTGATGCTTAGCTAATTCCCTCAAAAATTTAGCAATTTCTTTAGTTATTGTTTTTGCAGTTAAAAAATTAGTCGCTACAATCATTAATGAAGCGACTATATGATAAAGAATGTATAGCGCATTTTTTGATGGTAAATAAGCAAGGAGTTCTTATGAATAAGACGTTAATCGCAGCTGCAGCCTCAGTTTTCATTCTAGCTGGTTGTTCTTCAGAGCCAGAAGAAGCTGCAGTATCAGAAATGGATCAACTAACTAACCAAGTCGCTCAACTAACAAGCGAAGTTGAAGCTCTTAAGAGTGACAAAGCAGCAGCAGAAATGAAAGCTCAAGAAGCTTCTGCAGCCGCTATGGCAGCAAAAGAAGAAGCGGATCGTGCTAACGACCGTATCGACAACATCGCTGAGTCTTACACTAAGTAGTTTGATATCTAAGCGCGATTAAGCTGTAGATTAAATAAGTCGCAAAAAGCAGTATATAGAAAGCACCACCTCTTAACGGATGTGGTGCTTTTATTTGGGGAAAACTAAATAGGTTAAAAGAAGAAAGTAAACCGACTCTCAACAAAAGCCTACGAGTTAAAATTCAATCACAGGAGGTGCGATTTCAACAGGCACACCATTTTGAGCAAAGATAACCGCTTTGGCTTTTGAGTTTGGTAGATCGGCATCTTCAAGCCACCATTTCAACTCTACCGGGATTTGTAGTGATTTTTTCGAACCATCACTTCGAGTCAATGGCTCATGCGCTTCAACAAACACACTTCTATCTGGCTCTAATGAAACCTTGATCGGCTCATTAATAATGGTCACTTGCTCACCACGGTTTACCTGTTCAAAAAGCCACTCTATATCTTTAGGCTCCATTCGGATACAACCTGAGCTAACACGCAGACCGATACCAAAGTCTTTGTTAGTACCGTGTATAAGATAATCCCCCGCACCATAAGCAAGTCGCAATGCATATTCTCCCAATGGGTTTTCTGGCCCAGCTGGAACCACCCTAGGTAATTCGATCCCTTTCTCTAGATACTCTTCACGGATTGACTTCGGTGGTGTCCAGGTCGGGTTGGGTCTTTTTTGGCTTATCTTGGTGATCATTTCTGGCGTATCACGTCCTACTCGACCAATGCCGACAGGGAATACGTGCACCTGGTTCTTCTCGGGCTCAAAGTAATACAGCCTTAACTCGGCAAGGTTAATCACAATTCCTTTTCTTGGGGTGTCCGGCAGAATCAAACGACTAGGGATACTCAGTACATAGCCTTCAGCAGGAAGGAAAGGATCAACGCCTTTATTTGCCGCCATTAACGAGAGAAAACCAATATCGTATTGCTTTGCAATGTTCGCTAGCGTTTCACCTGCTGCGACTTCGTGCTGTTGTATTCGACCTACAATGCGACTTTCTTCAGGAGGCAGTTCAAAGGTTGCCGCAGACACCCACGACGACACCATTCCAGCAGCAATCAAAGTACCTTTCACTGCAAACGTAGTTGCTCTCAATACAAACGAAACGGTCTTGCGTATTTGTGTTGTCATGGAGTACAAAAGCGTCGAGTTAGCGCAATACAACATACAATTCCTTGGTTTACTGTCCTTATCAAAGTTTAGATTATCGTTGATTAAACGTCTCTACAACGAATTGTTACTTCAAGCCCCATATGCAATCGATCTTTAATTTGAGTTTTTTCTTTAAATCACCCTCAATTATTCCACACAAAATCGATTGCCTTTAAGATTTCAACATATTTAGTTATCAATATTAATAAAACGATAATAGTAGAGCCATTTTGTGACTAGGGTCTCATGGAGCCTCGTTTTAACTCGCTAATATTGCCTCAACAAAACGAATTCAATTCAACAGAATCGGTAATTGATTAAATCCTGTTCCTATAATTACCGTTTAAACTTTGGAGAACGACCATGGCTACACCTCATATTAACGCTCAAGCTGGTGATTTTGCAGAAACAGTACTGATGCCGGGTGACCCGCTTCGCGCAAAATACATTGCTGAAACATTCCTTGATGACGTGAAGCAAGTTTGTGACGTTCGCAACATGTTCGGTTACACAGGCACTTACAAAGGTAAGAAAGTTTCTGTAATGGGCCACGGTATGGGTATCCCATCATGCTGCATTTACGTGCACGAGCTAATTGCTGAGTACGGTGTAAAGAACGTAATTCGCGTAGGTAGCTGTGGCGCAGTACGTGACGACGTTAAATTGATGGACGTTGTTATCGGTATGGGTGCTTCAACAGACTCAAAAGTAAACCGTATTCGTTTCAACAACCACGACTTCGCGGCAATCGCTGATTTCGGTCTTCTAGAAGAAGCAGTAAACCAAGCACGTGCACAAGAAGTTCCAGTTAAAGTTGGTAACGTATTCTCTGCAGACCTTTTCTACACTCCAGAAGCTGACCTTTTCGAAAAAATGGAAAAGCTAGGCATCCTAGGTGTTGATATGGAAGCGGCTGGTATCTACGGCGTTGCTGCAGACCTTGGTGCTAAAGCACTGACTATCCTAACAGTATCTGACCACATCATCCGTGGCGAGAAACTAAGCTCTGAAGAGCGTCAAAAATCTTTCAACGACATGATGAAAGTTGCTCTAGAGACTGCAATCAACATCTAACGATTTGATAAGAGATACATTGAAAGGCGTTACCCCGCAGCCAAGCTCACTTGGCTGCTCAAATAATCCCGAGGGGGAGATCGTGTCTAACGACAAGCTGCCAAAAGATGCGGATGGTTTGCAACTCAACTTTTGTAAAACATTGGCGTGTGACAACTTTGGCTTGAGCGATGCAAAACGTTATGTTTTGCAACACGCGAACCCTAAGCGTCCAGCGATGGTTTGTCGTGAATGTGGAGCTTTCCCCCCCTTACTTAACAATCGTGAAGTGTTAAGCGAACTTCATCGCCTAAGGCAACTTCATAGCGATGGGCTCCCTGCTTGTCGTAATGACGATTGCGATAACTTCGGCTTATCGGTTCATACCCATAAACATCTTTATCATGCCTTCGGCTACAGCGGCGACAGGCAGCGTTATCGATGCAAAGACTGCCAATCAACGTTTGTTGACAAGTGGTCTGGTTCCAATAAAAAACTCCAGTTTCAAGAGAACCTCATGGGCTTACTGTTCATGGGCTATTCCGTACGTGAAATCTGCCGAAAACTAGAGATTAACCCAAAGACTTTCTATGACCATGTTGACCATATCGCGAGCCGATGCCGTCGCAAATTAGCGATGATCGATGCACGATGGGTTAATCATGCCAAAGACTATCAGTTCGCTTCCCATTATCAGCGCTTACAACCACAAAGTAGCAACGGAGTGGTTTGGATAGCGACAGGTGAAGCGCACTCTGGATACATCCTTTGCCAACATGTGAATTACTCACAAAATGAAGAGCCATCAGGTAACGTTGACCACAATCCGTATGATGATGTGGCACGCTTTGTATCTAAAGAGCACTCTTCAGAGGCTAACCTTGAGCTACCGCAACGTTCTGACAAGCTAAAAGAGCGTATTGAGCAACAATACCAAGTTATTTTGGCGCGAGGCAACGTTGAGGACCCAATGGGGAATCTCACTGCATTTAGCTATCCGTCAAAAGGGGCGCTCATTCGACCGCCTTATACGTCTTATGCTCACTTCCTGCATGTATTAGACATGTGCGATGAAAATAAGCACGTAGCGATCTATATGCCACAAGATCCATTACTAAGATCTGCCGCCCTTAGCGTTTGTTTGCCGCGTATCCAGAGTCAAAATATTGACCTTATGTACGTAGAAGAAGATTCCGGCTGGCAAGACGATCACAGTTTTGAAAAGATCGACATCGTTCATATGAGTTGGTGGCGCGATCGTTGGGCTATTGCTAATCAAGGTGATAAGCAGAAAGGTATCTGCTACCTAACAGGCAGTAATCCGGAGCCAAAACAGTGGTTTAATACCGCATCAATTCAACAAACTAAGTTTTATCAAGAGCGCTTTCAGGTGCTATTTGATAGCTTTATTAATGAGCCTAGACGTAAGCTTCGTCCTGGTGGCATTCTTCCATTACTCGACATATTTAGAGCTTGGCACAATCTGTGCTACCAAGATAAGCAAGGACTCACTGCAGCGCAGCGCTTAGGCGTAGCGGAGCACCCATTGACGTTAAAGCAACTACTTTCATAAAAAAAGCGCTCTAGATAATTATTCGGGAACTCATTGATTTTTAGGTAACAACATGAGGTAACACCCATAATTGGAAAAGATACGTGTTCCTTTAGCGCTCTAAGAAAGATAATTGGTGCTTATCCTAAATCACACTCTTATAATGATTGTGTTATCAATATGTTCGATAATTACGGATCTAAGCCTTGGACAAAAATCAGTACCTTCTTGAAACAGAACTAGAACAACTCAAAACTCGTGTCGACTCTGAACCGCTGGTGATCCTTGAGATAGCTCAGCAATGCCTCGTCAGATCTGAGCAAGTTCTGTTTGAAGAAGGAGCGATTCAGTCGCTAATGTTGATGGCGAGATGTTGCTGGAACCTAATGGATTACCAAAAAGGGTTAAAGTACATCAGGGAAGCCTATAAGCGACAAAGCCGCTTAGATACCGATCTTTTTCTGCCCGAAATCCTCCATTTACACGCGCTCCAGTTCTGGGGACAAGCCAAGTACTATTCTGCACAACAGTTCTGGATCAATGCGTTAGAACAATCAGCGCTGGTCGATGAGGTCGAGATTCAAATCGAATGCCTCATTGGCCTTGGCAACATCTGGCGAATGACTCACGAATATAAGCTGGCTCGTTCTACACACCAGCTTGCCGTTAAAGTAGCCAACAACAGCCGTATTGGTTGGTTAGAAGGCAAGGCAAGAATCCTTCTCGCATGGGATTACTACCTACTCAACAACTATGTTGAAATGCTGTCAGTATTAGATGGTGCAGAGGAAGCGTTAAAAGAACATAAAGACAACACTTGGCACGCAGAAGTATGGGACTTCAGAGGCTTAGCTCTACTTGGCCTTGAGCGCTTAGACGACGCTGAACGTGCAACAGCCAAAGCGCACAACTTGGCAGTTGAACACAACCTAGTTTGGATGAAAGCGCACTCGTATATCAGTCGTGCTCGTCTAGAGTTGCTACGAAAAAGACCAGAGCAAGCCGCGGAACTGCTTAGGCTTGCGGAAGAGTCAGCAAACGAATTTGATAATGGTGAGCTACTCAGCCAAATCTGTTATCAGCAATCTTTGGTCGCAGAAGAAAACCAGGATTTTAAAGCCGCTTTGATCGCCTTTAAAAAGTACCGTCAATATTCTATCGGTATGCTTCGAGAACAGACTACTCGAGTTGGTCTAGATAAAGCGCGCAGCTCCAAACGCCAACTCGAACAGAGAGCGAGAAAGCTCATCAACCGTATTCGTGGCCAACACGAGTATGACCCCGAAAAGCATTTCTCTTATGTCGTGTCTGAAACCTTTTGGTGGGAACAGCTGGTTCTGTTCAAAACAGAGCTTAAGCGTTCAAACCACAGCATTATCATGTTCCAACACGTCGATCCCGACTATTTAGATGTCTGCACCGAAATCGCTCACACCTTATGTAATCAAAATGACTTCATTTCAAGGCTCAGTTCTGAGCGTGTTGCTCTCATGCTCTCTGAAAAAGGCGAAGCCGCAGAGCAAACCTTCCAAACTCTAAGTACCATGCTTGATATTTATCCATGGCACCGAAAAGGATTAAAAGGTTCAAAACCAACCGTCAGCCTCAATGACATTTTGACGTTCCCATTCACTCTTGAACAACTAGAAGAAGACGATGCCGAGGTAAGAGTTTGATGGAAACGCTACTAAGTAAAATCACCGATGCAGGTCTAGACCCTTCTTCCGTTTCAGGTGAAGAAGCGATCATATTCTGGAACCATATTCGCCAGCATGTTTCGACAACCAAAACCGAGCAAGCGCACTGCTATATCATTAGTTCGGAATATCGCGCTGAACTGCAGCAAACCCAAACCAGTATCGAAGAACTTAGACTGGCACTCAATCTATTAAATTTGCCAACAGATATAGAAGATATTCTGACCGTCAAAACCAGCCTAAGTGATCGCTTGGTAGAAGTTGGGGATTACACTTCGGCGCTTAATGAGTTCGTTAGCTCATCATCCATCGCGGTTGAACATGGCTATATTGATGAATACGTAATGGCAATTCTAGGCATGGGTAACCTGTGTGACGCTTATGGCGACCACAGTAGAGCCCTTCGTTATTACCAAAAAATCAATAGCATAGACCATGCGATAAGTAGTCGCTCGCTTCGTCTCAAGTTCAAGCTTCATATGGTCGCGAGCCTACTGCTACTCAACCGCATTACTGCCGCTAGCGACTTACTCAATGAGTGTGAAGAACTCAGTATTCTGGTCAGTAACAAACTGCTTACCGCTCAGATCTTGCTTTACCAAGCAAAAGTGTTGCGTGCAAAGAAGAAATATCACGAGGCGCTGCGTTGCCTGTCTAAGATTCAATACTCTGCTAACAACACTCAAGCAAGTTGGTTAGCAACCATGACACGTCTCGAGCTCGCTCATTGTTTAAGTGCCATCGGCAAACAAGAATACGCCAGTATGATCTTGTCGAGTACAGACAAGCGCATGAAGGTTTACTCATCCCCAGTACTCGCTAAACGGTTCTATGATTCGCTAAGTGATGTGTGTATGAATCAAGAGCGCTTTCAAGAAGCGCTAAGCTATGAGAAAAAAGGCTACCGAATTGAAACCGATCTGATGAAGCAGATCCCGATCAGTGAACTCGGTGCAAGTCAGCTACGCCGCCTGTCCCGTTTTGAGTTACAACTCAAACTCATTCTCTCTGAACAAGAGAACAAAGAGCTGAAAGAGACGACTGAACAACACAAGAATGCGGTGGCTCAGCTTCAACAAGACGTGTTCACTGATCCATTGACAGGGTTACACAACCGTCGCTGGTTAGATGTAAAACTGAAGGACATGCTGCTGCACGATACCTCTTTCGCACTGATGGTTATCGATATTGACCACTTCAAGTCTATCAATGATGAACTGAGTCACTTAGTGGGCGATAAAGCGATTGTTAGTGTGTCTCTAGAGCTGCGTTCATACTTTAAGTTTAGAGGTGCGTCGTGTGTCAGATTTGGTGGAGAAGAGTTCCTCGTCATTCTAGAGAACACTGATCTTCCTAAAGCAGAAATGCACTCTGAAAATTATCGAGAGCGCATCTTCCAATTCGGTTGGCATGAGATACTTGGGGAGCGCGGTTTGACAGTCAGTATTGGTATCACGATGCATCGTGAGGGCGAGAATACACAGCGTACCTTCTATCGAGCAGACAAAGCCTTATATCGTGCAAAAGCAAACGGTCGAAACCAAGTCTGCACCGAGTAATGAAATAGTTAAAGTAGTGCCGAACCACTTCAGCTCGGCACTATCCAATAGCAAAACAATACCTTGCTTCGAGCTTTATCTATTCATGAAAAGACGTCATTGATAGAAGAACAAAGATATTCCTCCTACTGCGGCAAGCGTGCCTATGAGACTTTGCTTTGAGACCTTTTCCCCCTTCAACGCATAGATCACCAGAATAAAGACCGGACTGGTCGCTATCAATGTTTGAGCGATCGCGGGATTGGCATTTTTTAAAGCAATTTGTTGCAACCAAAGCGCGAGAAACGTCCCAACAAAAATGGCGCTGAGTAACCATAGCTTGTCGAGTTTAGTCATATCCCATAAATCCCTTTTGATTGATGAGTAAGGTTTATTCTCAACAAAAGGAATAATAATCATCACCGCAAACACGCCGATTGCCAGGCGAATCAACGCCCCCAACAATGGTGGGATATCACCAGCGACCAAAGCATAGTGAGAAATGACCACACCTGAAGCTTGGCACACACTTGCTACTAACCCGTACCCAATGCCGCTCCATTGCGCTTGGTTAGTATAATCACCGCTCATCGATTTAGATGGTTGAAATACAACGAAGGTCACCGCTAGCGTGGTGATGACAACACCGAGCCAACTTTGAAGTGTCAACGCAGCACCTAGAAACATCAACGCCAAAACGCCAGAAAGAGGTGGAGCTAAAGACTCAAGCAACAGTGTCTTGTTGGCACCGATTCTTTTCAAAGCCGCAAAGTAGGCGCTGTCACCAATTGCGATTCCGATAATCCCTGAAATCGCCAATATCCAAAAGTGATTAGCACTCAGCTCAAACTCTGGCATTGGGATAAGTGGCATCACAAGCAGCATCATGACTGAAGCAACCAAACCCTTGATGATATTGAGCTGCATTGCTGAGAAACGATGCCCAAATTGCCCATAAATCCAAGTCGCACACGCCCACACGATAGCGGCACCGATCGCCGCTATTTCACCTATATACATTTGTATCCATCCTTGTGGTTATGTGCATCCCGCGTATTTCAACGATCACTATTGAGTCAGTATGACAAACAAGATAACAGAAATAACTCAATAAATTAGAGAGTGATTTTATAAGTTCCAATAATGACATCGCTCACATTAGAAGCAAAAACACATTATTTATAACTCGGTAAATCATTTTGATAACAATTACTTGGATGATAGCGTAGTATATTTATAACTAATATCTAACATCACAAGGATCTGTTATGTTTTTAGACTACTTTGCGCTCGGTCTACTGATTTTCGTAGCATTAGTCATCTTCTACGGCATCATCGTCATTCACGATATTCCCTATGAAATTGCGAAAGAACGCAATCATCCTCATCAAGATGCTATTCATGTCTCTGGCTGGGTTAGCCTTTTCACTCTACATACTATCTGGCCGTTTCTTTGGATCTGGGCGACATTATGGCGCAAAGATCGTGGGTGGGGCTTTGCCAAACTCGAAGAAGAACAGCACGACATTCACCATCGTGTTGATATCTTAATCGACCAAGTGAACACTCTTCAGGAAGAAATCTCACAACTCAAGAAAGCAAAGCCAGAGCAAAGTAAGCAAGATAACGATCAAAATAAAGCTCAAGATCAGGAGGTTAAGTAATGGATTTACTGCTGATAATGACCTACGCGGCACTGTGTATCACCATTTTTAAGGTGTTCAACATTCCGCTAAATAAATGGACTGTCCCTACTGCTGTTCTTGGCGGTGTGATCATCATCGGTACTTTGATCTTACTGATGAACTACAACCACCCTTTCACTCAGATTGGTAACCAAGTTTACTCAACAACGCCTATCGTTTCAGGGGTTAGAGGTAAAGTAATTGAAGTGCCAGTAGAGGCAAATAAGCCTCTGAAAAAGGGCGATATCCTCTTTAAAATCGATCCTATTCCGTTCGAGGCTGAAGTCGCAAGATTAGAAGCGAAAGTAAAGGAAGCAAGCCAAGGTGCGCTAGGAATGGAATCTGACGTTGCTGAAGCTGAAGCTGCAAGAATCAAAGCCATTGCTGAGAGAGACAAAGCTCAACGTGAGTTCTCTCGTTACAAACGCGGTTACGACAGTGGTGCCTTTACTGAGCAACAACTGGATACTCGCAGACAAGCGTATAAAGCATCAGAAGCTGCCGTTAAAGTGGCAGACGCGACTTTAGAAAGAGCAAAAATTGCTTTGGATTCTGAGATCGGTGGCGAGAATACAGCAGTATTAAGCCTATTAGCTGAATTGCGTAAAGCTCAGTTTGACTTAGAGCAGACTGTCGTCAGAGCGCCTACCGATGGTTACGTGACACAATTAGCACTGCGCCCAGGTGTTATGGCAGTGCCACTGCCACTTGCTCCGGTGATGACTTTTGTTCACACAGAAGACCAGTTCTACACCGCAGCCTTTAGACAAAACTCTTTGCAGCGCTTACAACCAGGCTACGAAGCAGAGTTCCTGTTTAGAGCATTACCAGGCAAAGTCTTCAAAGGACGGATCGAAGAAGTGATTCCAGCCATCGGTGAGAGCCAATTCCAAGCAAGAGGTGCGCTACTGGGTACAGAGGCATTGCGTACTAGTGGCCGTGTGTTTGTTAAATTGACCATTACTGATGACCTGTCTGATTTCCACTTACCTATGGGTACAGCAGTCGAAGTTGCAGTTTATTCAGATAGCTTCACTCACGTATCTATCATGCGTAAAGTACTTATCCGCATGAAGAGTTGGCAAAACTACCTATACCTAGACCACTAAACCAGATATAGCTTGGTCGAACTGACTTAACACACTGTTAATGTGATTGAAAAAAGCCAGACCTGCTCTGGCTTTTTTGTTGCTTGATTAACCACAAACCACGGCTTTTTACATCAAATAAACGTATCTGGATGGAATTTTAGACATCTAGACACTTACCTTCCCTTATGGAAGGGTTCTACTGTATAATGCGCGCCTTATTTTTTATATTTGCCTAAAAAACGATCTCGATGAGATACCTACTAAAAATGGCGAATATACGTTCTTTGTTATTTTTATCTTTCAGTATTTGAGGTTACCTATGAACTTTTCAGCTAAAACAGTGGTTGTCATTGCCATTGGTGCAGCACTGTATGGCATTGGTGGTTTACCTATGTTTGGTGTCCCAGTGTTCGCTAATACGACATTAAAACCAGCAATGGCGGTGTTAGCACTGTTTTCTGTTTTGTTCGGCCCAATTGTAGGTTTCTTAGTCGGCTTCATTGGCCACTGGGTAACAGACCTATTCGCAGGCTGGGGTGTCTGGTTAACTTGGGTATTAGGCTCAGGTATTGTGGGTATGATCATCGGTTTATTCCCGATGTTGACCAAAAACCGCCTTCAGCAAGGTGACTTGCCTATGAAAGACTTCGCGCTGTTTGTAGTACTTGCCCTTGCCGGTAATGTGATCGGTTACGGCTGCTCTGCATTCCTAGATACGATCCTTTATGCAGAACCGTTTACTAAAGTCTTCACTCAACTGTCTATCATTGCAGCGGGTAACACCGTTCTGATCGCTGTTGTTGGCTTGCTGATCCTAAAATCAGTCGCTAAACGCAACAAACAAAGCCGTAACCTGACTGAGGCATAAGCGATAATGACTATAGCATTTTCGAACTTCTCTTTTAGATATGAGTCGCTGGATAAACCGACACTAAAAAATATCAATCTAAGGATAGAGAAAGGAGAGAAAATCGTCATTATTGGACCAAGCGGCAGTGGTAAATCTACCCTAGGTCAGTGTCTTAACGGTCTAATCCCTCACGCGATTAAAGGTGAGGTTACCGGTTCTTTAGAGATCAACGGCAAGAACATTTCTGATTTTTCTATGCACGACTATACCGAGCAGGTTGGCACAGTATTACAAGATACTGATAGCCAATTTGTCGGCTTGAGTATTGGCGAAGACATCGCATTCGCTCTGGAAAACCAGTTAGTATCGAACATTGATATGTACCCTCTGGTTAAGTCGACAGCAAAAATGGTCGACTTAGCAGATATGCTTGATCGTTCGCCACATGATCTATCCGGCGGTCAGAAACAACGCGTGTCATTAGCGGGTATCTTAGTTGATGACGTTGACATCCTGTTGTTTGATGAACCTTTGGCTAGCCTTGACCCGAAAACGGGTAAAGCGACTATCGAAATCATCGACCAGCTTCATAAAGAAACCAACAAGACTATCGTAATCATCGAGCATCGCCTTGAGGATGTTCTACACCGCGATATTGACCGAGTGATCTTGATGGAGCGCGGTGAAATTGTTGCGGACATGACACCCGATGAAATCTTAGCTTCTGAACTTCTTGAAACACACGGTATTCGTGAACCACTTTATTTATCTGCTCTTAAGGCAGCGAAAGCACCTTTGACCAGTGACGATAAACTATCAAACCTCAAAGCTCTCGATTACAAAAGGTTCCGTCCTGCAGTTCAGACTTGGTTTGCAGAGCGCCCTACTCCAGTTGCCGAGAAACAGTACCAACCTTTGCTTGAGGTACACGGTCTGACTTATTCATACGATGGTGAAAAGAACGCTCTCGAAGATGTTAGCTTTAAGATTGGTAAGGGTGAGTTCGTATCAATCCTAGGCAAAAACGGTTCAGGCAAGTCGACCATCACCAAGATTATCATGGGTGTGATCGATGCAGATTCAGGATCTTCATACCTTAACGGTGAAGACCTGTCAGAACTTTCTATCTTCGAAAGAAGCCAGAAAGTCGGTGTAGTGATGCAGAACCCAAATCATATGATCTCGCATCATATGATCTTTGATGAAGTTGCATTCGGTCTGCGTAATCGTGGGGTTACAGAGCAGGAAATCAAAGAGAAGGTGGAAAACGTTCTTGAGCTGTGTGGCTTGAGCAAGTTCCGCCACTGGCCAATCGAAGCGCTAAGCTACGGTCAGAAAAAACGTGTAACGATTGCTTCTATCTTAGTCTTGGAACCTGAGCTTCTGATCTTGGATGAACCAACAGCGGGTCAAGATTACCGCAACTACACCTCAATGCTGGCGTTTATCCAAAAGCTTAACCGCGAGTTAGGTATCACCGTCGTGATCATTTCACACGACATGCACCTTGTTCTAGAGTACACCACACGCTCAATTGTCATTGCTGACAGCAAGCTGATTGCCAATGCCGCGATGACGGAAGTATTCAGTCAACCATCGCTGTTAGAACGCGCAAATCTTTGTACCACCAGCATTTATGAACTCGCGACCATGATGAAAATCGACGACACCAATGCATTTATGCAGTACTTCATCGACTACGAGAGAAGCTCGCTATGAATGCATCAAAAGTAAAATTCGGCATCAACTACATTGATACCAAATCACCGCTGCATGCGTTAAACGGCATCACTAAATTTGCTCTTTTCTTAGCTTGGGTGACTGTTGTATTAACGACATTCGACCTACGGTTAATCACGTTACTTATCCTAACGGGGCTTTACCTACTCAAGCTAACCAGAGTGCCTGTTAGGGTTTATAAGCCTCTGTTGTTAGGTACGGCTAGTGTGCTGAGCCTAAATGCTTTATTCATGTATCTACTTGCGCCTCAACAAGGTACTGAGCTTATCGGTAGCGAAACACTATTACTTGCTTTGCCTGGTAACTACTCGTTGAGCCAAGAGACATTGTTTTACTTGGTGACCGTAACACTTAAGTACATGAGCATGTTTCCGATAGCGCTGATCTTTGTATTCACAACGCACCCGACTGAGTTTGCGGCTAGCCTCAACCGCATTGGTGTTCCTTACAAGATTGCCTACGCAGTGAGCTTAACGCTACGTTATTTGCCAGAAGTTAAGAAGGATTTCGTCAACATCATGCATGCCCAACAAGCTCGTGGTGTTGAACTATCTAAGAAAGCGCCACTTCTTACACGCATTAAAAATGTTGCTAAAGTGTTAGGGCCATTGATTTTCTCAAGCCTAGATAGAGCAGATGAAATATCGAATGCTATGACGCTGCGTGGCTTTGGCAGACACAAGTCTCGCACTTGGTATAGCTACGCACCATTAAAACGTATAGATTTTATTTGTCTATTTATCATTGGTTTAATCGTGATGTTGGCTATCGCGAAACGCATTCTTGAACCAACGTTGTTTTGGTATCCATTTTAGTATCAATTTAAACAAACAGTTAAAATGACACACCGCTCAATAGGGCGGTGTTTTATTTTCCCCATTCACTTTTGAACAAAACTTAACCGAACAAACCGTAATCATCGGATTTTGACGATAAACTGACCGTTTCCTCACATCTTCGGTTTGAATTCTAATTTAGAAACTCTTAATATTATGTTTACAGAATGTTGCTCGAAATAGAGATTTTTAATGGCTCGAATTACCCAAGTACAGAAACTAGAAAACCAAAAGCACTACGATGAGATCGTACTAAGCCTTTTTCTAGCTGAAGGACATGAAGCACTAACTTATGCAAGGATTGCTCAAGAAATTGGCATTAGTTTAACGACGCTTCAGGGTTACTACCCATCGACTCGTGCTATCCGCTCTGTGTTACACCAACACATGCTATCGATTGTAATCGAGAGCCTAGACTTCTCATCAGAGGAAGTATTTATCCAATCATGGCAAGATGCTCTCGATGATGAACAGTTCCAATACGTGATTAAATTGATGTTCTTTCATGCTTCGCAAGTGAAAAGCCCTGAAGAGTTCAATATCAGCTCTGATGGTGAGTTTCGAGAGAAAATGTTTGAGAGCTTTGGCAACGATTCAGTTCGACTCCTTGAAACTGTGGTAGGACGTTCAATGTTTTATCTAACGAACTTCAAACAACACTGAGCAAATACGTCACCCATTGAAAAAGGAGCTTTAAAGCTCCTTTTTTGTGCCTAAAACAAAACAACTGCAGAATACC
The DNA here is from genome assembly GCF_027587015.1 of Vibrio sp. Makdt. Taxonomy (NCBI): domain Bacteria; kingdom Pseudomonadati; phylum Pseudomonadota; class Gammaproteobacteria; order Vibrionales; family Vibrionaceae; genus Vibrio; species Vibrio sp. Makdt. Next base: position 106,186 of record NZ_JAPPTH010000008.1, read on the forward strand.
ACTCCATAGGCACACCCATGTTATAGATAATTATAATGCCTTGTAATTAAAACTAATTTAGCGCTATAACGTATAAATTCATTGTTATTTATTTGTTCTCGGTACCTTACATACCTAAACTTTCTCAATATGAAATAGACGACTATAATTTTAAAATGTCTCGAATTACTAAAATACAGAAACTAGAAAACCAAAAGCACTACGATGAAATTGTACTCAACCTTTTTCTTGCTGAAGGTCATGAAGCACTAACTTATGCAAGGATTGCTCAAGAAATTGGTATCAGTTTAACGACGCTTCAGGGCTATTATCCAACGACTCGTGCTATCCGCTCCATATTGCACCAACCCATGCTCTCGATCTTCATGGAGTGTCTCGATTTTTCATCAGAAGAGGCGTTTATACAGTCATGGGAGAACGCCCTCGATACAGAGCGTTTCCAGTATGTGATTAAATTAATGTTCTTCCACGCATCACAAGTTAGTCACCCCGAGGCCTTTGATACGACCTCGAAAGGTCAGTTTCGCGAGAAAATGCTGGAGAGTTTTGGCACCGATTCTATTCAGCTTCTTGAGACCATGCTAGGACGCTCCATGCTCTATCTCACCAACTTCAAGTAGCTCAGATCAATTTGCTGAAATAATAAAGGGAACCTCTAAGGTTCCCTTTTTGTTCTGTCTAATAAGTGACGTATCTTCGTTAACTAGTTCAGCTTGTAGAAAACCGTTGATAATGGCGGCAAACGCAGCTCAATCGATGTCGCTAAGCCTTCGCTTTCCACTTGTTCAATTTCAGCAACCTGCTTCACTTCAAAACCACTACCTGCGTAATCTACAGAGTCGGTATTCAATAGCAACTTATACTGACCTTGTGCCGGCACGCCTAAACGGAAGTGCTCGTGAGGTACTGGCGTAAAGTTCGATACCACCAGCACACGCTCACCAGATTCACTGATACGCTCGTGAGCTAGAATGCTTGCTTCTGCTGAATCCTGTAGACGCCATTCAAAGCCTTTCGGGTCAAAATCAAGATCGTGCATCGCAGCTTCATTGCGGTAAAGATGGTTGAGATCTTTGGTTAGCTTTTGGACACCTTGATGACGTTCGTAGTCTAATAAGAACCACTGCAGTTGGTCATCATGGTTCCACTCTGCAGTCTGACCAAACTCGGCCCCCATGAAGTTAAGCTTCTTACCCGGTTGTGCATACATGTAACCCATGTATGCGCGTAGGTTAGCCGTTTGCTGCCACTCATCACCAGGCATCTTGTTATGGATAGAACCTTTACCATAAACCACCTCATCGTGAGACAGTGACAATACATAGTTCTCACTGTGTGCGTAAATCAGCGGGAAAGTAATCGTATCGTGGTGGTATTTACGGTTAATTGGGTCTTCCTGAATGTAAGACAAGCTGTCATGCATCCAACCCATATTCCACTTAAAGCCGAAGCCTAAGCCGCCCATAAAGGTTGGTGCAGAAACGCCAGGGAAAGCCGTCGATTCTTCCGCAATAGTCATCGCATTCGGGAAATGTTTGTATACCTCTTCGTTCATCCATTTCAATGTCGCGATGGCGTCATAGTTTTCGTTGCCACCATCAACATTTGGAATCCACTGATCGTGGCTACGCGAGTAATCGAGGTACAACATCGAAGCTACGGCATCCACACGGATACCATCAATATGGAATTGCTCAAACCAGTACAGCGCGTTTGCGACTAAGAAACGACGCACATGTTCGCGACCTAAGTCATAAATGTACGAGTTCCAATCCTGATGCCAACCACGACGTGGGTCCGGATCGTGGAACAATGGTGTACCATCGAAGTTAGCTAAACCGTGGTCATCGCTTGGGAAATGTGCTGGAACCCAGTCAAGTACCACGCCAAGACCGGCTTGGTGACATTGGTCTACGAAGTATTTGAAGTCATCCGGTGAACCAAAGCGGCTAGTTGGTGCGAAAAGACCAACAGGCTGATAACCCCATGAACCATAGAACGGGTGTTCTGAAACTGGCATCAATTCGACGTGAGTGTAGCCAAGATCGGTTAGGTACGGGATCAGCTCTGCCGCTAACTCACGGTAGTTTAGAAAATCACCTTCAGCATTGCGCTTCCAAGAACCAGCATGTAATTCATAGAACGACAGCGCTTCTTTACGCTTCTCTGTCACTGGGCGATTTTGCCATTTCGTATCTTGCCACTCATAACGAGCGTGATCGTAAGTCACAGAAGAAAACGAAGGGTACTGCTCAGAGTAGAAACCCCATGGGTCAGCCTTGTGCGGTAAGCCTTCACCATTTGGACCTTTTAATTCGAACTTATATTGAGCGCCCTCTTCCAAGTCTGGAATGAATAAGCCCCAAATACCGTAGTCCAAACGTTGCATTGGGTGGCGACGACCATCCCACGAGTTGAAGTTACCCACTAAGCTTGCCGCTGTTGCATGCGGTGCATAAACCAAGAAGCGAGTACCAGAAATTGTCTGACCATCACGCTCTAGCGTAACAAACTGAGACCCCATGTGATGGTACATATCTTTAGGTGTGTGAAGATCTTCGTAGCTCGCGTACAGCTCATGGTACTGGTACGGATCATCGATGATCTGCTCTACTCCCGCCCAATCAACCGCGAGCTTATAGTGAGTAAAACGCAAATCTCTTTGTTGCTTAAGAATGAAGCCACTTTCATCCTCTCGCTCTAACTCAATACGAGGTTCCTTTCCAACAATCAACTCGACTTTATCTGCCCCAGGGATCCATACGCGTAATGCACCTTGAGCTGAAGGTAAGTACGGCCCTAAAAACGCAAACGGGTCAGTGAAACAAGCCTGTGATAGTTGGGTATATATTTGTTTTTGCTTTGAAATCGAACTTAGTTCCAAAACGTTTCTCCCTAACCAAACATCCAAAAAATATAATACAAAAATGCCCGCTATTAGTGCGGGCAATATAACGACGATTTATTCTACCAGATGAGCATTCATTATTGAGTGACCAAGGTTGTAGTTTCGTACGCCGTAAGCAAAAAACCACTGATTTTCAGGTCACTCAAACTCATCATTTACCTGCTTTTTCTCGAACATCTGTCAGCTTGGAAGCGATTCGATTCACGCCTTCATGTGCAAATATTTCGTCCAGGTTCATTGATAGTTTACGACGCCAGTTCGGGTATTCATCTACCGTGCCAGGAATGTTTACTGGCTGGTCCATTTCCAACCAGTCTTCCAACTGAACACTTAGCAATGTTGAGCCACCAGCAGCAACGTGTAATTGCAGTGCTTCAGCAAGGTATGAGTCCATTGGTACTTGGCTAGCATCGCGACCAACACCTTCAGGCAAGAAACCGTGCCACGCGACTGAATCTAGGATTCCCTGTTTGCACTCTAGACGATCATCAAACAAGCCCGCTAATTGCTCTGCGTCCGGGTACAAGCCAATCTCCTGACCCATTTTCAGGTCATCACAGTGCCAGAAGCCACGTAGTGTTGGCATATCGTGAGTACATAGCGCCGCCATCGACTGTCCAGCATAATGAGCAGGTGAGATGAAACCACCATCTTCTTCTGATGTTTCGAAGAAGAACACCTTGTACGAGTGAACACCCGCATCAGCCAAGATATCGACAATCTCATCCGGCACAGTACCTAAATCTTCACCGATAACGCTACATTGGTAACGATGAGATTCAAGAGCAAGAATCGACAGCATGTCTTGAACTGGGTAGTAGATGTATGCGCCTTTCGTTGCGTCTTCACCTTTTGGAATCCACCATAGACGAAGCAGGCCTAATACGTGGTCAATACGCAACGCACCACAGTGCTTCATGTTTGCTCGAAGCAACTTGATGTAAGCATCATAACCCGTCGCCTGAAGTACTTCTGGGTTTAGCGGTGGAAGACCCCAGTTTTGACCCAATGGACCAAGAATATCTGGCGGAGCACCGATGCTTGCATCCATCACAAGATTACCTTCATCAGCCCAAGTTTCACTGCCTGAATCCGCAACGCCTACCGCTAGATCTCGATACAAGCCAACCGCCATGCCCTTTTCTTCTGCCAATGACTGAGCATCGTTGATTTGGCAGTCAGCTAGCCATTGTAGGTACATGTAAAGATGTACTTTATCTAGGTTGTCTTTGATGTACTTTTGAGTAGCTGGGCTGTCGAATGTACGGTATTTCTCAGGGAATACCGGCCATCCCCACATACCAGAATCTTCAGCATGCAATTCACCGTGCAGAGCGTCAAATGCCGCTTGGTGCATCAGGCTATCACCGCCCTCTTCAACAAACGCTAAGAATGCTTGTGCGCGATCGCTGTTTTTGTCTAAGTGACGAGTTTTAAACTCTGTAAATAGCAGAGGCAAGATGCTCATTTTCAGCTCAGACACTTCGGTGTAGTTCACCCAATGTGCATCACGTGCTTTCTGAAGGCGCTGTTGGAACTCTGCGCTGCCTACTGTTTGTTGCGCTTCAGCGCTTAATGCAAATTCAGGAACTGAGCTCACATCAATGTATAGGATGTTCAACCAACGACGTGAAGACGGGCTGTATGGGCTCGCACCTTCTGGGTTCGCTGGGAATAGAGAGTGAATTGGGTTAAGACCTACAAAATCACCACCACGTGATGAGATGTCAGCAACCAGCTGTTTCAGATCACCGAAGTCACCGATACCCCAGTTATGCTGAGTGCGCAGTGTGTAAAGCTGGACACTTGGGCCCCAAAGCTTTTTGCCTTCTTCAATTGGCGACTGCTTAAAGCACGCTTTAGGTGTAATAATTAGCGTCATTTCGTAAGGCTTTTTACGGCGCTTACGGCTCACAATTAACTTGTGGTAACCCCATGCCAGATCACTTGGCAATGCAAACACTAAAGGGCCACCCTCTGCACGCTCATCACGAACGACTTGAGATTGAAGATAGCCTTCAAGTACCTCTCCTTGCTCGGTCTCTAAACGCCAGCTGAACTCACTTTCACGAGCGCTTACACCTAGATTCAACGCCACTTCTACTGGCTCACCATCACGCAAGACAAGAACTGGGTCTAGTACATCTTTTTTGTGTTTTCTTTCTGCTGACTTAAGCAGTGCATCATCGCTGCTTGTATCGTAGCCCAATGAAGCCAGTAGAGATGTAATTGTCTCATCTGATACCTGTGCTTCATCGCCCCACGCACTAACGTAACTGTCGGCAAGGTTTGCCATTTCTGCGACTTGTTTTAATACGGTCTGTTCTTTCATCGCTCTCTCCGAAAACGTTCTAACGCTTTCAATTTTGTAGGGTTGTTATTTAATCTGTTACTAATCAATTAGCTTGTGACAATCAGTTTGTGAGCATTTCTATCGGAATTAAACCATCTGTTTGCTCACAAGCTAATTGAGCCAAGGCAGAGGCTGCCTTGGCTACGTTGGAAGTATTAACGGTTAACCGCTTCTAGTTTCCAGATATTGTTCACGTAGTCGCGGATAGAGCGGTCTGATGTGAACTTGCCAACCAATGCGGTGTTAAGAATCGCTTTCTTAGCCCAACCCGCTTGGTCTTTGTATTGCGTGCCCATGTCTTCATGCGCTTTCACGTAAGAAGCAAAGTCAGCAAGACATAGATATGGGTCACCACCATCTAGCAGGCTGTCAAACGTTGCACGTAGAAGGCCTGGTTGACCTGGTGTGAACTCTTCACCTGTTAGTAGATCAAGTGACGCCTTCAGTAGTGGGTCTGCATTGTAGTAATCGTATGGGTTGTAACCCTGAGCTTTCAGTGCTTGTACACCATCAACGTCTAGACCGAAGATGTAGATGTTCTCATCACCCACTTCTTCACGGATCTCAACGTTCGCACCATCCATCGTACCGATAGTTAGAGCGCCGTTTAGAGCCATCTTCATGTTACCCGTACCCGATGCTTCTTTACCCGCTAGCGAGATTTGCTGAGAAACGTCAGCCGCTGGGATGATGATTTCCGCCATGCTTACACGGTAGTCAGGGATGAATACCACCTTAAGCTTGTTACCGATGCGAGGATCGTTGTTGATCTTCTCGGCAACCTTGTTCACTGCGAACATGATCTCTTTCGCTAGGTGGTAACCCGGTGCTGCTTTCGCTGCGAAGAAACAAACGCGTGGCTCACACTCAAAACCAGGTTCGTTAAGGATACGGTGGTACAGAGATAGAATGTGTAGCAAATCTAGGTGCTGACGCTTGTATTCGTGCAGACGCTTGATCTGTACGTCGAAGATAGCGTTAGTGTCTAGCTCGATACCCATGTTCTCTTGAACCCAATCAGCAAGACGCTGTTTGTTTTCTTTCTTAACAGCCATGAATTCTTTTTGGAATTTCGCGTCTGTCGCGTACTTAGCAATGCCTTCTAGCTGCTCAAGTTTCGCAGGCCACTCTGAACCGATCTTATCTGTGATTAGCGCAGATAGACCTGGGTTACAGAACTTCAACCAACGACGTGGTGTAATACCGTTTGTGACGTTAGTCAGTTTACCTGGGAAGATTTCGTTGAACTCAGGGAATAAGTCTTTCTTAACTAGCTGAGAGTGAAGCGCTGCTACACCGTTTACCTTGTAAGAGCCAATGACACATAGGTTTGCCATGCGAACCATGCGGTGGAAACCTTCTTGGATGATAGAAAGCTTCGCTTGCTTCTCACCGTCACCAGGCCACATCTTACGAACTTCTTGCAGGAAGCGGTGGTTGATTTCAAAAATGATTTCCATGTGACGTGGAAGTAGACGCTGGATTAGCGACTCAGACCAAGTCTCTAGAGCTTCTGGAAGTAGAGTGTGGTTCGTGTATGCAAATGTGTGTGCACTGATTTCCCACGCTTCATCCCAAGATAGGCCGCGCTCATCGATAAGAATACGCATTAGCTCTGGGATCGCGATTGTTGGGTGCGTATCGTTTAACTGGATAGTCTCTTGCTTAGGAAGATCCGCTAGAGAGAAGCCTGCTGCTTCGTGACGACGTAGGATGTCACGTACAGACGCTGCAGAGTGGAAGTACTGCTGCATTAGACGAAGCGTTTTACCCTTCTCGTGGTTATCATTCGGGTATAGAACCTTAGTGATGTTACCAGCATCGATCAGTGCGTGTTGCGCTTCGAAGTAATCACCATTGTTGAAGCTTGCTAATGAGAATGGTGCAATTGCCTGGCATTCCCAAAGACGCAGTGGGTAAACCGTGCTTGACTCGTAACCAACGATTGGTAGATCCCAAGGCATTGCTTTTACTTCCATACCTGGAACCCAAGTACGCACTTCTTTACCGTCAATGTATTCAACTTCAACATGACCGTAAAAACCAATGTGTTGCGCAAGTTCTGGACGAGCGATTTCCCATGGGTAGCCTTCAACGCCACGCCATGCATCCGGTGCTTCTTTTTGACGCCCGTCTTCGAAAGACTGCTTAAATAGACCGTACTCATAGTGCAGGCCGTAACCTACTGTTGGGAATTCTTGTGCTGCACAAGAGTCCATGAAACATGCTGCTAGACGACCAAGACCACCATTACCTAGTGATGGGTCACGTTCTTCTTCTAGAAGGTCCGTTAAGTTCTGGCCTAACTCTTCCATCGCATGCGTGATCTGCTCATACAGACCCATGCTAATTAGGTTGTTACCCGTTAGACGACCAATCAAGAACTCTAGCGAAAGGTAGTTTACGCTCTTCGCATTTTTGATTTTCTCGTCATTTTCAGTTTCTAACAGGTCAAATGTTGTAAGTTCGGCTAGCGCGCGACCCATTGCTAGGTACCATGCGCGGCTATCTGCGTTTTCTATTGTAGTTGCGTAGGTTGCAGATAGATGTTTCTTAACGCTTTCTTGGAACGACACTTTATCGAAAGTTTTTTGCTGAGTTGGTTTCATTTCAGAAATCTCGCTTTTAATAGTTCTAATTCATCTGTGACATATCGTGCATGGTCACCAGAAACTAAACATCCTCCCGCTAACGCGCCAAACAAGGAGTAGATGGGAGGGCGTAGGGGGCGTACCGACATAGGGTTAGTGATCTGACTCTCATGTTCTGACTTCGAACAAAAACTTGGAGTGACTAAGATCACAAGCTCCCGTTCGATAACTTAACTTCGATTGATGTGATTTTTATTTGACCTAATTACAGTCATTGTCAAATCTGAGTTTCAGATCACGAAAATAATTTGCGGGTATCATCTTTTGCATTAAATACAGTGCAAACAGAAACAAAGTCACATTATCGAACCACCACAGTTTGTGAGAAAAGTCACAAATAAAGGGCGTAGAGACTCAAAAACATGCAGGAGTGCAAGGTTTCTGCGGAGGATCATAGTCGGTGTCGTTTTGCTTCACGTAATATGAGTAAAGACTTAAGTAATTAGGCTAGTGTCATTGGACAGCACTCAATGCGTGCTTGATAGATTCCAGACCATAGCCACGGAATAGGTGTAAAACTTCGACATGTGGATCCCTTCGAAACTGACTCGTCCCGGCCGCTTACACAATGCAATTCTGCGTCCTAGGGTTCTCGATCTGCTTCAGAATGCAGATTGCTATAAACTCGTACTGTTCCGCTCCCCAGCTGGATACGGCAAGACCACCATGGCTGCCCAGTGGTTGGTAGAAAAACCTAACGTAGGTTGGTATAGCATCGATGATAGTGACAACGATGCCTTCCGTTTTATCAACTACCTACTTCAATCACTCAATAAAGCGACGCAAAACGCCTGCCCTAATGCGCAAAAGCTGGCAGAAAAAAGACAATTTTCATCGCTGCATTCTCTATTAAGCGAAGTCTTCGCCGAGATGTCTGAGTTCCATCAGGAATGTTTCCTCGTGTTGGACGACTATCACTTAGTGAATAATGACGACATCCATGAAGCCATGCGCTTTTTCCTAAAGCACATGCCCGACAACCTAACGCTTGTTGTGACCAGCCGCGGCACACCGCCACTGGGTACAGCAAACCTTCGCGTTCGTGACTTAATGATCGAACTGGGCAATGACTCTTTGGCATTCGATACCGAAGAGACGACACGCTTCTTTAATCAACGCGTTGCCGATGGCATTGATGACACAACCGCCGATAGTATTTGTAGTTATGTCGAAGGTTGGCCTTCTGCACTGCAACTTATCGCGCTTCAAGCACAGCACCAAAAACGTACACTGGCGCAGTCTGCAGAGTCGTTTTCTCACTTCAATCATGCTCATTTGTGGGATTACTTGGTTGAAGAAGTCTTCGACCTGCTAGACAAAGAAACCCGCCAGTTTCTGATGCAATGTTCTGTATTAGACCATTTCAACGATGAACTGGTTTGCGCGCTTACTCAGCGTGAAGATGCACTTGGTATGATTGAATCACTCAATCGATTTGGTCTGTTCATCTACCCTCTTGAGGGAGAGAAGAACTGGTATCGCTTCCATAACCTGTTTGGCGAATTCCTTGCTCATGAACGCCAAGCTCGCATTCCGCAACAAGAAGCTGAATTACACCGCAGTGCAGCAAAGGCCTGGATAAAACAGAAGACACCGCATCAAGCCCTACGTCACGCACAGCGCGCCGATGATCCTGATTTGATTGTTCAAATCCTCAGTGAGCACGGTTGGCAGATGTTCAACCAAGGTGAGTTGTCATCACTAGAGATGGCAATCAAGCAACTCACGACCGATCAGCTCTACAGCGAACCAAAGCTTTCGATGTTACGCGCATGGTTGGCGCAAAGTCAGCATCGTTATGATCAGGTGGGCACCCTGTTAGAAGAGGCAGAGACTCAGTATCAAGCACGAAACATCGAGCTAGATACTCAGCAACAAGGCCAGTACAACGCCTTACGTGCACAGGTAGCCATTAACAGCAACGAACCAGAGAAAGCACTCGAACTCGCAGAGCTTTCTCTAAGCCAGCTTAATACCACGGTTTATCGCAGCCGCATTGTGGCAACCTCAGTTGTTGGCGAAGTGAATCACGTAATGGGTAACCTAAGCCGTGCTCTACCAATGATGCAGCAAACTGAGAAGTTGGCTCGCCAGTATCAGGTTTACCATCAAGCACTGTGGGCGATTCTGCAACAAAGCGAAATCTTGATTGCTCAAGGCTACGTTCAAGCGGCATTTGAATTGCAAGACAGCGCGTTCAAGTTGATTGAAGAGCATCAACTTCAATACGTACCTCTACATGAATTCTTGCTACGCGTACGAGCTCAGATCTTCTGGTGTTGGAACCGTTTAGATGAAGCGGAAGAGTGTTGCTACAAAGGCTTAGATATCCTTGGTCACCACTCTCCAAGTAAACACCTTCATAGTTACTCAATGCTAGCTCGTATTTCATTGAGCCGTGGTGAGATCGACAAAGCGTCGAAGTTTATCGACCAGATCCAACACTTGTTACGCCAATCAACCTACCACGTTGACTGGACGGCGAATGCTTCACTGTCTCTGATCTTGTTCTGGCAAGTGAAAGGCGATAAAGATGCAATCCGTGACTGGCTAAGCGTTGCTGTAAGACCGGAGTCTGCTAGCAACCACTTCTGTCAGCTTCAGTGGCGAAACATCGTGCGTGCTCACATTATTCTTGAGCAATATGAAGAGGCTGAAGAGGCATTAGCATTCTTAAAAAGCGAAGCACAGCGCTCACACTTGATTACCGATACGAATAGAAACTTGATCGTCGAGGCTGTTTTACGCACACAAATCAACGATGAAGACAGCGCACGTGTATTGCTTGAAGAAGCCCTACACATGACCAATCAAACAGGCATGGTCGGTAACTTCTTGGTCGATGGTGGCACTATCGGACATATCCTAGATAAGTTGAGCAACAAGCCAGGCTTAGGTGATTTAGAACGTCACCGAGCACAACAAATCATGAAGGATATCTCGACTACTCAGCGCAGCCGCTCAGTTCACTTTGATGAAGACTTTGTTGAAAACTTGGTTAATCACCCGAACATTCCTGAACTTGTACGTACCAGTCCACTCACTCAACGTGAATGGCAGGTACTGGGCTTGATCTACTCTGGCTTCAGCAACGAGCAAATCGCTCAAGAACTGGATGTAGCAGGCACCACGATCAAAACTCACATTCGAAATCTTTATCAAAAGCTCAACATTGCTAACCGTAAAGAAGCGATAAGCACAGCAGAGAATTTGTTGCAGTTAATGGGTTACTAAACGGATTCGAAATTCGAGAAAACATAAGCTGGTCACCGACGGTGGCTAGCTTTTTTTTCGCCTGAAATTCAGAGCCTGAAAGTATAGAGGCGGGAATAGAAAAAGGAGAACACCAAATGACAGGCAAAAAAATAGCCAACCGCAATAATCGCGATTGGCTCTATATATTTGTGAACAAATCATAGGTTCACTAACAACGTCAGTTGGCTAGGTGACCCTCGGCTTAAGAAGGGTCACTTCATACTATGCAGTTAGCGTGCCAACTTTAATTAGGCATTTTATAAGCCCTGCATCGCATAAAAACGGCTAATTTCACATGCGAATTGCAAAGTGCATTTGCATAATGCAATCAAGATGCAATATTGATAAGAGACCAGTTTCATCCCTAGCATTAATGATAAATTACTAAGTGATTGTATTTTAAATGTTAGGCTGATATTCACATCAACGTATTGCCTTACAATTAAGAGAGTAAGAAAAGCACCCTCTCAGTAGCATATTCATACTTTTTTGACAGCAAAGTTTGTATACTGCACGAAATCACCCTCAACTCTATGAAGCAATGAACTACTTAAGTACTTTTTTCAAAGGCATGGCCATGGGCGCAGCTGACGTTGTCCCAGGCGTTTCAGGCGGCACCATCGCATTCATCACAGGTATCTACGATACGCTATTAGAAAGCATTCGTAGAATTAACCCTAGCGTACTTGGTTTATGGAAACGCGAAGGCTTCAAAGCCGCGTTTAACCACATCAACGGCTTTTTCTTAATCTCTTTGTTCGCAGGCGTATTCACTAGCATTGCGACATTCGCAAAACTGATATCTTGGTTATTGGTCACTCACCCAGTACCTCTATGGTCGTTCTTCTTCGGCCTGATTTTGGTGTCGGTGTTCCATATTCTTAAACAAGTAGAAAAGCGCGATATCATTCGATTCGTGTTTTTACTGCTTGGTGTTGCCTTTGCTTATAGCATTACAGTGCTTAAACCACTGCAAATGGAGCCAACCAGCATCAACGTCTTAATTGCGGGTGCGATTGCTATCTGCGCGATGATTTTACCCGGTATTTCAGGCAGCTTTATTCTGCTCCTGATTGGCATGTATGGCCCAGTGCTTGGTGCCGTTAAATCATTTCAAGTCGATGTACTTGCGCTATTCCTTGCGGGCTGTGTGATTGGACTGCTGACTTTCTCACATGTACTGTCTTGGCTATTGCGTTCATTCCGCGACTTCACGCTTGTGTTCTTAACTGGTTTGATGATCGGTACGCTGCCTAAGATCTGGCCTTGGAAAGAGACCATCAGCTGGCGCATCAACTCTAAAGGTGAGCAAGTGCCTCTCATTCAAGAGAACTTGTCTCCATTTAACTTCGAAGCCGTCACCTCTCAGCCTTCTCAACTGACCTTGGCTGTGATCATGATGTTGGTCGCTATCGCATTAGTTCTTGGCTTAGAAAAGTTTGCTGAGCGCAATGCTGACTAACCTCTAACAATCGAGCGGCATTTCGCATGTAGGGTGCTTTCCTTAAACAGCGACGTATCAGAAAATTGAATCAAAGCGAAGCTACTGGCTTCGCTTTTTTATATCTACCATACGCACAAAATTGCTTTTTGATACAAGCACGTATTGAGTGGTGTGATACCATCGCCGTTCTTATAAAATCAAATGAGAACACGACATGCACCCAGCATTAAAGGTTGCTGCGCTCGGTATTGCGCTGGTCGCTGGCTTTTATGGACCACAGGCAGTCGAGCAATTTAAATCGGTAGTAGAGAGCCACTCTCCTGACGTCAACTTAGATGACTACTGCATGCTTTCAACAGTATCGTGTGAGCAAGACAGCGTTGCTATGACCCTTGAGCATGAGACAGCTCAACCTCTAGTCCCAACAAAAATCAAAGTAGTGTGGGAAGGCGCGGCCTCTGAAACCTTGATGCTATCGCTGACCGGTTTAGAGATGGAAATGGGCTCAGCACGTTTCCAATTAAAAAATACTGGTAACAACATCTATGAAGGTGATGTCATTTTACCCGTGTGTACCATGGATCACATGACTTGGCTTGGCGAGCTTACCGATGGAGTTGAAACCGTAAAACCTGCAATAAGGATGACAAGATGAGTAAGAATTGGTCGCTAGCGCTGGTTGTAGCGTTTGTACTTGGCTTTGGAGTAAAAAGCTATCTCGATGGTCAAACAGAGGCTCAAGAGCAACACGCTGAAAAACAACAATTCTCCGAAACAACGCTTTTTGGAAAAGACAACCAACCAATAAAACTCTTTGACGAAACCGATGACAGAATTCGTATCGTTTACTTTGGCTTTACGCGTTGTCCTGACGTTTGTCCAACGTCATTAGCAATGCTAGCTGGAGCACTTAACCAAATCTCTGATGAATCGAAAGCCAAAATTCGCCCGATGTTTGTTTCTCTTGATCCAGAGCGCGATGCCGCGGAAGCGTCATATGAATACGCGCAGTACTTCAACCCAATGATTGAAGGTATGAGTGGTCCATTGGATGTAACCACGAATCTGGCGCATAAATACGGTGTTATTTTCAGAAAGACACAGCTCGAAGATTCAGAGCTAGGATACACACTTGACCACAGTTCCTATTTCTACTTTTTAAAGCCCAACGGTACCTTGATTACTAAAGTACCGCACACGTTGACGCCTGCGCCAATTGTTGAAGCGATCAACACATTGACGCGTTAGAGTGCTAAGAAACTCTAGAAGCAGCGTGTACAAAAATAAAGAACTCAACTAATCGATTTCGAAACGTAAAGTCAGGTCCCAGACCAAAACAATAAAACAATAAGGACAACAACATGAAGTTAAAAGCACTTGCTCTAGCAGGCTTATTGCTCACTCCTCTTGCTCACGCAAAAAGCGACATCATGGTTCATGACGCGTACGCTCGTGCGACACCGCCAACAGCGGTAAACAGCGCAGTATTTACGACCCTGATGAACCATAATGACAAAGATCGCGCTATCGTTTCTGCAACGACACCAGCAGCAGGTAAGGTAGAGCTTCATGATGTTATCGTTGAAGGCGATGTAATGAAAATGCGTCAGGTTCAACAAATCACAATCCCAGCAAATGGTGAAGTGGTACTGAAGCCAGGCAGCCTGCACATCATGTTGTTTGATCTAGCAAGCAGCCTGAAAGAAGGTGAGCAGATCGAAATGACACTGACTTTCGCGAATGGCGAAACACAAACTTTCGAAGCTCCAGTTAAGAAAGTGATGAGCGGCATGAAAAAGATGAATCACGATCATCACTAATTCAAGAAACTGATGCTCAATGAGGCTTATCAAGAGCCAAAACACATCAGTGAAAAATTAGACAAAATAAGCCACGATGACTTCTCGCCATCGTGGCTTTTTGTTAAACTGCACTCGCTTTTTATGCAAAGCCTAACCATATTAATAACCAAGGAGAAGAGAAGATGATTGTAATGAAAACACTAAAACTGGCAGTAAAAGTAACGCGTTAATTTTGTTTGGTTAAACCAACTTTAATCTCGAACTACCAACATTAAGCCACCAGCTGGCTACCGCACACTTTTACCCGGTTTACATTTGATCGCACATGGTCAAAACATGCTCATTATGCATGAATCAATCCGGGGTCCTATCTATTGAATTCGACCCAAACTCTAAAGCAATTTTGACGTCTCGACGCTTTTTGCGCTTTTAACGCTTCTGATCTCACCAACAATAAGAGATCTCACAAGAAGTTAATGCTCTCATAAGAAAAGAAAGCTCGCACGTCTGGGTAAATAGACATGAATTCACAAACTGCATTTTCTCATCCAATGTCACTTCAACAACTTGGATGGCAACCTGTATTTCAACAACAACTGACACTTGAAGATTACGACCATTCAGTGATTGCTCGTATCACCGCGCACCATCGCAGTGGCTACACATTGGCGTCTGAACAAGGCGAAATCACTCTACCTATTCATCACAACCAACCTGCAATGACGGTTGGCGATTGGGTAATATTGAACTCTGAACTGCAATTCGATCGCTTACTAGAACGCCAATCGCTCTTTAGCCGAAAAGCTGCAGGCAGTCGTGTGGCTGAACAATATATTTCAGCCAATATCGACACAGTGTTTATCGTGGTTTCATTGAACAACGACTTTAATCTTAGTCGCATTGAACGCTACCTGGCACTCGCAAATGAAGCACAAGTTGAAGCGGTTATCGTCCTGACGAAGAAAGACTTGTGTGACGACTACGAAGACAAAGTACAACAGGTACAAAGCTTAGACCCGATGCTCATGATCGAAGCGGTCAACAGCCTAGATCAAGGCTCAACCCAAGTACTTTCACCTTGGTGTAAAATCGGCAAGACCGTCGCGCTAATGGGCTCTTCTGGTGTGGGTAAGTCGACTTTGGTTAACTCATTGCTAGGTGAAGCATCGCAGGCAACTGGTGGTATTCGTGAAGACGACAGTAAAGGTCGTCATACAACCACATCACGATCACTCCACTTGCTCGCATCAGGTGGCTTGCTTCTCGACACTCCAGGAATGCGAGAGCTCCAGCTTGCAGGCTGCGCTGAAGGCGTGAGTGAAACTTTTTCAGACGTAGAAGAGCTAGCAATGCACTGCCGCTTCTCTGATTGTCATCATGAATCAGAACCGGGATGCAAGGTAAGGGCTGCCATTGAGAATGGTGAACTGTCTGAGAGACGATTTACTAACTATCAAAAGCTACTGAGAGAACAAGCAAGAAACGGCGCTTCTCTTGCAGAGCAACGCGCTAACAATAAGCAGCTTTCCAAGATGTACCGAAACGTACAGTCAGAAAGCCGCAACATTAAGAAAGGTTCTGCTTAAACAGTTGGCAGATGACCGCGAGCTAAGTTCATAGTTCATAGCTCATCGTTTAACCGAGAACTTCAAGCCCCATAGTGTTGATCGCGTGGGGCTTTTTCTTTTTGTGTGATTGGGAAGCGACTATTTACGCACACAATGTTCTTACCAATCGCCATTTACACCCTCTAATTTACAGTATATTAGCTCTATAAAATATGAATTTGCAGATTTATAGCTCAATCAAAATACATTTATTTAACATTTAGCTCTAAAAACACCACGTAGTGCAAACAATCACACTAAAAGTAAACTATTCCTAGACACCCGCTACGATCCCGCTAATATGACCGCCCATTCCACTAGTGTATAGTTGGATTCGGTACAACTTTATAAAAGATACATCACTATAATAAATTAACAATTGCAGGTATTTTATGCAAAATCACAACATGCTCGCCCGCATCGCTCGTGGGAATCTTGTCCTACAGATCCTTGCTGGTATTGTTTTCGGTGTCGTTCTCGCCATGGTTTCTCCTTCAGCAGCTCAAGACGCAGGCCTATTAGGTAGTCTGTTTGTTGGCGCTCTGAAAGCTGTTGCCCCAATTTTAGTATTCATTCTTGTTGCAGCTTCTATCGCAAACCAAAAGAAAGGTCAGCATACTCATATGCGTCCAATCATCGTGCTTTACCTGATTGGTACCTTCTCAGCTGCACTTACGGCCGTAGTATTAAGCTTCATGTTCCCAACCACTTTGACACTGGTTGCTGGCGCGGAAGGTGCTACTCCTCCTCAAGGTATTGGTGAAGTACTTCACACACTTCTATTTAAACTTGTAGACAACCCAGTAAGCGCGCTAATGAACGCAAACTACATCGGTATTCTTGCTTGGGCTATCGGTCTTGGTCTTGCTCTGCACCACGCATCTGCAACAACCAAAGCGGTTTTCGAAGATCTAAGCCACAGTGTTTCACACATTGTTCGCTTCATCATTCGCCTAGCGCCATTTGGTATCTTCGGTCTAGTTTCAGCGACTTTCGCAACCACTGGTTTTGAGGCGCTAGCAAGCTATGGTCAACTTCTAGCGGTACTACTAGGTTCAATGCTCATCATTGCTCTAGTGGTTAACCCACTGCTTGTTTTCGTTAAAACAAAGCAGAACCCATACCCTCTAGTATTCCAATGTATTCGTGAATCAGGCGTAACTGCATTCTTCACTCGTTCAAGTGCTGCGAACATCCCAGTAAACATGAACCTTTGTAAGAAACTAAACCTAGACGAAGACACTTACTCTGTATCTATTCCACTAGGTGCAACCATCAACATGGCTGGCGCTGCAATCACTATCACTGTGTTAACGCTGGCTGCTGTACACACGATGGGTATTGAGATTGATATCTTCACTGCAATCCTACTAAGCCTAGTTGCTGCGGTATCGGCATGTGGTGCATCTGGTGTTGCGGGTGGCTCACTGCTACTTATCCCTCTTGCATGTGGTCTATTCGGTATCTCAAACGATGTTGCGATGCAGGTAGTAGCGGTAGGTTTCATCATCGGTGTGATTCAAGATTCTGCTGAAACAGCGCTTAACAGCTCGACAGACGTAGTGTTCACCGCTGCAGTATGTAAAGCTGAGCAGAACAAAGCTTAATAAGCCTTTATTGGCTCTCAAGCCAAAAACTATATAAAGAAAAAGGGAAGCATCTGCTTCCCTTTTTTGTTGTCTAGATTTTCTAGATAAGAGTTAGAACTTAAATCAACTCATCGCTGATAGGTAGCAGGCTCAATAAATAAGCCGATGACCACCATCGACTAGTTTCTGTTCCAGTTAGACTGACTAAAATCTAGAGGGTCAATACTGTGATTGGCTTGTGTCTCTGAGGATGTCTGTTCGGTACTGGGTTGCTGGCTGTAATCGACATTCGCTTCCTGTGCAGTCGATACCGGTATTTCTAGATGGCTGGTCTCTACACTTAATGGCTCAGCCTCTTCATCAGACGCTTCTTTCACTTTCTTTGGAATCGGTATATTGCGCTTGTAAAGCTTGTTGAGCGCCTTGATAATAGAGTGCTTAGTGATTGCTTGCTGAGTAAGTTTGGTCATGATCGGTTTAGTCAGTGCTTGTAAGCCCACAACCGCATCGACACCTAGCTCACCGCCCACTTTATCTCTCTGCTGCTTAGCTTCTGAGTAGCCAAAATGAGCAGATAGGAATAGCCAGATATAAGCAATCGCATTACCGTGTTCACCATGGTCTATCCATGCCTCACCGGCTCTAAACATCGCCTCTGCACTGTTCTTTTCTGCTGCTGTCTCAAACCAGTACACAGCCTCACCATGGTTAGGCTCTACGCCAACACCATTTAAGTAACTCATACCCAGTTTGATCTTGCCGTCTAGGTTGTTTTTCTCTGCCGCTTTGCGATACCAATCAACAGAGCTTTCTGCAGAGTAGTCTGGATTTTCTTTGTCTAGGCACCAGTCACCCATGAATAGCATCGCTTCGGTATTACCACCAGCGGCAGACTCTTCAATATAGGTGTAGCCTTTGGGGATGTTCTTCACGGTCCCACGTCCATGAACCAGCGCTTTACCCATCTCAAATTTCGCCGACATATCGTTATCTAAGGCAGAGATCGCAAGCTGCCAAAAGTTGGCTTGTTCTCTCAAGATCAGATCTTCTTTGCGCTTCATACTTAAGCGAACAATGCCGTACATGCCGTTGACGTTATCCAAATGCGCCGCTTTATCGTACCAATATAACGCTTCCTTGATATTGTTACGTTCAGCCTCTTTCGCTAAATATAGAATCGACGGGACATGCCCTGTTTCTGCTTTAAAGTGGCGCTCTTTTTGCTCTTGGATACGTGCTTTTTCAATCGCCTTTCGGTAAGCGACAGCTCGCGCTTTACGTTCTTGTTCCAAGCGCTGCTTTCTTAGTGATAAAGAAATCAGCCACACAGCAACAAGTATTAACGAAAGAGCGGTCGCACCAATTGCGATTCCCATTGTACTCATAAAATGTTTAACCTAATTCGGTTCCGTTCTACCCTATATCGGCCACAAGCAACCTATATTGAGTAGTTAATTTCTGGGGCTATTAGCCCTGATGGTGACAAGAGACGCAGTCTCTATACGCTCCGCCTTAAACTCGGTTCAGTATCTCAGGAATACATAACGATAAGAAGCCTGCAAAGACTAATCCGTACGCACTCCATAAATCGTGTGATCTTGCTTCAATAAGGAGGGTTTCTCGAGCTTGCCTTTCATCAAGTTAGAGTCAACCATTCACCAGAAACTGATGATTAGAAGCCTGTGCCTAAAGGCTGCGATGACTAGGTCAATTGACCATAAATGTATGCTAACTCAGCGACCGTTTTCGCAGAAAACTTCTTCATCAAACTCGCTCGGTGTACTTCCACGGTTCTCATTGCGATGCACAATTCATCGGCTATTTTCTGGTTACGCTTACCGTCGATAATTTGTTTGAGGATGTCTATCTCACGCTCGGTTAATGATGCGTACGCTTGGCGATACACGTTCATGTGTAAGTGCTTTTCAGAAGCGTCCAAACCTTGTTTGATTGCCTCAGCTAACTCATTACCTTTAACTGGCTTTTGAAAGAAGTTCACCGCACCCGCTTGTAAGGCTTCAACCGCCATTGGCACATCACCGTGCCCCGTCAGGTAAATCACCGACAGTGGGCTCTGCGCTTTCACCATCAATTCATGAACTTGCTGCCCTCTCATCTCTGGCATTCGGCTGTCTAAAACCACACAACCCGGCGCACTCAAATCCACTGAGTCCAAAAAACTCGGGCCATCTTTAAAAGCTGACACAGTGAAATCATGCTCTTCTAATAAGAACACCAACGAGTCGCGCATCGACTCATCGTCATCAACCACATAAACAGGTAGCCTTTGATGAAGTTCAGACATAACAAGATTCCTTATGAATCATTTGAAAGAGAGAAAGGCAGTGTCACCGCAACATGACATCCATGTGGGGTGAGTGACGTGATCGTCATTTGACCACTGTGATCTTCAATAACATCTTGGCAAATCGCAAGCCCAAGCCCCAAGCCATTTTCTTTGCTGCTCACAAAGGCTTGAGTCACTTCTTGTTCAGTGAAATCTAAGCCCGTTCCGTTATCGATAATCGACAACATTATTTTATCCGGTTGATACTCGGTAATCACTTTAATTGTCGCTGGCTCACTGTTTTTGTTATCAATATCAGACGCAGCGCTTTGTTCGCGATGCTGTTGTGCATTACACGCATCCGTTGCATTGTTGATCAGGTTTACAATCACCTGTTGCAAACCCACAGGGTCAACATTTAGCTTGATAGGTTTGCCCACAGCATAACGTTCAATGGTTATCTTGTGCTTCTGTAATCGAAATTGCAGTAACTCAATGGTGTCTGTAAGCAGCTGCTCGATATCGGTCTGAGACTTCTCTGATGAGCGTTTTTTGATCATGTTTCTCAATCGCTGGATGATTGCATCTGCACGGTCCACTTGTGACTGAATCTTCTCAAATACAGGCTCTATATCAGTCAGCGGTTTGTTCTTCGAAATCCGCAGTAAACCACCTTCGCTATAGTTACGAATCGCGGCCAAAGGCTGATTGATCTCGTGTGCTAAGCTGCTTCCAAGTTCACCAACCACAGCTATGCGCTGTGAATGTTCTAACTGTTCGCTCTTACTTTTCAGCTTGTGTAGCGTGGCTTCTAACTGCTTTTTGCTTCGGCTGAATTTGTATTCCAACCAAAAGTGGTAAGCATTCAGTAACACCACCAGAATAAAGAACGCCCATGCCCACTGTTGATTGTACTTGAGCCAGATTAACGCTTCTTTCCACCAAGGTTGTTGCAGTGGGTGCATGTCGAGTTGTTGATAAAGCTTGTCTATCGAGAGCAAACTTGTCGGTGACGTCCAACCCGATGCATTCGCTGCAATGGCCGGTGTACTGCTCTTAGGCATCGCAAATAACACCTGACTCATCTGTTTGGCCAGTGCCGAAGAAGCCCGCTCTGTTTTAGCGAACGACCAATTGGGGTACAACGGCGTAGACACTTGGCATCGGAATCCTTCTGGCGCTTGATTCTCGATAATTCGATATTGCCCCGCCACCAGCAAACCTTCACTGATCATGTTCTCAACTAAACAGCTTGGTACGACAGCCGCTTCAATATGTCCTTCACGCAGTTGATACAAACTGGCGTCGATCGGGAAACCTAAAAATTGGGTGTTAGAGAAAAAGTGGTTGGGATTAAGCCCTTGTTGCATTACTTGATAACGCATTGTTAGATAGCCGCCAAATGCATTTTCAGATACTGCCGCAATCGGCTTACCGCTTAATTGTTCGAGCGAGATATAAGGTGACATTCTTCTCACCACCAAGGCAGAACCAATACTTCGAGTATTGCTGATGCTTCGATCTTCGAAGTTATGGCTGGTCATAGTCGCCATCCAAGAGAGGTCATATTGACGCCCTAATCGAACCGCCTGACCCGGGTTGGTGATGACAAAGTCGACCTCAACACCTTTTACCGCATCAGCCATCTCTTCCAAGTTGAAAGGCTTGAGAACAAAGTGTTTGCTGGGAATGCGCTCCGACAACCAATCCATCGTCGGCTGCCAACGCTGCTGCGCGAAAAGCTTGCCTCGAATAGCCAGCACACCGACCTCAATCACCTGTTCCGACTCAACAGTGCCTGTCGTTGTAATCTCTTGCTCCGTTTGCGCGGCTAAACACAATCCTGCAGTTAGGCTCAACCAACAAAAGCTAACGATTGATATTAGGTTTCGGACTGTCACTAAAATCTCTTTCTCCACACTGACGGCATGTCCACACTCAAATAACGCATTGACGACACATTAAATAGAGCCTTTATACAAAGCATAACAGCTAGATTGGTAAAACCACATTTGTTCTAGATCAACTTTGATCTGGGTATGTGGAAATCCACAATACCCCGCGTACGCCCAAAATCTGACAATGAGCCCAACAGATAGAATAGCCATTTATAGGTACCAACATGGACTCATTGAAAAGACGGTTTCTCAGCCAATTCGGCAAGGTTTCCGCTGGTGCTGCGCTCATTCCCATCACCGGAATCAACACCGCAGTCGCAAGCACAACCATTCGCAATAACAACCAACCTGACCGCAAAGGCGAAGTAGGTAAACGCTACGCCATGGCAGTTGATTTACGCAAATGCGTTGGCTGTCAGGCGTGCACTGTCGGCTGTAGCGTTGAAAACCAAGCGCCAATTGGCCAGTTCAGAACCACCGTAAAACAGTATGAAGTCTCCCTTGATGATGGTTCGACTACTCAACAAAACGTGAAGTCATTCATGTTGCCTCGTCTGTGTAACCATTGCGACGATGCTCCGTGCATCAAGGTTTGTCCTGTTCAAGCGACCTTCCAACGCGAAGACGGCATTGTAATGGTCGACAACGAGCGTTGTGTAGCTTGTGCTTACTGTGTTCAAGCTTGCCCTTACGACGCTCGCTTCATCAATAACGACACCCTTACCGCAGACAAATGTACCTTCTGTGCACACCGCCTTGAAGATGGCTTACTGCCCGCTTGTGTCGAAACCTGTGTTGGTGGTGCGCGCGTTATTGGTGACCTCAAAGACCCAAACAGCGAGATCAACCGCCTGCTTAATGAAAACCAAGACGACATTAAGGTGCTTAAGCCAGAGCAAAATACCAACCCACATGTTTTCTATATCGGCATGAACGAGCGTTTCGTTAGCCATATCGAAGGTCAGCCTGCGATTTATGATCCAGCCGCCATTGATAACTCATCCTCTAACAAACAAGAATTGGCAATCGCGACACAAGGCAAACAAGGAGAGACAGCATGAATATCACTGAGGTGTTAGTTCCCGCTCAAGAGATCGCTTGGCTACCGTGGGCAGTTCAATATTTCTTCTACATAGGTTCGGCTTACGCGGCTGCGATTCTGTTTTTGATTGCCCTGATATTTAAAAATTCAACCAGTCATCAATTTCGTGCAGCCCTTGTACTTGTAATGGCCATTGGCGCTATTGTTGGACCATTAGCCCTCACTGGTGACTTACACCAACCGGGACGTGCGTGGCACTTCTACGCTCACATCACACCTTGGTCATGGATGTCATTGGGCTCTCTGTTTCTTCCTCTGTTTTCTGGTCTGGCTGTCGCGACTGCTTGGATTTACCTGCGTGACGACATCGCACAGCTTAAAGAGAGTGAAAACCCACTTCTAAAACGCTTGTCTTGGTTAACACTGGGGCAATGGCAGGTATCGACAAAAGTGATGATTACATTAGCCGCTGCAACTGCGTTATCAGGCCTAAGCATCGCGCTTTATACCGGTGCAGAGATTGCGATTTTGGCGAGCCGACCGCTTTGGCATCAACCGGCTTCTCCGTTGCTTTGGTTCACAACGGCATTCTTTGCTGCAACGGGATTAACGTTGTTGATTTGGGCTCTACTGCCTTCAAGT
Source organism: Vibrio sp. Makdt (assembly GCF_027587015.1). NCBI lineage: Bacteria > Pseudomonadati > Pseudomonadota > Gammaproteobacteria > Vibrionales > Vibrionaceae > Vibrio > Vibrio sp. Makdt. Next base: position 129,664 of record NZ_JAPPTH010000008.1, read on the forward strand.
AAGCCAAGCTTAAAACCAACAGACCTAGCGCTAGTACAAAGAACCATTACCTTAACGGGTGGCCTTGCCATCATTCTTACGTCGATTTGGGCATCTAACCATGGTCACTTCAATCTGTATGAGAACGACGCTTGGGGTATCAACCTAGGCATCATGACCACCAGTATTTTGCTGTGCATGATCTTAGTGCTGCCACTGCAACGCCTATCGCAAAGTAAGCTAGGAATTATCTGTGTTGTGCTTGCGACCATCGTTTCAGCATGGGCGGTACGTTGGGTCACGATGATGGAAGTTCAAACCATTCCCCGTTTTGATGTGGGTGCATTCCCTTATGAACTGCCGATGGGTAGCGCAGGATTACTCGGCATTGTTGGTATGTGTGGCCTGTGGCTAGCACTTGCGTTGTTCGCCTCTGAGATCGTGTCAACTCGATCTACACCTAAGACAATATTGAAGCCAAACCAAAAAACATCATCACCACTTAACCGCTCACATAGCTTGTAGTCTGAGGAATCATCATGGATAACAAACGTCGTCAATTTTTGAAAACAGGCCTTGCTGCCGGTGGTGTTGGAGCTTTTGCTGCAGGTTATGCGACAACCACAAAGCACATGGTTCACGGTGCTATCGACGGCACCGCAGGTAAGAAAACCAATCACATCCATCACGGTAATTCGTTAGAGACGGAATACAGTGTCGATGAGCAGGGTAAGATCTCGCCGAATCCAAACCAACGTGTTGCACCCTCTATGTGTTTTGGTTGCTGGACACTGTGTGGCTTGCGTGTACGTATCGATAATCGTAATGACGAGATCTTGCGTATCTCGGGCAACCCGTTTCACCCGCTATCAAGTGACCAACAGATCCCGTTCAAAACACCGGTAAAAGATGCCTACATTGGCTTGTCTGGTGAATCTGGTATCAATAACCGCTCGACTGCCTGCGCTCGCGGTAATGGTATGCTAGAGATTCAAAACAGCCCATACCGAATCACTCACCCCCTCAAACGTGTCGGTAAACGTGGTGAGGGAAAATGGGAACCGATCAGCTACGAGCAACTTATCTCTGAGATCACCGAAGGTGGTGACTTGTTCGGTGAAGGCGAAGTTGAAGGCTTGCGATCGATTCGCGACATCGAAACACCACTTGATCCGAACAACCCTGAATACGGACCAAAAGCCAACCAACTGCTTGTGACCAATGCCGGTAATGAAGGCCGTGACGACATCTTGAAGCGCTTTGCATTTAACAGCTACGGTACTCGCAACTTTGGTCACCACGGTTCTTACTGTGGCTACGCGTTCCGCGCAGGTTCAGGTGCGATCATGAATGATCTAGACAAGTTCTCGCACTTAAAGCCTGACTTCAACAACGCAGAATTCATTCTTTTCATCGGTATGTCTCCGGCTCAAGCAGGTAACCCGTTTAAGCGTCAAGCAAGACAGCTGGCTGAGGCTCGTACCTACGGAAAACTCAGCTACACCATAGTAACTCCAAGCCTTCCAGCAGGATCTTCAAGCCTTGCAGCGGGCGATCGCAATAACTGGCTGCCGATCAAGCCGGGCACCGATTCAGCATTAGTTCTGGGTATGATCCAGTGGATCATCGAAAACCAGCGCTACAATCACGATTTCTTGTCTCGCCCAAGTGCGCAAGCGATGAAGAAAGCAGGCACCACACATTGGTGTAACGCATCTCACCTCGTGATCAGTGACGAATCGCACACACAAAATGGGCGTATGCTTCGTGCATCGGATATAGGGTTGCTAGAAACAGGCGAACCGATGTCTGACGATGACGGATTCATCGCACTAAATGTGACAACGTCACTATTATCATCACATATTCAGGTGAATGAAGCGGCTCTGTTCGTCGATCAAGATGTAGAAATCGATGGTCAGACTGTTCGTGTTAAATCTTCTCTGCAAAGATTGAAAGAAGAAGCCTTCAAATACGACCTTGCTTACTACAGTGAGCAGTGTGAGATCCCACAAAACCAGATTATTGCACTAGCGAAACGCTTCACCAGCTACGGAACGAAAGCAGTTGTGGATACTCACGGTGGAAACATGCACACTAATGGCTTCTACAACTCGTTCTCTATTCTGATGTTGAACGCGCTGATCGGTAACATCAACGCGAAAGGCGGGGCGATGGCGAAAGCAGGTGGCTACCCAACTTCTGTTGCTGGCCCACGTTACGACTTTACTAAGTTCAAAGGTAAAACTAAGCCTCAAGGTGTGTTCTTGTCCCGCAGCAAGTTCCCGTATCAAAAAACCAGCGAATACAAACGTCGCGTTGCCGCAGGTGAATCACCTTACCCGACACGCGCGCCGTGGTACCCAATCTCAGCGCCGCTTTTAACTGAGCACTTATCAGCTGCGATTGATGGCTACCCTTACCGAGCAAAGGCATGGATCAACCACATGGCGAACCCACTTTATGGTGTTCCGGGTTTAGACAACTTGCTGGGTGAAAAGCTTAAAGATCCAAAACAGCTTGGTTTGATCGTGTCTATCGATGCCTTCATCAATGAGACCACAGCATTATCGGATTATCTCGTGCCAGACACAGTGACCTACGAAAGCTGGGGCATGGCAACACCTTGGCATGGCGTCGCGACTAAAGCGATCACCGCTCGTTGGCCGATTGTCGAGCCTAAAACCTCACGCACTCAAGACGGACGTGCCATCAACCTAGAGAACTTCTTTATTGATCTAGCGAAAACGCTTGGCCTAGGTGGCTTCGGCGACAACGTAATCAAAGACAATCAAGGTAACTGGCACGGTATTCATAGCGCTGAGGATTTCTACTTGCGCTCTGCAGCTAACTTGGCATTCGCAAAAGGTGGTGTGCCTAATGTAGACGCTGAAGATATCGTTTGGTCTGGTCTTGAACGCCTAGTCCCTGTGATGAACAAAACGCTCAAGCCAGAAGAGATGCTAAAAGTGGCGTACATCTTTGCGCGTGGCGGTCGTTTTGAAGACGCAACCAATGCCTACACCAATGAAACCATGAAGTATAAATGGACCAAACCACTGGCTATTTGGAATGAAAAGCTTGGTACTTCTCGCAACACCATCAGTGGCGAGCAGTACATGGGTTGTCCTACATGGTATCCACAAAAGTTGGCAGATGGCACACCTTTGGCAGAGCAGTTCCCAGCAAAAGAGTGGCCGTTCACCCTAACCAACTTTAAGTCCAACATTCACAGTGCGGTCTCTAACTTGTCACCACGCTTGGAATCGATTAAAGGAGTAAATCCGGTTTACATCCACCCGCAAGACGCTTCTTCTGTGGGTATCAAAACCGGTGACGTGTTTGCTATTGAAACACCGAGCTCAACCACACATGCGTTGGCGATGGTGATTGATGGCATCAAACCGGGAACATTAGGCTTTGAACACGGCTTTGGTCATAAAGAACTCGGTGAGCGTGCCCACTGGATTGGTGATACGCAACAACCAGTAAAAATGAAGTCGAACGATGGCGTTAACATCAATGATATTGGTTTAATTGACCCAACGAGAGAAGGCAAAGGCGTCATGTTGGATTGGGTGGTAGGCGCAGCAGCAAGACAAGCGCTTCCGGCTAAGATCTACAAAGTCTAATCAGTGATCCAATACCTATTCATTCCTGAATAGGAACGCAGCAGAGCAACTTCGTCATTCGAAGTTGTTCTGCTTTTTAACAACCAATACATCGGCAGCATTCAATCCGTAATATTCAATCCAACCCGCAAACTCTCTTTGCTTCTCTTCACCGTAACTTTTTTAGCCAGCCTCCATAAAGCGGCTATGCTTATACAATCGGTGCCATAAAAGAGCCTTAACAAGCAGTTACACCGAGGCGAACATGGCAGTTCCCTTGCACTTAGTTAACGGCAGTTGGATTCGCCTATCGAAATTCACACCAATACCATTATGGTGATTGAGGTTATTAATGTGAGACTTACCTCAAGTTCCAAGTGAATTAATGTGGAAATCCACAATAGCGCGAACATCCAATTATGTCGAAAATGCGTGCATTACAACCAATAGCGACGCCTCATGATTAAGCTGAACATAAAAACTCAAACCCTAACGCTTTGCATCGCTGCTCTGGGAAGCCTTTCTTTATCCGGTTTTGCACAAGCAGCGCCTAATCCAATGCCAGAAGCCGCAGAAACCTGTAGCGGTTGCCACCAAGCCGACGGGAAAGGCATGCCCAACATCGCCCCTATGCTTGCAGGGCTCAATGCTGACTACCTAGAACATCAACTGGTCTTATTCTCAAGTGGTGAGCGTCAAAGCGCGATCATGAAGGGCATGGCGGATGGTGTCTCTGATCCTGCAATTCGTCGTGAGGTTGCAGAATACTTCGCTTCACTGCCTTCATACGAATTCAGCGATTTAGAACAGCGCGGCTCACAAGCTGATATTGATAACCCTTATCGTAAGCTGGTATTCCAAGGCGATTGGGACCGCAACATTCCAGCTTGTGCAACCTGTCATGGGCCAAGTGGTATGGGCGTAGACAAGTTCCCACGCCTAGCGAGCCAGCACGCCGACTACATTCAAACTCAGCTCAACGCTTGGAAAAACGGCACTCGTAAGGGTGATGATTTGAACATGATGGGCAATATCGCCGGTAAGTTGACCGACGATGAAATCAAAAACCTGTCTTACTACTTCGCATCTTTCCGATACTAAAGGGCTCGCATGAAAACATTACTTCTAATTACCGCAACCCTTGCCTCTGGAATCGCTTATGCCGAAGCTGAGTTGCCCGATCGCCAAACCGAACTGCCCGCCGTTGAAAAACCACAAGATAATAAATATCTGGTGCCACGCGGCTTGGTAGATATTCCTGATGGGGAGTTTGGCGACAAAGTAAAACTGGGCTATTCGCTGTTTGTCGATTCACAACAGATGCGTGGTATGTTCGTCGGCAACGAACAAAACTGTGTAAACTGCCACATGCAAGCAGGCATGAAGCCCAATGCAGCGCCACTTTGGGGTGCGTACATGGCCTATCCGGCTTACCGTAAGAAAAACGACAAGGTCAACAGCTACGCTGAGCGTATTCAAGGCTGTTTCACCTATTCAATGAACGGAATCGCACCAGCCTTAGATTCAAAAGAACTGGTCGCACTCAGCGCTTATTCATACTGGTTGGCGATGGGCGGCATCTTAGATAAGAACGGTATGCAAGATACGCCAGTTCCTGAGATCAGTGATGCAGATTTACAAATCGGTGGTAAAGCGGAAAGCTTCCCTCTTCCGGAAGAGCTGTTAAGCAAATACCCGATCGATGATCGCAGCAAGTTGGCAGGCCGTGGCTACCCTAAGATTGCTAACCCTGAACAAGAACCGTCGATAGCGCGTGGTGAGAAGGTTTACCAAACCAGCTGCCAAACCTGTCATGGTCAAAATGGTGAAGGCATTAAAGGATCAGACGGCCGATCATACTTCCCACCACTGTGGGGCGAAAACGCGTATAACTGGGGCGCGGGTATGCACCGCGTGAACACAGCTGCCTACTTTATCTATGAAAACATGCCGCTTGGAAAGAGCCAGCAACTTTCGATTCAAAATGCATGGGATGTGGCTGCATTTGTGAATAGTCATGAACGCCCACAAGATCCTCGATACAAGGGTGATGTTGCTGGCAATGCTAAGCGTTACCACAACCACCAAGGTTACTATGGCAAAGAAGTTGATGGTCATGTATTGGGTACAAAAGCCTATCCAAGTGGTAAAGAAGTGATTCACAATCACTAACTTCAACCAAGGGGCACTCTTTGTGAGAAAGAGCCGCTCACGCTAGCTATAGCTGAACTTTACATTGTAAATTAGTGAACGCTAGAAAAGTAAAAAGCAGCCAGTTCGTGTAACGTTCTGGCTTCTTTTTTGATTTGATATAGCAGAGAAATCGTTAATCTTGCTGCATCTTCTCCCAAATCGTTGGCGACCCAATATAATCTTGCACTGAGGTGATGAACTCTTTCACTAGCTTGGTCTGCTTACGGTGCGGGTAGACGGCGTATATAGCAGTATCCGCTGTTGAAATGGCGTAATCAGGAAGCAGTGTCACTAAGCCCAACTCTTTCATGGAGGCGTACAGATTTGATTGATCAAGAAAGCCATAACCTAAGCCATCTTTCACACAAGAGACCATGGTACGAACATCACTCACCTTGTAATTGCCACGAATCGTCAGGCTCTGGAAAGTATTGCCATGCGGCTCTTCACTGATGCGTAGATGATCGACCGTCATATCGCCATTGGTATAAATCACCGCAGGCAGAGACAACAAATCTTGTGGCGTTTTCGGCTTACCATGCTGCTCAACAAAGTCATTTGAGGCGACCAGCATGAAGTTGCTGTCTGCTATCTTCTTCGCAATTAGATTTGATTCCACCAACTTGCTGAAACGAAACGCGATATCAAACTGCCCGGCAATGATGTTGGCGATCTTATCGTCCAATGAAAGTACGATCTGAACATCTGGGTACTTTCTTATGAACTGCGTGATGATAGGTTGCAAATATTGCTGCCCAAAATAGATCGGTGAGGTAATTCGAAGCACACCTTTAGGCTCTGACTGGTACGAATCGGCGATACCTTGAATCTGATTGATGGTGTCTTTCAGCACATAGGTTTGCGCAAGAATATCTTCCCCAGCTGACGTCAAAGAAAACGATCGAGTAGAGCGGTTGAGCAGCTGAACACCTAAGTCTTGCTCAAGCTTTTTGATCTGTTTAGAGAGTGAGGAATTGTCCATGTCGTGCAAGGTTGCCGCTTTGGTAAACGACCCTTGTTGAACTACATCTAAGAACAATAACAACTGATTGGTATTGGGCACTGTGCCGCTCCTGATATTAAACTCGATTAACGTTCATCTTTAGGGGTATCCATCACCACCATGGTTGTGATGGATTGAACCTGAGCACATTCCCCTAGCACATCGGCATGAAACTTCTTATAGCTCGGTAAGTCTTTAGTCTCAACTCTCAACAAGTACTCATTGGCACCGGTGATGTTGTGACACTCGACCACCTCTTTCTCCATAGCAACGTGCTCTTCAAACTCCAATTGAGCAGATTTTTTGTGGCTTGATAAACCGATCGAAACGTAGGCGATAAAACCCACGCCCATCAAACTGTTATCGAGAACCGCACGATAACCTTGAATGATGCCTCTCCGCTCAAGATCTTGTACACGCCTTAACGTCGCTGAAGCCGACAAACCAATCCGCTCTGAGAGCTCAATATTGGAGATTCTGCCGTCCAACTTAAGCTCTTGCAATATCCTTTCGTCAAATCTATCCATAAGTACTTATTATTGTGCATTTAGTGATAACAGAGGAAATAAAAGCACATAATTGCCTCACTTTCCACCTACTATGTTTCTCAACACGTGAAAGTCATGACCGGTCAGTCACTTCGTTCATTTTATTGCTGGAGAACCATTATGCCTTTAGAACAACTTAGCGCACTTGCCTTGTTTGCGTTTGTCTCGACCTTCACACCGGGTCCAAATAACATCATGCTCATGACATCAGGTGCCAATGTTGGCTTTGCCCGTACCATTCCGCACATGCTTGGCATTGCTTTAGGTTTTGCGGCTATGTTGCTGTTGGTTGGCTTTGGTTTAATGGGAGTTTTCAACGCCTATCCGGTAACTCACCAAGTATTGAAATACCTGAGCCTTGCGTACTTGGTGTACCTCGCAATTAAAATAGCCAAGAGTGGAAAAGCGAAAAGCACTGAAGCTTATAAACCGATGACCTTCATTGGCGCGGCAAGTTTTCAATGGGTTAACCCGAAAGGTTGGTCAATGGCACTGACAGCTATTTCTGTTTACAGCAGTGGCAGCTCATGGTGGGAGCTTGCAATCATCGCAGCCATTTTCACGCTAGCCAACTTACCATCTGTGACCTTCTGGACGGCAGCAGGCAAGCAACTACAACACTGGTTAACAACACCAGTCCGCATTAAAAGCTTCAACTACGGTATGGCTGGCTTGCTGTTAGCGTCGACCATTCCGATGTTGTAACCAGATAGCTTCTCTAAGATGGTTAGTAAGTGATTACTAGCCATCAATTTCATTACAAGTATCTAATAGCCTCACTAAGCCAACGACCAAACATCGTCTGCCCGCTCGGCGTTAACGTCCATACAAACGCCACTACATTGATTACTACGGTTAGCCAATAGATCGCTCTGAAAGGCTGTTTTTGTGTTTTATGACGCAGCTTATCTTGTGCGATCAAAGCGCCTAACCAACCACCAACAACAGAAAAGATGTGCAAGGTTTTCTCTGGCACGCGCCAATTACCATTAATCGCAGCTCGCTTGTCTTTCGCGTACACAAAAAACGTCACGACACCGATAACTAAATACCACGCCAACAGCACTTTAGAACTTTCCGCAAACAACATAGATGCCGCCACCAGAACCAAATAAGTGGTAGCGATTTGAATAGATGAAGACAACATCAACTCCTTTTGGGTAACAGCTCACATACTGTGGCAATTACGCCCTGTAGATTTTGATAAGGATGAGTAAGGCGTATTGTAATTCAGTTAGCCTGCACAAAATAAACAAGCCCTTTCATCACTACATAACATGATGGAAGTTAAAGGAATTATAAATATGTACAACCAAAAGTACGCCATCTACCAAGTTTTTACGCGTTTATTTGGCAATAAAAACACCCAACATGTCCCATGGGGCACCATTGAACAGAATGGCGTTGGCAAATTCAGTGATTTTACTGACAAAGCGCTGTCTGAAATTCGCAAGCTTGGTATGACTCACATTTGGTATACCGGAGTTCCTCACCACGCGTTAATCAATGACTACAAACATATTGGTATTTCAGACGATCACCCGAGCGTGGTAAAAGGCCGTGCAGGCTCCCCTTATGCCGTAAAAGATTACTACTCTGTTAACCCTGATCTCGCGGATAATCCCGCGCACCGATTAGAGGAATTTGAGGCGCTAATTAAAAGAAGCCACGACAACGGCTTAAAGGTGATCATCGATATCGTCCCTAATCATGTTGCACGTCATTACAAAGGGTTAAACAATCCCGAAGGCGTCAGTCACTTTGGTGCTCACGATGACACAACACTCGAATACCACCGAGACAATAACTTCTACTACATCCCCAACAGCGCCTTTGAACTGCCAAATATCGAGCCCGACTTTACTCCGCTTGGTGGTGAACAACACCCAAACCTAAGTTCTCCGTTTATCGAAAGGCCCGGCAAATGGACAGGCAACGGCTCACGCCTAGCGAAACCCAATTTCGACGATTGGTATGAAACCGTAAAGATCAATTACGGTGTGCGCCCTGATGGTTCAAAGGACTTCCCAGACTTACCGAGTGACTATGCTCAACGTGATTACCGCGAGCACTTCGATCTCTGGAAATCTATCGATGTGCCTAACTCTTGGGTTAAGTTCAGAGACATCGCCTTGTTCTGGTTAGATAAAGGCATCGATGGATTTCGTTATGATATGGCTGAAATGGTGCCTGTTGAGTTTTGGAGCTATCTCAACTCGTCAATAAAGATGCAAAAACCCAATGCCTTTCTAATGGCAGAGGTGTATCAGCCAGACTTATACCGCGACTACATCCACTTAGGAAAAATGGACTATCTATACGACAAAGTGGACCTATACGATGGGCTCAAAGCCGTTATGCAAGGCAAAGCTTCAACAGCCATCATTCCCGAGATTCAGCATCAAATGATGGACATAGAGCACCACATGCTGCACTTCTTGGATAACCATGATGAACAGCGTATCGCGTCTCCTGAATTTGTAGGCGACCCGAATATCGCCAAACCTGCAATGCTCGTCAGCGCCTTATTGAGCAGCTCACCGACCATGGTCTATTTTGGACAAGAAGTCGGCGAACCGGGCGCGGAGAACGCAGGCTTTGGACAACCCTCTCGAACATCCATCTTTGACTACATCGGTGTCCCACAGCATCAAAAATGGATGAACCACGGCGCCTTCGATGGTGGGCTATTAAACGATAACGAAAAGCAACTGCGTCACTTTTATCAAAAGGTGATGAACTTTTCGCTCGATCACTCTTCAATGACCGGACATTACCGAGATTTACACCAAAGCAATAATTTGAGTGATTCGGTTTACGCATTTCTGCGCTATAACGACCAAGAGCTGACAATAGTTGCTGCGAATTTCAGCCAACACACTACAAAGCGTGTTTGCTTGAGCATTCCACGTGATGTAATCCAAGCAATCAAAATTGCGGATGGCAGTTACTTGCTTAATGAACATATCGAATCTATTCAGTCACAAGAATTACGCGTAGAGGAAGGAATTGGCTGTTTCAATATTGAATTAAAACCGCTGGCATCGTTGGTTTGGGTATTACCTTTAAATACTTAAAACCCTTGTCGATATTATATAGAAAGAAAATAAAGGCTAATTGATAATTAACTTAATTACCAAACTAAATTAACAGTCGACCATTTCGATATCTTCCTCACATTTATAAGGATGAGCTCTCATCCTTATTCTCTACGCCTAGCCACTACGCCCTATCTTATTGATATTAAAGATATGAGCTATTGATCCAAGTAATTCTCTGCAAACTAAGTACAAATCGTGACATTGACACTAGGTTTCTTATTTTTACTTATTAAAAATAACTTTACATATAGACATCACAAATAGTTGACCACCGTTAAGACTAGGATATTCATCTTCATAAAAAGTGAAATATGGATATCGAAACGTGAACAATATAAATATTAATCAATGTTTAACTCTACGAAATACCTTTAACAATACAAAGAAAAGAAGCTTCAATAAATCGACCTTAGCCAAAGCGATTTTACCCCTTTTCACCGCCACTTTAATTGCAGGTTGTGGCAGTGATAATAACAGCGACACAGATACTGGTAATAGTGGTTTGTATCCAGCTGCAGAAAACGAAGTGGTTATTTACTACAAACGTGATATTGCAGCTTCAAGCACATCAGGCTCGACTTATGACGGTTGGGGGCTGCATTTATGGAATGGTGAAGGCTGCACTAGCACAGACCTAGAAGCGATGGGATTAAGTGCAACAGGTACAGATTGGAACAGCCCATACGAATACGATGGTATTAGCGATACTTACGGCGCTTACTATGTATTGAAAGTCGATCCAGACGCTTCTGACCCACACCGATGCATGAACTTTATCTTGCACAACGGAGATGAGAAAGCCTTTGGTAGCGCAAACTCAAAAGTAGAGCTGGATAAACTTGGTGAATCTCAGGGAGTATTTGGTTTCCATGGCAGTAGTGAGTTGTACTACGAACCTATCTCAGAACGACCTGTAAATATTGATGGTCAAAAAGCACATTGGCTTGATGCAACGACCATAGGTTGGGAGGCGGCTGGCAATGCAGACTCCGTAAAGCTCTTCTATGCATTGGATAACAGCATCTCAATGAATGATGACAAAGAGATTGTCGGTGGCACTGCAATTGAACTGAGCAAAGATGGCGAGCTATCCTCTGAATTAAAAGAACGTTTCCGCCACCTAGCAAGTTTACCAGCAGTCGCGATTGACGTTGATGACACAACACTGCGCACCATTTTGAAATCTCAAATCATTGTTGTAGCCTACAATGCCAATGGCGATGTTATCTCTTCGACCGAGATTCAGAAACCAGGCGTGCTTGACTCGGTATTTGCTAGTGAGGATGCCGGTAATGCAATGGGTGAAGAACTCGGTGCTATTATCGACGGCAGCGCAGCTACCTTTAAACTATGGGCTCCTACAGCCCAAGATGTTGAGCTAGTCTTATACAGTGAAGATCTAAAAAGTTCACAAGTCATCCCAATGACGGAAAGTACTGAGACAGGCATCTGGGCAACAGAATCGGTGTCTAACGCCGTGAACATGTACTACCGCTACCAAGTGAAAGTTTACCATCCAACCACTGGCAATATCGAAACTCGCCTTGTAACGGACCCTTACTCACTGAGTTTGTCGAAGAACTCAGCATACTCTCAAGTCATCGACCTGAATGATTCTTCCTTGATGCCAGAAGGCTGGACTGGCTACGTTCGTCCTACCGTCGAGAAAGACGAAGACCACGTGCTTTACGAGTCACATCTGCGTGACTTTAGCTTCAGTGACAAACTCGGCACAGCAAGCCTAAACGGCAAGTACCTCGCTCTCACAGAAACCGATCGTGAGTCGGTCAAACATCTGCAAGCGCTGAAAGATGCAGGTTTGACGACTTTGCATATCTTGCCAGCATTTGATATCGCCACCGTTGATGAAGATGAAGCAAGCCGCGTCGATATTACCGATACCGTTGGGAAACTGTGTGATGTAAAACCCGCCGCTGCCTTATGTGGTAATGAAGATGAAAACAGAGTTATCGAAGACGTACTCGACGGATATGACCCTTCAACGGGCGATGCACAAGCGTTAATGAACGACTTACGCATGCTCGACAGCTTCAACTGGGGTTACGACCCATTCCATTACACAGTTCCTGAAGGAAGCTACGCAACGGATCCAAACGGATCAAAGCGTATTCTAGAATTCCGTCAAATGGTTAAGGCCACGCACGACATGGAACTCAAGCTGATTATGGACGTGGTGTACAACCACACCAACGCATCTGGTGTGAATGATAAGTCGGTACTAGATAAGATTGTCCCTGGGTACTACCACCGTCTTAACGTCAACACAGGTGGCGTAGAAAACTCGACTTGTTGTGACAATACCGCGACTGAAAACCTAATGATGGGTAAATTGATGGTCGACTCACTCAAGGTGTGGGCTGACGACTACAAAGTGGATGGTTTCCGTTTTGACTTAATGGGCCACCAGCCAAAAGACGTGATGGTCGAAGCGCTGGAAGAAGTGCGCAAAATCGACCCGAATACCCTGTTCTACGGTGAGGGTTGGGATTTTGGCGAAGTAGCCGATAATGCACGCTTCGATCAAGCGAACCAAATCAACATGGCGGGCACTGAGATCGGCACATTCTCGGATCGACTGCGTGACGCTGTACGTGGCGGTAGCCCGTTTGATGGCGGTGTCGACTCAGAAGGTAACCACCCACTCCGCTTCAACCAAGGTTTCGGTAACGCTGCGGTTGCCAATGAAGAAACCAAGACAGATCAAGACTCCATCAACGGTCGCTTACACAACCAAGATCTTGTTCGCTTAGGTATGGCAGGTAACCTCGCTGAATACGTGCTAATTGATTACAAAGGCGATACCAAACTGGGTAAAAACGTCGACTACAATGGCGCGCCTGCGGGTTACACCAAGATGCCTTCAGAGAACATCTCTTACGTATCAAAACACGACAACCAAACACTTTGGGACAACAACGCATACAAAATCGCCACTGGTACTAGCTCTGCAGATCGTGCTCGAATGCAGTCTGTATCACTCTCTACCGTGATGTTGGGTCAAGGTATACCTTTCATCCACATGGGTTCTGAACTGCTTCGTTCTAAGTCGATGCAGCGCGATTCTTATGACTCTGGTGATTGGTACAACCGTATGTTCTTCGATGGGTCTGACAGCAACTGGAACATCGGCTTACCTCGTGAAGACAAAGATGGTGCGAACTGGGATCTGATTAAAACCATCATTGCAGACCCAACGGCGAAACCAGACGCAGACGACATTGCACTCACTAAACAACAGTTCTTAGAGTTATTAAAAATCCGCAGCTCAAGTGAACTGTTCCGCTTAGACACCGCAGACGAAGTCATGAAGCGAGTCGATTTCCGTAACGTTGGCGAAGACCAAGTCGAAGGCCTAATCGTGATGTCTATCGATGATGGTGTATCCGCAGGTACAGACCTCGATCCAGCGAACGATGCGATTGTCGCGATTGTAAACTCAACCAATGAATCTCAATCGTTCAAAATCTCAGGAGCAACAGGCTTCGCGCTTCACGATGTTCAACAAAACTCAGCGGATGACATAGTGAAAGGCGCAAGCTTTGCTAATGAATCATTCACTGTTCCAGCACTAACCACCGCGGTGTTTGTACAAGCACAAAACGGTGCACAAGGCGCTGGTTTGCCGGTTGATAACTCAGACAAGGATGTATCTAGCATTCCTCCGTACGGTCAAACTACCGTGTACGTGCGTGGTGATATGAATGGTTGGAACCCTGTTGATGATTGGGCGATGAGCTTTGTTGCTAATGGGGTTTATTCTGTAACAGGCAACTTAGACGCGGGTAGCTATGGCTTCAAGTTTGCGGATGCTGATTGGAAAACACCTAACTTTGGTTGCGATTCTGTAGAGCTTGCAAGCGGGTCAATCGATATTGGCACAGGTGGCAATTGCCAATTGAGCGTAACGGAAGCGGGCAGCTACACCTTCACTTTGAATGCAATTCACGAGCTTGACGACAATGTAGACAAAGCTGTGGTATCTGTCACTAAGAATTAAGCTCCAAGCTTAGGTTCAAGTAACAGATAATAAAACAAGCGAAAGCTAGCCTTTGGGAGACGTCAGTCTCCCTTTTTTGTACCCAATAAACGCCAACCTAAGAAAGCCTTCTCCTAACACACATAAGTAACATTCAACCTTTAGTGATTGAGGAACCTTGTTGGCACTCGGTGAATAAGAAGGCTTCTTTTTATTCACTTTCGGTTGCAGTTCCTGTACCCAGGATAAGCTTTCTTGAATCAAGTACATGAAATAGAGAAATGAGAGACGCTGTCTAGGCCAACGCCTACTTAATAGTAATCACGGATCCAAATGACATTGACCTACGTTAATCAGCTAGAGCGTTAGTGAATATCTATAAGCTCGCGTCTTCGAATCTCAAATATTTAACTAATTAAAGTATTTCATTTATCGCGGATAATAAAAAAGGACCCTATTAGGGTCCCTTCTCTTAAATCAGACTTTGTAATTGTATCAGCTACTTTTTATTAACTGCTTTTACAAAGACTTCTTTTGCGCCTTCAATGCCTAGTGCTTTCGCTTCGTCTAATAGACCCAAAGCTTTTGGAATATTGTCTGCTTCGACAGCGGCTTTGATTGCATTGTGGTAGTAAGTTTGTGTCTCTGGCTGAATCGCCTCAACCTTCGCTGCTGCTGGCTTAGCATTTGATTCACTGCTTGAACCGAACGAGAAGAAACCAACTCGATCAATAGCGACTTCTATTTTGCCAACGTTCGAGTTTGGAACTGGAATATCTTCAACTTCTGGTAGGTAGTTACCACGGCCTTCCGCGTCCAAACGAGCTGGGTGAATGACATCAGTAAAACCATCAAGGTCTGCTTGATCTGTATAGATAACTAAGTAAACCGACTGAGATGTGGTCGGTGGGTAGAAATCGTTTTCAGCAACAAGTCGATTACCCAAATGTAATCTTGGTTTTGCGTATTCGAAGCTATCTTTACCATAGCGCTCTAACTCACGACCGTTCTTATCATAGATAACCGCATTAGGGACAAATGCAGTGTCGCCGATCATGCTTGTAATCTTAATAGAGTATTCACCGCGATCCGCCGGTAGCTCGATCGCGACTACAGGGCTATTTATACCCTGATAGTTCAAAATTTGGCTGTCTGGTGTTACATCGAAAATTGCCGAGCTTGGCAGCTTCATCGGGGCAAATTGAAGACCAGCAAGAGAGTTAACTTGTTCAGCTTGTGCCACTTGCACCTGCTCTACAACTTGTGCAGATTGACAACCGGCCAACGCAACACAGCCACTCAACATTAGAGCTTTAAAATACATAACTCTTCCTTCTTGTTATTTTTTTAAGAAATTTACTAACTTTAATTACCACAAAGAAAACTATTCACCTAGGGAACGATCCACTTAATCGTACATTCCTTAAAAAAATAGCCGACGCGAGCCGGCTATGAATTAGGACAGTTTAGGATTGGTTACGCTAAGTGTTTACCACCAAGCTTCAGCTTGGATACCGAATACATATTCTGTATCGTCGCCGTTGAATGCATCTTTGTTTTCAGTATCTAGGATATAAGAGCCGTAAACGCGGATTTCAGGACGAGCCCAGAAGCTGTCACCCATAGCCCAAGCTTGAGCTACTGTGAATTTAGCGTTACCGAAGTCTTCTTTCGCTAGACCACCGTCAGCAATGCGCTCACCAGCGTTGTAGCCAGCTTCAAATACTGTGCGCATTGTGTCGTTCCACTTGTACATTGGACGAACTACAGCAGAGTACTGGTCGATGTCAAAAGTTTTGCCTGTCGCCTTATTAGAGTCGTCACCGTCGCCACCAATTTGACCACCGATATCGCTACCTGCTAGGTAAGCTAGTTGGTGACCCATTTCCCAAGATTCGCCAAGGTTCATTACACCCCAGTTGATTAGACGGAAACCAGATGCTTCGTTGAATGCTTCAGTACCACGTGCGTAGTAAGAACCAGAACCCCAGAAGTTTGCAGCTTGTACGCCGTAACCGTTAGTACCGTACTGAAGTACTGTTTGGTGGAAACCGTTGCTTGTTCCTTGATGTACAATTGCAGAAGCTAGTAGGCCGTCGTCAGCAGACTCGCTTGCGTTATCTGAATCAGTTGCGAAGTTGTACGCTAGTGCTAATTCTAGAGATGCATCTTGCCATAGGCCGATGTTCGCTAGACGAGCATCAAAGATGTAGCCAGTTGAATCATCAGTCGCGCCATCTTGGATTAGTGCAACAGATAGTTTTTGGTCACCGATTGAGATGTTTTCAACACCACCACCAGTACCAGATGTGTTTAGGAAGTAGAAGTCAGTGATATGGATATCTTTACGTTGGTAGTATGTTTTACCAGCCCAAAGAGTCGCTTCTTGGTCGAAAGATAGAACGCCTTTCGCTTTAACTGCGAACTGAGCAACGTTAAAATCAGAATCTTCCCAACCATTTGCGCCTGGTGCACCAGAAGCAATCATTGACTCAACGCGCCACGTTTGCTCACCAGTTTTTAGTTCTTCAGCTAGGCCAAACTCAGAGTAGTTGTCATTTTCGTTACCTAGACGACCAATACCGTTTTTGTTAACTGATACATCACCATTACCGTTGCCGCTGATACCAGTACCAGCACGCATGTAACCATTAAAGTCAACAGCGAACGCAGAGCCAGCAGCTAGCGTAGTCGCCACTGCAGCAGCAATCAAACTTACTTTTTTCATTCTTAACTCCATTAAGGACGATTTATTTTAGGTTTTTATATTTTTGCTCTCTTGCGGCAACCAAAGGCAGTTATGGTAGTCGTAAGATAGAGAGGTTTAGGGTTTCCCCTGATTCGTTTCAACGGGGTCAATATTAAGAGGGGATGACAAGTTTGACTTCCTCCACCCCCAACTAAATTAAGGGGGACTAGAGGGGAGTAGAAAATATACAGAATGGTGTTTTAAAGAGGTAGATCACTTAATCTAGGAGGAGTAGACAGCACGAAGATCTAATTATTCAGCATAAGTGAGATCTACTTCAAATATATAATTTGAACTTCATCGATCAATTATTTTTTTAACCGTAATTAATCTGTGAAGATGCTTGACCTTACTGTGACAAAGCCTTTTACTAATAGTTCACTGATGTTGATAAACGAACAAGAAATCAAGCAATGACTAGAACGCTCGCTCGCCCTTATCCGCTAGGCGCAACGCTAGGTAACACTGGCTGCAACTTCTCTATTTATTCTCCTGACTGTAAATCTC
This sequence comes from Vibrio sp. Makdt, assembly GCF_027587015.1. NCBI lineage: Bacteria > Pseudomonadati > Pseudomonadota > Gammaproteobacteria > Vibrionales > Vibrionaceae > Vibrio > Vibrio sp. Makdt. Next base: position 147,352 of record NZ_JAPPTH010000008.1, read on the forward strand.
TCTCACTCGCTCTTTTTGATGAGAACGATGAATTCACAACTTATAAGTTGGACAATGAATACGCTGATATTCGATATGTATTTATCGAAGGTATTAAGGCGGGGCAAAAATACGGTTTTATCGCAGAAACAGATAATGGTCCAATATTACTTTCTGATCCTTATGCTAAAGCGATAAGCGAGCCGCTCCACTACACCACGCCTTATAGCAATGAGAAAAGCTTTGCGATGGCAAAGTGTGTAGTTGTTGATGATACCTTCGATTGGCAAGACGTCGAAAAACCACGAATTAGCCGTGAAGAGACGGTTCTCTTTGAAACGCATGTTAAAGGCCTATCTCAACTTCACCCTGAAGTAGCTAGTAATACCAAAGGCCGTTATCTGGGGTTAGTGAGCCCAGAGATGCTTGCATTCTACAAGCAACAAAACATCAACTCTCTACAACTTTTACCCATAGCTGCCTGCATGCACGAACCCCACCTGCTTGATATGGATAAAGTGAACTATTGGGGCTACAACCCTTATTTGTTCATGGTGCCAGACCCTCGCTATGCAGAAAAAGACGCCGTCACAGAGCTCAAAACAGCCATTCGTGAGCTACACCGCAATGGTATCGAGGTGATCTTAGATGTGGTGTACAACCACACAGCAGAAGGCGGCGAAGGTGGTACAACCTTTAACTTAAAAGCACTAGATAGCCGAACTTACATCAAGCACGGCTGCCATTATGCAAACTTCACAGGCTGTGGAAACACCGTCGACCTTACCCACCAGCCAGCACTCAACCTAGTCATGGACACGCTTCGTTACTGGGTAAGCGAATTCCAAGTCGACGGCTTCCGTTTTGACTTGGCAGCCACACTGGGGCGCGAAGGTGACAACTACAACCCTGAGGCTGCTTTCTTTAAAGCCGTAGCTCAAGACCCTGTACTAAAAGAAACTAAGTTAATTGCAGAGCCGTGGGATATTGGTCCTAATGGTTATCAGGTGGGTAATTTCCCACTTGGTTGGAATGAATGTAATGACAAGCTGAGAGACATCACACGTAGCTTCTGGCGCGGTGATCAGGGTTACCTAAAAGAGTTTGCTACACGCCTAATGGGATCTCGTGATATCTACAGTGCAGCGCACTGGCCTTACAAACTAACCGTCAACTACATCACTTACCATGATGGCTTCACCATGCAAGACCTTGTCTCGTACAAGCACAAGCACAATGAAGAAAATGGTGAGAATAACCGCGATGGGCATGGTGATAACCGTTCTGAAAACTACGGTGTTGAGGGTGAAACCGAAAACCTCTTGGTTATCGCGACTCGTGAAAAGCAGAAACGTAACTTCATGGCGAGCCTGCTGTTTGCTTTCGGTATTCCACACATTCTGACAGCAGACGTGTTATCTCATACTCAAAAGGGTAACAATAACGCTTACTGCCAAGATAGTGAGACGAGTTGGCTGAACTGGGAAGATTCAGAACGCAAGACCTACTTCAAAACATGGCTGTCAGAGATGATCGCCGCACGTCAGCAATACATGGTGCCTTTTATCAAGGCGTTCAGTGGCGAGAAACGTAACTCTAACCGCATCTTCTGGAGCCGTGTCGATGGCACGCTGATGGAGCATGATGATTGGAACCGCTTAAGTTCAGTGGCACTGCACCTTGGCATAGGTAAAGATGGCGACGAACTGATTTACCTCATCAACCAAACCAACGCCCCAGCGCGCTTCAGCTTACCCAATGATCGTGAACAAAACTGGGTGACGATATGTGATACCAACCTGAGAAATGTAAAACCAGGTCACGCTGAAGGGGAACTGTTGTTATCTCCAACATCGATGGCGATTTTGCACTACTCACCAAACAAAACAGGGTTAAGTGAAGGTTAAGCTCACTCAATAAAAAAGCAAAATCCATAAAAGCCAGCTATGTTTTCAGCTGGCTTTTTTGTTAGCTGAATATCACAAAACTCATTCTTTTATATGGAATCATTTGCATTGATGTGATTAATAAAACTGTTTAGTATGGCCGTACTATAAAAATGAATCTATCACGTCTTTGGATATCATGGCTTTACCTAAAACACTTATTCGGCTTTTTAAACCATACATAATCTTATTAACCGGAGGAATGCTTTACCTCGCAGCAGCTCAATTAGAAAAAGTAGAGACCGCAGCAACCAACCAATCAGCATCAAACATTCGCATCGCAAGCGCGACTATTCGTTCCAACATAGAGGCCGTATTCGGTAAACTCTATTTCTTAGAAACCAGTCTGGGCATACCTAACGCCACCGACTTTAGCGACCAAAAATTTCGCGAACTTAGCGATAATATTCTAAAAAGAACACCGAACTTCTCCGATATCATTCGATACCAACCTAACTCCCAACATTATGTCTCCACTCGTGGTCTTCCTCTCTCCAATGAACAAATCGCCACAATACAATGGCATTCAATAGACGGTGTTGTAGAAGATTTCTACATCTCTTCCGTTTACCAAAAAGCCGATGGACGATGGGTTTTCGCCGTTAAACACACTGCAGAAAAGCTCAACGAAGAAATCTGGATTGAGTTTGATTTAATGCATACCACGCAAGGTTTAAGAGATTTAAAAACGCTGAATAATGGCTATGTATTTGTTGTAGACAGGGCAACAGAGCGACTGGTATTCCACCCGGATCCACAGCGTATCGGTTCTAAGTCCATCAGCTTCCATGCAGGGATCAGCCACCAACTATCTCAAGGTGAATTGGCGGGCAAACATGAATACTACTATCAAGATAACTTCAAAATATCGGTATTTGACGCAGACAACAGCTTAAATTGGGTGTTCATTGCGGGCACTGATCGCCATGACATCTTAACCAGCTCACATCAATTTACGTTGACGGGCTTAGTACTGGGCTCACTCCTGCTATTGTGGATTGGTGCCAACTATCTGGCTTATCGTTTAAACGTCTCTTTGTCTCAACTCAACAAAGTGGAAGACCTTGCGAGTTTTAAGCGCAAACTGAAATCAATTTTAGATAACTTTACCTACCACAAAGGTATTCAATTCTGTCTCTACCAACCAGAGAACCACTCATTCAGTACACTTGATTATCATGGAAACAAATCGACAGTGCATTGTGATAAATCGCTCTCTGAACGTTTTGTCGCAAACGCCATGGTTTATCGAAATGGTAAGGACGCCGATCCTCTCGCACGCAAACTAAAAATAGACCAACGTCACTACTGCATTCCTTTGTACTCACGTCAGCAATTGATTGCTGTGTTGTATGTGAATGCGCGCTTGCCGATCAGCCAGAGTATTCTGCGTATGATCAGAGATTACACCGAAGTCTCACTGTCTAACTTACTGCTTCAGCACCAGTTGAGTAGCAAGGACTTGATGACGCAATTAGACAACAAAAGTAGCTTTAATATTGCACTGGAAAACTACGCCAACCAGCCTGAAACCTATATCGCTCTACTCGATATCGATAATTTTGACCACGTGAACCGTGCTTATGGTGAAGCTGTGGGTGACAAGATGATCAAGCTGACAGCAGAAGCACTACGCTCGTACTTTCCGAAGCCTAAAGGACTATGCCTTGCTCGTGTTGGAGGCAAAGAGTTCGCAGTATTATTTAAAGCAAACGGCGCCAACGACGCCAAGCTCCAACTAGACCAGTGCCGAATTGGCGTAGCAGAGAAAACTATTGTGACGCCAGACATCAGCCTCTCTTTAGGCGTGAGTGTCGGCTTTTCACAAATAGAGGGAGAGCCAGATACAGCTCTAGCACTGGCGGAGCAAGCAAAGCTGATTGCTCAACAGCTTGGAAAGAATCGAGTTGAAGGCCACATCAGGGCAGTTGCTAAAGCATCATAGGCAACAGCTAACGCACTCATATCGCACCGTTTGGTATGATACCGATAACAACAAAGCACCTAGGATTCATACCCTAGGTGCTTTTGTTTTTATGGAAAGTCATTACAATGCGCGTTCAACAAGACAATACCTCATTTCTAACGACACGAGCCTTATGAAGCTAAGTAACCGACTGCAAACTCTCCATTCCCTTGTCAGCAATGACTACCAACATATTTGGGACTGTTGTTGTGATCACGGTTTCTTGGGTGTCCAACTGTTGGCGGATAACAAAGCGCCTCACATTCACTTTGTCGATATTGTCCCGTCTCTGATGAATGAACTGGAAGGCAAGCTAACACGTTACTTTCCCCAAGATAATTCAGAGCAACAAACGGTTACCAGCCAATGGCAAGTCTACTGCATGGATGTCGCCGCTATCCCGCTTGAGAAACATACTGGCAAACACCTGGTGATTATTGCGGGCGTCGGTGGCGATCTTACTCAAAAGCTCGTAGATGTTATTCATCGCCAACACCCAGACAAAGCGATCGATTTCTTGCTGTGCCCTGTGCATCAGCAATTCGAGTTGAGAAGCCATTTAAAGGCGCTCAATTTTGGACTCATTGATGAAGTGTTGATTGAAGAGAACCGTCGTTACTACGAGGTTTTATTGGTGAGTAATAACCAAGGCGAGGCAGAAAAGAGCCAAACCGTTAGCGAGATATCAAACGTGGGTGACAAGATCTGGGCACCAAGTTGTGATGAACAAGTGAAGGTATCACAGCAATACAAAGCCAAAACACTGCAGCACTACTTGCGTATCCAACAAGGCCAGGAGAAACAAGGTAAACCTAGCCAAGTAAAGCATATTATTGATGCTTACCAGGCGGTTAAGCCATAGTAAGCACTAACTTAATGGTTTGAATATTAAGAAAGTCAAATTAATAAAAAAGCCGATAGTTCAATGAGCTATCGGCTTTCTTAATAATATCGATTCAGTTTCAGCTTACTGTTCTTGTTTCTTATAAAGCTTATCAGCCTCATCAACTGTCTCTACCTCAGAAGGCTTCTCAACCCCATAGACCGTATCAAGGTAGGCGTCTTTCTCTTTCCACGTGTTGTTCAACCAATTGTGGAAGCGACGTTTAAATGCCTTGTCTTCAAAGTAATTACCATTCACGTTCTCATCCATTGGATGCAATTTAATACGCACAACGACCTTCGTCATTTTGCCCTTCAGCATATCTTCAAACGGAGAGGTTTGGTTTTCAGGGTAAGCTAGCGTCACATCCACGATGCCATCTAAGATTGGGCCCATTGCAGATAAAGCAAACGCCACGCCCCCGGTTTTCGGCTTCAATAAGTGGCGATAAGGGGTCTTTGCTGACGCAAGTTTCTCGTGGTTTGCACGAGTCCCTTCAACAAAGTTAACCAATGTTGTCGGCGCTAGCTTGAACTTAGCACACGCTTTGTTGATTGCATTGAAGTCATCATTACGGCGTTCTGGGTTACGTAATAGAAACTCACGAGAGTGGCGTCTCATGAATGGCATATCTAAGCCCCAGCATGCCAAGCCAACAAATGGTACGTACAACAGTTCATGTTTCAAGAAGTACTTCGTCATCGGCATTTTGTCTTTCAAGATAGAAGACAAAATCACAATATCTGCCCAGCTCAAGTGGTTCGACATCATCAAATACCACTGCTTGGTCGAAATATCTTCCCCCCCTTCCACTTGCCATTCGATATCGTTATTGGCGTTCAACATCCATAAATTAAGAGAAGCCCAGCACCAGAATGTGAAGTTAGCTAAGCGAGTGCATGATTTTTGAACGACAGAGATTGGCAAAATCAGTTTGATTAGGGCAAACAGACTCACAGCCAATGCGGTGAATGCAGTATTAATGGTCACGAACAATACGTTCAAGGCCATACGAAGATTATCAAGCATAAAACACAGTTATATTGAGAACGAAAGCCGCCATTATACGCATCTATAAATTATTCTCTTCAGTAATTGATTGAATATCCTAGGGGTCAAACCACTCAACCTATGCTAACGATGTTCAACCAGCTAAAGCCTATTAAAACGAAACCAAAAACACACAGATAAGTCATTTAGACACCATTGGTATATTGTCTTTTTGACAACATTCGATCCAACAACCACCCTCCAAACCAGTATTGATAAGCATTCTCATTATTGGCATGGTACGTGCAACTCTAAAGTGTAAATAGTTGAGTATCCTTAATGAGATAACTTCTCTTCTTAAAGGTGGATGATATGACAGATATTCCTCATGGTTTAGTTACAGGCAAAGTCCTAAACAAGACAGAATGGACAGATCAATTATTCTCGCTCCAAGTCAGTGCTCCTGTCTCACCCTATCAGGCAGGTCAGTTTACTAAGCTTGGCTTGCTCAATAACGAAGGTGAGTTCGTGAGACGCGCTTATTCCATGGTGAATGCACCAGAGCATGAGCAAGGCCATCAACATCTAGAGTTTTTGATTATTAAGGATCAGAACGGTCAGCTCTCGCCTCAGCTTCACGAATTGCAAGCTGGCGATGACATCTTTGTCGGCAAAGACCCAAGTGGTTTCATGACATTAGATGAGATCCCAGAGATCACAGACGATCTATGGATGCTTTCAACCGGAACCGCGGTAGGCCCGTTTATCTCAATGCTTGAGAGCATGCAGATACAACAGAATGAGTTGGCTTCAGACAAAGCCTCTTCATTCAAAAATCTGGTTCTGGTGCATGCCGTAAGAACAGAGCAAGACCTCACTTATCGAGATCGTATCACTCAACTCGTTGATCACTTTCAAGGGAGACTTAAATATGTGCCAATTATTTCTAGAGAATCAGTTACCGGAACTTTGCGCGGACGAATCCCAAGTTTGTTACTTGGAGGCGACCTCGAGCAAGCCACGTCTGTCACTTTCAATCAAACCCGCAGTTTCTTCTACCTTTGCGGCAATCCGCAAATGGTTCATGACACAAGTGACGCACTAACAAGTTTAGGTTTCGAAAAGCATCTACGTCGAAAGCCTGGTCAATTCAGCAGTGAAAATTACTGGTAAAGATAGGCCACCTAAAACACCAAAGTACCTATTTCAAAGAACAGTTAAAGTTAAATAAGAGGTTTTATATGAGTCATTTACGTATTCCTTCTCACTGGAAAATCCAACGTTCAACACCGTTTTTCACTAAGGACAACATCCCAGCAGCACTGCTCAATCATCACAATACAGCTGAAGGCGTGTTTGGTCAGATCTGCGTAATGGAAGGCACGGTGACCTTCTATGGTTTTGCTGATGCTGAAGCAACAGAACCAGAAACCGTTATCACTATCGAAGCAGGGCAATTTGCCACCAGTCCACCTCAATATTGGCACCGAGTAGAGCTGAGTGACGACGCACAATTCAACATTAACTTCTGGTCAGAAAAAGAGACCAAGAAGATGTTCAACACTCGAAAGTAATATCTATTCGATATTGATGAACTTATAAGCAAACTACATCGTAATGTGATTTTTGATGTTCAGTAAATAACAGCAAGAGACCAAATAACCATAGTAATTACAATGACTAATGGTGATAGACAAGAGAAAAAAACTCTAGCACACTGAACGAAGTTGTTAGGGCGTGTTGACCTTTCGAGCTGATTTTTGCGGCGAGTGGCTGGGTATTTATACAAGGCAGAGGCGTCGATGTGTAGCTAGCCTACATGAGAAGCCGATAACGCAGTAGAAATGACCAGCAAACGCTGCCCGAAGGGTTCGGCTAAAAGCGTTTTACTCTTTGTTGAGGGGGATTTACTTAGAGTGACTAGGCTACTTCCCCCTCGCCGCGATTAAAACGCTTTTATCTCGAACAAAATTTAACCACGAAAGGTCAACACGCCCTAGCTTTTACCCCTTATCAAATAAACATAATTGGGGTATTCATTTTTTAGGTAAGAGAGGAAGCCATGCTCAACATTGCTTTTTTTAGCTCAAAATCATATGACGAAAAATCATTCAACCTTGCGAAAGGCGAACTCAACGCTGAGTTTCATTTCCATGATTTTCGCCTCACCACAACCACAGCGAAAATGGCGCACGACAACGAAGTGGTTTGTGCATTTGTAAACGACGACCTATCGCGCGAAGTACTAGAGATTCTTGCACAAGGCGGCACCAAGCTGATTGCAATGCGCTGTGCTGGCTTTGATAAAGTCGACCTAGACGCAGCCAAAGAGCTTGGCTTGCAAGTGGTTCGCGTTCCTGCTTATTCACCAGAGTCGGTAGCAGAACACACTGTCGGCATGATGATGTGTTTGAACCGTAAACTTCACAAGGCATACCAACGCACTCGTGATGCAAACTTCTCTCTAGAAGGCTTGGTTGGATTCAACTTTTACGGCAAAACTGTGGGTGTGATTGGCTCAGGTAAGATTGGTCTAGCAACGATGCGTATTCTGAAAGGCTTGGGCATGAACATCCTATGTTACGACCCATACCCAAACCCACTAGCCGTTGAGCTAGGCGCTAAATATGTAGAGCTAGACGAGCTTTATAAAGAGTCTGATGTGATTTCTCTGCACTGCCCGATGAGTAAAGAGAACTACCACCTATTAGACGCGACAGCGTTTGAGAAAATGAAAGATGGCGTGATGATCGTCAACACCAGCCGTGGTGAACTACTGGATTCAACGGCTGCTATCGAAGCGCTTAAACAAAGTAAGATTGGCGCACTTGGTCTTGATGTGTATGACAATGAGAAAGAGCTGTTCTTCCAAGACAAATCTAACGATGTCATTGTCGATGACGTATTCCGTCGCTTATCTGCTTGTCATAACGTGCTGTTCACTGGCCACCAAGCTTTCTTGACCAAAGATGCTCTGTTCAACATTGCTAATACAACACTAACCAGTGTTGACGCTTTTTTTGCAGGCAACACAAGCGGCAATGAGCTTGTTCAATAACGGACGGAGTTAAAAACAAACTCGCTCTACAAATATAAAGCCACGCTACCCCTAGTGAGCAGCGTGGCTTTTTGGTTTATGCCTGTATCGTAAACAGAACTAGATGCAGAAGTGGCAGTCCTCGATATCTAAGCCATAGGTCCCTTTGCGAATCGCTAAGTGTTCTTCCCCTGCTTTCAAGCCCATCTGATAGCCTGCATCCAATACCGCTTTATCCATGGTGAGTCGCTTAACTGCGAACGCCTCAGGTGGCGCTATCACCTTAATAGTCGCATCTTTTGGAGGATTACGGATGAACTCCAAAGATTGGTTATAGTTTTCGGCACGCACCGCCATCGACTCTGCAATGTTAGGGAATTTCTTTAACAGCTTTTTCAGCATCCATTGATACTTCTGCGGCTTCATTCGGTAGCTCAATGGATGAGAAAGAATCACAGTAATCTCGCGCGCACCACGGCGATAAGCTTCACGAACTGGGATTGAATCTGCAACACCACCATCGGTATAGCAACCACCAGAGAAACACGGTGTCTCACGATAAGCGATAGGTAAAGCTGTTGTTGCTTCAACTACATTAGAAAGGTTTTCTGGCTTAATGTGATAGTAGTCTGCACTGCCTGTGTCGACGTTAGTCACCGCAGCAATCAGTGGAATGCTTGAAAATAGCTCTCCACAATCCAGTGGGTAGCGTTGGTTTGATTCATTCCATAACCACTTCACGTCAACCAAGTTGCCACCTTTAGCAAAGCGGGCTGGGTTAAAGAAAGTTTTATCAGTCGCCATCGTGGTAATCACACTGTAGCTACGTTTTGGCGCCTGAGATAAGTAACCAACCAGATTAGACACACCCGCAGATACACCAATCGCAAAATCATAAGGACGAAAATCGTCTTGCATAAAGGCGTCTAATACTCCGGCTGCAAAGATGCCTCTCATTGCCCCACCTTCAACGATTAATGCACTTTTACTCATCTCAAACTCTACTACTTTATAAACTGATAGCCGTAGGATAATCCCACCCAAATCATAAAGATAATGGGCATAATTTATTACTTCGATAGGGAAAAACTATCGTTAGGTAATTGTCTAAGATTCAATAGTTTACTTATACCAATGATATAAAAAAGGCCATTGAGTATTTAACTCAACGGCCTTCCATTTAACTAAATCAAGCTTATTGATTACGAATTAAATTCGCTTACATCGATTTCAAGCAATTTACCAATGCCTTCACCGTATGCTGGATCAGCTTTGTAACAGTGTCTTAGGTGACGCAGTTGAATCTCTTTAGGCACGCCGCCTAGGTTACGAGCTGTGTTATCAAACAGAATCGCTTGTTGTTCTGCAGTCATTAAGCGGAACAGATCACCCGGTTGTGAGAAGTAATCTTCATCTTCACGGTGGTCCCAGTGTGCTGCCGCACCATCCAAGTTCAATGCTGGTTCTGCAAAGTCTGGTTGCTCAGCCCATTGGCCTTCATTGTTTGGCTCATAGCCTAATGTGCCACCAAAGTTACCATCTACTCGCATCGCACCGTCACGGTGGTAGCTGTGGACAGGGCAACGAGGGGCGTTCACCGGAATATGCTGATGGTTCACACCTAAACGGTAGCGCTGCGCATCACCGTAAGCAAACAAGCGACCTTGTAGCATTCTATCTGGAGAGAAACTGATACCCGGAACCACGTTTGCAGGGTTGAATGCAGACTGCTCAACTTCAGCGAAGAAGTTTTGCGGGTTACGGTTCAATTCAAACTCACCCACTTCAATCAATGGGTAATCTGCGTGTGGCCAGATCTTAGTTAGATCGAATGGGTTGTAAGGTACTTTCGCTGCATCCGCTTCTGGCATCACTTGAACTTTAAGTGTCCATTTCGGGAAGTCTTGGTTATCGATGCTTTCTAGCAGATCACGTTGGTGACTTTCACGATCTTCGCCGATCAGCTTCGCTGCTTCAGCATCCGACAAGTTCTTAATACCTTGCTGAGATTTGAAGTGGAATTTAACCCAGAAACGCTCATTATCACTGTTGATAAAGCTAAATGTGTGACTACCAAAACCGTGCATGTGGCGGTAAGTCGCAGGGATACCACGATCACTCATTACGATAGTGATTTGGTGAAGAGCTTCAGGTAGAGAAGTCCAGAAATCCCAGTTGTTCTTCGCGCTACGCATGTTAGTACGTGGGTCGCGTTTCACTGCATGATTTAGATCTGGGAATTTAAGAGGATCGCGTAAGAAGAACACAGGCGTGTTGTTACCCACCATGTCCCAGTTACCTTCTTCAGTATAGAATTTCAATGCAAAACCACGGATATCACGCTCTGCGTCAGCCGCGCCACGCTCGCCCGCTACTGTCGTAAAACGTGCAAACAAGTCGGTTTTCTTACCAACTTCAGAGAACAGTTTTGCCTTCGTGTATTTGGTAATATCGTGGGTCACGGTAAATGTACCGTAAGCACCTGAGCCTTTTGCGTGCATGCGACGCTCTGGAATCACTTCACGATCAAAGTGAGCCAATTTCTCTAAAAACCAAACATCTTGTAGAAGCTGTGGGCCACGTTTGCCCGCCGTTTGAACATTCTGGTTATGAGCAACAGGACAACCCGCAGCTGTAGTTAGTTTTTTACTCATGGTCTATTCCTTAAGGTAAAAGATATCGCATCGTTGCCATATCTTAGATTTAAGTGGATTCAATACTTTAAAAACCACTAAAATAATATGGATAAATAATAGACCTGAGTGAGCAGAAAATATAATCGTTTATATTTATCGTTGCTATCTATAAAACCTATCGAACAGGTGAGTTAACTAAGCCTTTGTATCACCGAAATTTATTTAAGAATTGCATGACCTAACTTCAGCGTCGAAGCTATATTTCTTGCCGTTCTAGTTAAGTTCAATTCAGCTTCTTGCAGCACTTGTTCAAGAGGCTGGGGAGAGCGCACAGTCCCAAACAAACAGCTCATTTCACCATAAAGCGCTTCGACTTCAGTGCCCAGTGATCCGGCAATACCTATGGTTGGAATACCTTGTAAACTTGCACGCTTGGCAATGCCATAAGGTGTTTTGCCTTGCAGGGTTTGGTTGTCCATCTGCCCTTCCCCCGTAATCACGAGGTCGGCACCTTTCAATATCTCATCAGCTTGTAATACATCAAGTACCATCTCAATGCCGGGCTTAATCTGCATGTTGAATAGCAAACTCATCCCCATCGGTGTGCCACCAGCAGCGCCATAACCAGCACGGCTGTGAACGGGTTCATCGCCACTAACACAACCCTGCGTTTCAGCGATTTGAGCAAAATTCGCAAGCGCCTTATCCAGCATCACAACTTGTTCTGGGCTTGCGCCTTTTTGTGGGCCGAATATATGGCTGGCACCGTTATTACCACACAACGGATTATCAACATCGCACGCCACAATCAACTCGATATCAGCACAACGTGAATCTAGACCTGTTAGGTCAATAGATGCTAACTCCGCTAACGCAGCACCACCTCGGCCAAGCTCTTGTCCTTTGCCATCTTGCCCTTTACCATCTAACAAACGTCCACCTAACGCTTGTACAATACCCGCTCCACCATCATTGGTCGCACTACCACCTAATCCAAGAATAATGGTTTGAGCGCCCTGCTCTATCGCTTCTAATATCAGTTGCCCAGTACCGAAAGAAGAGGCAACCAAAGGATCTCGTTGGGCTGGAGTTAGTAGATCCAACCCAGATGCGGCAGCAATCTCAATCAGTGCGGTTTTGTTTGGATTACGCTCTGAAGGTTCAAGTATCGCCCATTCCGCATTTACAGGCATACCCAATGGCCCTTCAACCTGAGTTACTCGCTTTTTCCCTGCTAAACCTTGTAGCAAAACATCAACCGTACCCTCACCACCATCGGCCAAAGGCAAGGTCACGAAATCCGCGTCGGGGAAGACTTCACGAAAACCTTGTTCAATACACGCCGCCACCGATACAGCCGATAAAGATTCTTTAAACGAGTCTGGTGCGATAACTATTTTCATTGGTAAGCACTATATTAAGTCAATATTCAACCACGTTACTACATAGAAAAGAGAATATCGAACACCCAATAAAGTAGTCCTACTCAAGTCTCCTTTACGGAATAAGCGATAATTTTCCCTCTTGAAATCCTATTTTGATCGGATCGATATCCGTTTTTGAGGAATGCGTATAGAGTTGAATAAAATGAAAGTGATATAGTCCACCAAAATTCAATTTTGGAAAAATACCATGCATTCAACCGACGCAATTGAACTCGTCAAACTAGGCGTAAACATCGAAATCGCAAAAGACTCTTCTCTACACCCGACAGACGCACTAGAAATCGTAAAGATTGCCAGCGAAATTGGTACTCATGTTACCGTGAAGAAGAAGTACCACACTGAAGTTCTGATGGAAATGGCAAAGGTAGGACGCGACCACATCACTGTTGCTATCTAACCAACGGCGATCGAGTCCTTCACCGCAGAAAAAGCAGAACGTGCAACATATTGGGGGCAATATGCTGCACGTTTTTATTGCCAGAAAGGAGCATGAATTTTCTGACATTAGCGATGTTCGATTCGCTAATCGGTTAAGCCAACTGAGCTGATATTCTGTTGTTTTTACGCTACCTCAATCTGCGCAATTAGCTCTCAAGCACTTCATTTCCAAACAGGGGCATCACTCCCGTTTGACGACAAACTTCGTTTAAGCGAACCTGAGCTTTCAAGATGTTCTCTTTCCAGTGTTCATCTTGCGCCCACATTTCGATCACCAGTGGCACTACACACTTCGTTTCTTTCAATGTTTTGAAGATCGCATTGAAATCGACTTCTCCCTCACCAATCACTAAATCACGGAACTGCCCTTTATATTCAGGAGTGACGCGATATGTGTCTTTAAGGTGGATCTGCGTAATGCGCGGCTTACTCAGCTTAAGCTCTGTCACGATGTCATAGTTCCAACCCGAGATATTGCCTACGTCTGGATACGCGGTGAAATAAGGCGAGTCAATCTCACGGCTCAACACTTCAAACTTGCTCAGTGAGTTCAGGTAATCCGTGTCCATGATTTCAACCGCTAGCATCACCCCAGCACGCTCCGCCAGTTGTGCCGATAGCTTCATACCTTCGATAAAACGCAGGTGTGTCGCTTCATCTGCAGGTTCGTAATAGACGTCATATCCTGCGAGCTGAATGGTGCGAATACCCAACTTGTACGCCAACGTAATGGCCTTCTCCATATGGATAACGGCTTGCTCTCGCACTTTCGGATCGGCTGAGCCAAATGGGAACTTGCGGTGTGCACTCAAACACATCGACTGTAGCGGCACTTGATGCTCTTCACACAAACGGCGTAGGCCATAGACCTCTTCATCGCACCAGTCTAAACGGCTGCGTCTTTCATCAGATTCATCGACCGAAATTTCAAGGAAATCAAAGCCTAACTCTTTCGTCGTTTTTAGCTTCTCTTCCCAACTTAAGTCATTCGGAAGGGCTTTTTCATAAAGCCCGACACGATGGCGCGTTAAGTTTTGGTACATAACGCCTCCTAGTTCCAGTAGCGGTTAATTTGTTCTTTCAGTGCTTCAGCGGTTTCTTGGCCTTTTTCACCCGCCAACGCGCGGCCAGCAATGAAGGTTTTCGCTTTAATGCCTTCAAATAGGTACAAATCTTCTGGGACGATGCCACCTGTGATAGAAAGATCGATGCCCAGCTCAGACAAAGCACGCATCTTCACTAAGTCTGCTTCTGTCCAGCCCACGCCCGCCAACTCAGCATCACGAGAACGGTGGTAGATCGCTTGTGTAATACCTAGGTCAACCCAAGCTTGAGCATCTTCCATAGTCCAGTTACCGTAGATCTCGATTTGAATTTCACCATTGAACTCATCAGCGACTTTCTTACATGCATCAATGGTTGCAATGTGCGCTGCTGCTGAAACCGTGATCCAGTCAGCACCTGCTTCAAATGCCATACGAGCCAGAATCGCCCCGCCATCTGTGGTTTTCATGTCACACACTAAGATATGGTCAGGGTGGTTTTTACGCAGTGTCGAAACCGCCTTCATGCCTTCAGCGAACGCAAGGATAGTCCCCACTTCTATCACGTCTACGTAGCTCTCTACGTTGTTCGCGACTTCAATAGCAGCAGGTAGGTTCGTTTGGTCTAGGGCAATTTGAATCATTGGTTTAGTCATGGTTTTATCCTTTAATTTGTTCACGTATTAGATGAGCAAGGCCATCTTGATTGTTGTCTGTTTTGCACACGGCTTGAGCGTTCGATTTGACGGTGTCGTCAGCATTAAACATCGCTACGCCTAAGCCTGCGTATTGAAGCATTGATATGTCGTTGTGATTGTCACCAATGGCAATCACTTGGGAGGGCTTAAAACCCAGTTCATTCACGTATTCAGCAAGGCGTAGGCCTTTACTATTTCCCTTGGCGGCAAAGTCGATTCGGTTCGACCACGAACGTTCGCCGTTAAAGTGGTCTTTGACCCAAGGCGCTTGCATCAAGCGGTCAACCGACTCTTGCTCCCCTTCCACCACAAACTTCCACACAAACTCGGTGTTCTTCGCCGTTTCAGAGAATGAATCCACGCGATAGATGTTTGGTTTATGGTGCTCTGGCGCTTGCTCAGCCCACTCTTCCAACGCCAACATGTAGGCGAATGGGTTGTAGTTGGAGTACGTCATCGCATCGGTGATGTACATCACCATCTTCAGTTTGTGTTCCTGTGCTAAGTCGATGAACGTCAGAGCATGTTCATGCTCAATTGCGTTCTGAGTTAAAACGGTCTCGGTTCGGTAGTCATACACATAGGTCCCGTTGCAGCAGATAATTGGAGTGTCTAGCCCTAACTCATAGTAATAAGGCCTTGCTGCGGTGTGATGCCTACCAGTCACGATCATCACGTGGCAATGTTGCTTGGCCTCTTGGATCGCTTTTTTCACTTCAGGATGGATGGTGTGATCATCGGTCAACACGGTTCCATCAAGGTCTAACGCCAATACTTGATACATCGCCTCTCCTCACATCACACTTATTGCTGCCCGTAGTAAGCATTTTCACCGTGCTTACGTAGATAATGTTTGTCTGATAGCTCCGGCTGAATCTTGATGCCACTGTTCAGCGAGCGTGTAGCCAATGCCATGGCCGACACTTCCTCTAGCACCACCGCGTTATGTACGGCGTCTTTGGCATCTTTGCCCCAAGAGAAAGGTGCGTGTCCTGCCACAATCACACTCGGTACTGCCATCGGGTCGATACGGCGCTGGATAAACTCTTCGATGATCACCAAGCCAGTGTTTTTCTCATACTGATCCGCAATTTCGCTATTTGAGAGCTTGCGAGTGCACGGAATATCTCCGTAGAAGTAGTCAGCATGTGTCGTACCTAGAGCTGGAATATCAATACCCGCCTGCGCCCAAATCGTTGCACTGCGAGAGTGGGTATGCACAATGCCGCCGATTTCTGGGAACGCTTTGTAGAGCTCCAGGTGAGTAGCAGTATCACTTGAAGGATTCAGCTTGCCTTCAATGATGTTGCCCTCTAAATCCACTACCACCATGTCTTCAGCCGTCATGTCACTGTATTCAACACCTGAAGGTTTAATCGCTATCACGCCATTTTCACGGTCAAACTCAGAAACATTACCCCAGGTAAATGTCACTAAGCCGTACTTAGGAAGCTGCAAGTTTGCTTCTAAAACACGTTGTTTCAATTGGCTATATTTGGACATATCGACTCCTTAAGCCGCTTCAGCTTGTGCGAGCGCCATATCAATCAGGTTCGCCACATCTTGCGATGTTTTACATGCACGTAGTTTTGAGAAATCTTCATCAAACTCGATTAGGTTCGCGACCTGCATCGTGCCTTCAATGTGCTCTTCTGAATCTTTACCTGCCAAAGTGATCAGCACATCGACTGGCTCATCTACATCATCAAAAAGAACTGGGGTTTCTAGGACCGTTAACGCAAAACCTGTTTTGATCACGCCATCTTCTGGGCGGCAATGCGGTAGAGCAAATGCGTCGTGAATACAGATGTATGGGCCTTCAGCCGAAATCGCTTTGATGATCGCGTCGTGATAACGCTCTTCAGCCACACCTGCTTTAACCAGAGCATCAGTACCGATTTTGATAGCCGACTGCCAGTCGGTTGCTTTTGCATTAAGTTGGATTGAGTTGTTGGTAATCAGAGATTCTTTCAAGTTCATTGTTTTGCTCACTTAGTAATTTGTTATTAGTATTTTTATTAGCCCAGCCGCTTTGCCGCTGGGCTAGCTCAATTATTTGTGGAAGTTGTTTTCGATAAGTGAAATCAGCTCATCACCAAAGGTTTTCACCATGATCATGTTCTTCACTGCTAGCTGCTGTTTACCTTCCGGTAGGTTGGTAATCTTTTCAGCCAGCGCAACCGAAGTAACGATGATGTCGAATGAACCTAAGTGTGATTTGTAGTCTGTGATTGCACTGTTGAATGTGGTTGCTGGAATCCCTTTCTTATCTAAGAACTCTTTGATCTTCTTAGAGCACATCATTGATGAGCCTTGACCAGAGCCACAGCACACGAGAACTCGTACTGGTTTCTGTTCAGTAGCGCTGCTCGCTTGTGGAGCCTCAGCCACCGCTTGAGATTTTACTGGCGCTTGAGAACTAGGCGCTTCAACCTCAACCTCTACACCTTCTGGTGTTACTGCTGTCATGGTTTGTGCTTGTTGCGCTTCGCCGTCTTCTTCAGCACGTAGTGCTTTCGATGCGAAGTACATGTACACACCAGAAAGTGCGACAACAACAAAGAAGAACATGCTAGAGCTAGAGATACCTTGCATGATTGGTGGGAATACGAGAGCCCAGTCAGCCATACCCATCCAGCCGTTAAACTCAGTACCTGATTGCGCGAAGATGTGAATAGCCCAAGCTGAGCCAACTACTTCGATAATGCCCATCACGAAACAGATCTTCATCACCGCTTTCCAGCCACCGAAGTGGTTAGCGAACACACCAATCGTTGCGTTAGAGAAGAACATTGGAATAAAACCAGGGATAATCATAATTGGCGCATCGAAAGCCAACATCGCCAATACTGCTGTGAATTGACCCACTGCACCCCAAAGGAAACCGAACACCATTGCGTTTGGTGAGTATGCGTAGATAGCCGCACAGTCAATCGCAAGAACCGCATTCGGGATGAGACGTTGAGAAATACCGTTGAACGCTTCAGAAAGCTCGGCAACGAACATACGTACACCGGTTACGATTACTTGAATCGCTACTGCGAATTTCAGACCCGTTTCGAAGATGTAGATAAGCCAGTGCGTGCTACCTGCCATCTCTTGAAGGTTATCAAGACCGAAAGAGAGAAGGATGATGCCGAAGAATGCCGTCATGACTAACGTAGTCGCAGCAATACTGTCGTGGAAAATGTGTAGCCATTTCGGTAGGTTAATGTGATCAACGCTGTCGTTTTTATCACCCAACTTCGGAGCAACTTTAGTTGCAACCCAAGATGCAAATTGCTGTTGGTGACCAATCGAAAAGCCCGCTCCACCTGTCACTTCTTGTGTTGGCTTGAACATGATGTTGGAAGAGATGCCCCAGTATAGAGCCATCAGAATTGCAGAGTAGATGATGGTTTCCCACATACCCGCGCCTAGCACGAAATAGAAAACAGCAATCAAGCCAGCTTGTTGGAACATGATGTGTCCCGTAAGCATGATGGTACGGATACCCGTGATTCTGCGGAAGGCAACCAATAGAATGTTGATGCCTAGCGCCATAAGTACTGCGTACCCAACCCAAGAGTAATTGTCACCCATGGTTTCCATTGTGGCCATCATGGAGGTGTAAGGGTCGATTACCGAGCCTGTCAGTCCATGAATTTCACTCATCTTTTCAATAACAGGTTTAAAACCTGCTACCAGCGTTCCCGCACCCACTTGAACAATCATAAAGCCAACAATGGTTTTGATTGAACCGGAGATAACGGTTGTTGCGTCACGTTTGAGAAGGATGTAACCGAGACAAGTTACGATACCAAGCAGCAAAGGTGCTTTGGTCATAACCTGACTATAAAAAATATAGAAGATATCGTATAAGAACTCCATATCTTTACCCCTGATATAATTTGTATTTTTAATGATTTGTAGGATTCAGTGATGTCTTGTTTTGCTCACGAGATAGACTTTAACAATCAAAAGTAATCATTCAATGCTCACTTGTGATTACTTTGATTTATATCAATTATCCACCATTAGAATGTGGTTAATTGGGCATTGGATCACACCCAAAAACATAAAACCAATAAAAACAACAACTTATAAAAACTTGTGATTAAAGTCTTGTTTTACAACAGCAAGGATTTGACAATCACAAATGTGATTATTAGAATCAAAACAAATCAAAAGTAATCATCAAGTTGTCACAACGACAAATAGAGTGATAAATATGAACGAAGTGCAAAGACACAACGGCATCCTGTCGTTACTAGAAGAAATGCAGACGATTAATGTCTCTCATATTATTGATAATTTTAGTGTTTCACCGGCGACAGCTAGACGTGATATCGCAAAATTAGATGAGCTAGGTAGACTTCGAAAAGTACGAAATGGCGCCGAAAGAATAGAAAACCAAAAGAGAAAGTGGTCACCGCTCAATATCAACAGTACTGAGTTTTATGAAGAGAAAGCTCAAATAGCGCATGCCGCGGCCGAGCTTTGTCAGGCGGGTGACACTGTAGTCATAAACTGTGGTTCCACCGCTTTCCTACTGGGTCAGCAGCTATGTGGAGAAGACGTTCAGATCGTGACGAACTATTTCCCACTCGCTAGCTACCTGATCAACGAAGATCATGACGACGTGATCATCATTGGTGGCCAATACAACAAGGCACAAAACATCTTTTTAAACCCAGCACCAAACTCTTTGGGTGGCTATGCCGGGAACTGGATGTTTACGTCTGGTAAAGGGCTAACTGATGCGGGTCTCTATAAAGCCGACATGCTAACCGCCGTTGCCGAGCAACAGATGTTGGAACAAGTCGACAAGTTAGTTGTTGTGGTAGACAGCTCTAAAGTTGGACAAAGGACCGGAATGCTGTTTTGCGATGCTAAGCAAATAGACATCGTAATCACCGGTAAAGATGCCAACCCAGACGTGGTTAAAAAGATTGAAGCTCAAGGGACGCAAGTCATCTTAGTGTAAATCTAATGGGCTAACCCGCCCTCAAATAATAATAAATTTCAGCTCAGTGCCTTAGTCCAAATTAAGGCGCTCGGCTCCCTACATCCAAAATTAATCAAATTATTGAAATAAAAGGTATTATCATGAGCAATGTAAACGAAATCACTCGCGAGTCTTGGATCCTAAATACATTCCCTGAGTGGGGCACATGGTTAAATGAAGAGATTGAACAAACTGTAGTTGAACCAGGCACATTCTCTATGTGGTGGCTTGGCTGTACAGGTATCTGGTTAAAATCTGAAGAAGGTGCAAACCTATCAATGGACTTCTGGTGTGGTACTGGTAAGAAGACACAAGCGGTTCAAAAAATGAAAAACCAACACCAAATGATGCGTATGGGTGGTGTTGAAGCGCTTCAACCAAACCTACGTACTGCTATCTTCCCGCTAGACCCATTTGCGATTAAAGAAATTGATGCGGTAATGGCATCACATGACCATGGCGACCACATCGATATCAACGTTGCAGCAGCAGTTCTACAAAACTGTGGCGACCACGTGAAATTCATTGGTCCTAAAGCGTGTGTTGATTTATGGATGAAATGGGGTGTGCCAGAAGATCGTTGTGTTATCGCTAAAGTTGGTGACGAGATTCGCATCAAAGACGTAAACATCAAGGTTCTAGACGCATTCGACCGTACAGCGCTTGTCACTCTTCCAGAAGGTACGTCTTCTATCGATAAAGACATTCTGGATGGCATGGATGATCGCGCAGTGAACTACTTGGTAGAAACAACTGGCGGCTCTGTTTACCACTCTGGTGATTCTCACTACTCGAACTACTACGCGAAGCACGGTAACGACCACAAAATCGATGTAGCATTGCTTTCTTATGGTGAAAACCCACGTGGCGTGACTGATAAAATGACGTCTTCAGATATTCTTCGTGCTGCTGAATCTCTAAACTGTGAAGTGGTGGTTCCATTCCACCATGACATCTGGGCTAACTTCCAAAACGACCCACGTGAAATCGAAATGCTATGGAACATGAAGAAAGAGCGTCTTCAATACGGCTTCGCTCCTTTCTTCTGGCAAGTGGGTGGTAAGTACACTTACCCAACAGACAAAGGTCGTATGCACTACCAGCACTTCCGTGGCTTTGCTGACATCTTCAAGAATGATCCAGAACTGCCTTACCGCGCATTCCTATAACCATTAACCTTACTCAATAAGGGAGCACTTTGCTCCCTTTTTTAATATTCAAATAAGGAAGTTGGTATGTTGTTACGTGAATTCAAAGAGCACTTTGGCCGCGGAGACTTGAAAGCTGCGATCGGAGTGGTTTCCCCAGGAACCAATGGCTATTATCTACTCGTAAAAAGCCATAAATGGGGAGTAAACAGTTTTCTTGAGTCTGATAGAAAGATGCAACCAAGAGTGTTTAAAAGTCAGCAAGCCTTACTAAATGCAGCCAAGGCCATTGGCTTCACTTATCAAGAGATTGATATTCAACATTTATAATCAACGCGCTAATCTCTCATGCAAGCCAATAAATGATACTTACCCGCTAAACAGCCAAGATATTCAGGAAATGAATAACTAAAAGAGCTTAGTATTTATTAATCCACTCGATAAAAATAATTCTTACAATTAAGTCCCTTTATTCGTTAATAATATTGTTACTCAACGGCATAATAGTCACGAATCCATTCAATGAGTTAGGTTATGTTCTGCAAGCGCCTTTTGGCATTGGTTTTACCCATTTCTGTTATCTTTTCTACGCACGCTGAAACCTTTGGTGAGCGAATAGAGCGCATCGAACAAGAGAACGCACTCGCGAAAACCATGAGCGAAACACAAGCTGAGTTAATACAGAAAGTCGTTCAAACTAATCATTGCGCTAAAGTAGCATTGGTTCATCACCAAAGGATTCTAGGTCAATACAAGAACCCAACCTCTTCTTCAGAGCTATTCGTTAAATGGCGAGAGCAAGGCAAGCGACTAGACAGTGAATATGAGGCCGAATATCCCGGTTACCCTAAGCACGTATTTCAAGAATACCCAGCCGCTTCAAGCAAGGTTGATGGTTACCTATTTGCCCTAATTGACAATGGCTTGAATGAAAAGTCATGGGTCGCCAAGGAGTTCAAACAGTGCAAAAACAACAAGCTGATTTCAAGGGCCTAATTCAATCTTGGCAAAGAGTGGGCTTCCAAAATAGAAGCCCGACAAACAACTGAAAGCACCTCGAGTTTCACGCTAATAAAGTAAAAACAACCCTTCATACCCGCCAATTTCTATCTGATTAACATATTCACCAATATTGCCATCTGCATCGACTGGCTTCATCGGAACATCCAATGTAATCGTCAGTTTCTCTATCTCATAAAAGCTTGCGCTCTTACCGTGGAAGTCAGTGCGATACAGCACTCGCCCATGATCAAACTCTCTCGCTAACACCATATTTTCAGGTCCACCAGCGACCACTTGCTCTTCAGATTGGTAGATAAAATAGGTAAATGTCGGCAATACGTGTGTCATTCCATCGGGTAAGTCTTGGTGTACCATTTCGTTCATCGATGTATCACCGACTATGGTGTAATCAGCCGGCACAGGCGTACTTGTCGAGAGCATTAGAGGGATCGCGTCAAAGCTTTGTGGAATGTGGTTCGCTGGCTCACCTAACTCAATAGCTAACAGCGAGCTTGGCTGATACGCCAAATTCTTAGGTATACCACTCCGCCAAAAGTTATCTGATGTGGTATTGCCACTGCCATATACATAGCCGTTATTCCATTGGTTAAAATAGCTATAGTGAGGGTGGCGACTCAAATGGTAAATCGCTAAAGCAGAGTACTGATCTTGCTTCCAGTTTTGTTCACTATTCCCGTAATGATGAACTCGTCCATAGCGCGTAGTTGCCTGAAAAATAACGCCCTGCTCAGCATAAGCGAGTGCAGAGTTATCCCAATGTTTTGATATTCCTGAGTAGCCACTAAAACCGGTAGAAGGGAAAATATAATGCTCTCTGAGGTATAGAGACCCGGCTTCTCGTAAGTGAGATTGACCATTTCTTCCTAGCAAATTTGCCGTTCCTATATTCAATCCAATCAACGCAGCACTATCCAACAATGATAGTTTTTTCAAGAACTCTGAAAATTGCAATTTATAGATTGTATCCGCTTCACTTGAGCCAGCGACCGCACCAAGCTCCTGGACATGCCCACCAGAGTAAACAAAGAATTGATTAGAGCCGATCAGCTTATTGGTATCATCGTTGTAAGCACCATTGAGACCTTGTTCGCCCCAACTTTGTTGGTAATAGCCCTGTATTGCCGATAGGTAGTCCAAACTATCCATATTCGTTAACGCCCAAGAGGAATTTGCACTCCACATTCGACCAAATGGAATGACTCTCGATTCCCAGCGAAAGCGAGCGGTAGCATTTTTGTTTGTGCGCTTGCGGTACTCACTTTGTGACAAGTAGTTATCACCATTGAGGTCTGCAGCGACATCAAAACCACGGATCTTTCGCCATTGGCTGATAGCATTGCCGTCCGGCGTTGTAGTCGGAGCGTCGGTCAGTTTCACCGTCGGAAAACTGTTTTTCAGCTTCACGTCTTTTAAACGCGGGCGGTCTTGTGGGTTATCCCCCTGCCAACGAACCCTAACAACATAAAAACGCCCACCATCTCTTACAAAGGTTGAACCAAAATACTGCCCACCACCATAGCTTGCACCACTGCCATCGTGTGTCGATGCTCTCACCCAATCACTTGGTGGGTTCCAAATCACAAACTGGTTTTTGGTCATATTGAGGGTTCTATCTTTCTTGATCTCTAGTGTTTGCCACTGCGATACCAACCCATGAGAATCAACGGCTGCTGGGTATTCAATCCAAAACTCGCCACCTGCAGCAAACTGAGAAAACTTGAAGGTTAAACGATCAAACGGCTCAGCATGGTAGATATAAAGCGCTCCACCGCTTTGGAAACTCTCAAATACATCCGCATCCCACGGTGGTTGTTGGTAAAGCCAAAAACCCGCATGGTCTTCACTGGCTGTGTACCCGACAATTACGGGTTTTCGGTTTAAAAGCGTGTTTTCACCGTGCGTCTTATCAACTTCAGCAATGACCGTATCTTCGGAGAAATGAAGGAAATAGTCTTCGAAATTAATGCCATCCAACTCGGCTTGATTACGCAGATCGTTCTCCAGCCAACCAGAATTCACCGCCATCGCTTGGTTATACATATAACCAATTGTTGTAGCGTGCTGGTTGTCAGTGATGTCTGAATAAGCGCCGAATACAATGTCGCTGTTAGCGATCTCCCAATCGATAACATCATCCGCAGACAAAGGAGAGCCGTCGAGAGCAGTGCCGGGCTCATGTTGCCCAGGTAATACTACCGCTGTACCAACGGCAAATGAGTGACTAGCAACCAAGTATGATGGTATGAGCGCTAGTACCCAGAGAATGTAGGTTTTCATTATCAAAACTTCCTAATCGATACTGTCGTAACTCATATAACGAGACGAAAAGTCAGCCAACTTACGTGTCAATTTAGGAATCAAAATAAGAAAAAGTATTGGTTAGATATAAGTATTGATCAAGGATGCTCCGCCTGAAAGACAGTTACCATCACCCACTCCATATAAATAAAGACGTAAACTCAGCACGTTATAGAGAAAGCTAAAAACTTATAATCTTAATTTTTCTCTTAAGGTAAGTTGCACAGGCAGTGAAAATTGAGGGGGCATTTATTCTCAAAATGAGAATTTTGGGTAGAAAGAGATTGTGGTGATTCCAAAGCAACACCACAAAACTGCGTCACCGTTGATCGAGTATCAAGGTATTCTGATGGGAGAACTACAGCCTTAAATTCCACTTACCTTGGTGGTCACGGTCGCAATTTTCTTGTGTATCGTAGCTGATATGTTTATCGATATTCTTCAGTGTAATTCCTACCAGACTGAACGCCTTTTGGATGGTCATTGAGACTTCTTGTTGACCTTCACCTTCTAGGAAATTCGTTCTATCTTGATTGGTGTCGAATACACAAACAATTTTTAAACTCTGCGGAAAAGAAGAAAAATTGACCGTATGAGTCACCCAAAGAAAACCATCGTAACCTTTCAACGTATCTTCACAAACGTCAGTTAGCACATCTCTTATTTGATTTTCGATCTTCTTATCTGATTTACGCATGAAGCAAACCCCCTATTTAACACCTTAAAATATAAGGTTTTTTGGTCAATGTAGTCTCAACCGATATTGGACACTGTGAGTCTCTCAAATGCAAAGTATTTATGCATCTACCTGAAAATTCCACAATGTGGGACTATTGTTTCACAGAGTGGAATGTTGATAGTTATCACATTATCAATAACAAACAGCGGCTATATTTCCCCCCATACAAAGAGAGGCGGTTTTATGAGCAAGTTACAAGGTAATCAAGCACTGGTTAAAGCGATCGCAGTAATCGACTCGATTGCTGAAGGTAATCGACAACTAAAAGATGTGTGCGAACATTTAGAGTTGCCAAAATCAACCGTGCACAGAATTATCCAAGGCTTGATAGAAGCTCGTTATATCCGTGAAGTAAAAGGGATTGGTCTCGTATTGGGGACTAAGATGATTCAGCTTGGTATCCGTGCTCAGCAGGACATGCCTCTCAAGGAGATTGCTAAGCCATTCCTACGTGAGCTAGCAGCAAGAACAAAGGACACTGTTCATCTAGGTATTAAAGATGAAGACCAAATTTTCTACCTAGATAAGATCCCCGGGGAACGTGCGATTCAACTACGTTCACAAGTGGGAGACCGACTCCCGATGTCCGCAACTGGGATTGGCAAAGCGTTAATGATTGATATGCCAAAGATGGAATGGATTCGATTGATTTCATCGCAAACGGATCACGACGTTGAGTCAATGCTGAAAAGAATGACTGAGTATTCTAAGCATGACTATAGCTATGACTTAGAAGATAACGAAGATCTTGTGCGCTGCGTTGCCGTACCTATTAGAAATAAATATAACAATATTATTGCGGCTATATCAGTGACCAGTATTAAAGAATATATGTCTGACGAGAGAATGACAGAGTTAATCCCTGTTATTACTGAATATTGTCAGAAAATATCCAAGCAACTTAATTAACCCTACAAGTGTATGTAACTTACACTTTATTATAAATATTAAATTAATCAGGTACGACTATGTCTAGAACCGGAAAAATTCTAGCCATTGGTGGGGTGTTTGTCGCCTCAATCATTGGTACAGCAATTGCTACAAACTCTCAAGGTAATAGCCAATCGAGTATTGCAGCTGGTGAATCTCAAGTTCAAACACTGC
Organism: Vibrio sp. Makdt; assembly: GCF_027587015.1. Taxonomy (NCBI): domain Bacteria; kingdom Pseudomonadati; phylum Pseudomonadota; class Gammaproteobacteria; order Vibrionales; family Vibrionaceae; genus Vibrio; species Vibrio sp. Makdt. Next base: position 173,712 of record NZ_JAPPTH010000008.1, read on the forward strand.
GTTTCAGCATGAGCTCTAATAACAAACACCCTATTTATGATGGTGCTGCTAAGTTCAAAGAAATCGTTGAAAAATTTACCGAACTAAAGGTGGATATATACCCTTCAGCACAATTAGGTGACGACCGAGCAGCAATTGAAATGTTGCAATTAGGAACGCTTGACGTCTCCATCCCATCGACAGGTCCACTGGCAAATTTCTACCCAGAATATAACGTGTTCGACCTGCCTTTTATGATCACTAGCGAAGATGTAGCTGACAAAGTTCTCCGAAGCGAGTTTGCTGACGATATGTTGAAAAGACTAGAGTCAAAAGGCCTTGTTGGCTTGGACTTCTGGGAAAATGGCTTTCGCCACTTAACGAATTCGCGCCGCGCCGTAACATCAATTGACGATGTAAAAGGGCTGAAGATCCGCACCATGGAGAGCCCACTTCACTTAGATGCATGGAAAGCAATGGGCGCAACCCCAACGCCAATGGCCTTCAACGAACTGTTCACAGCGCTACAGCAAGGTACGGTTGACGGACAAGAGAACCCATACCCGAATATCGCGCTAAACAACCTATTCGAAGTACAAAAAACCTTATCGAATACAGGACATGTATACACACCATTAGCCTTGATTGTTAGCCAAGCTACATGGAACAAACTGAGCCGTCACGACCAAAGAGTCTTACGCCAAGCCGCAATTGATGCTGGCGACTACGAGCGTCAGGTTAACCGCCGAGTAAACCAAGAAAGTTTAGATGTAATTAAGAAAAACATGGAAGTCGTGACCCTGACACCTGAAGCGCTAGTTGGTTTCCAGGAAGCAACTAAACCGGTTATTGATAAATACACACCAATCATTGGTAAAGATGTTGTATCCGCTTTCCAAGAGCAAATTAAAAAAGCAGAAAGTGAATTAGCAACTCAGTAACTCAAGCCATCACTTTATATTTAGAATCTTACTTTTTTAATACTTAGTTTCTCATGGTTATAAAAATAAACCATAAGAAGTAATCGTTCTAAGTAACAAGTGGATAAGGAATCTTATTATGTTGAATTGGTTAGACAAGTATTTTGAAAATACGATAGCCGTAATACTGCTCGTTATTATGACGGCAGCAATATTCTTACAAGTAGTATCCAGAACATTCGATTATTCAATTGCTTGGACTGAAGAATTAGCTCGCTACTGTTTCATTTGGCTAGTTTATATCGGCATCAGTTTTGCCGTTGCAAAAAAGAGCCATATTAAAATTGAAGCGATATCCATGTTAATTGACGACAAAGAAAAGAAGTACCTAAGCCTATTCTCAGATTGTGTCTTTTTGATTTTCTCCGTCGTGATCTTATTTAAATCCACACAAATGGTAGAACACCTCTATCAGTTGGGACAAACATCGCCAGCACTTGGGTTACCGATGTGGATAGTTTACTTAGCTGGTCCAGTGGGATTTGCACTTACGACTCTCAGATTGATTCAACAGATGGTCTCGACCACTGACGAAATCAAAGCAGCGAAATAAGAGGTAATCATGTCAGTATTTATTTTGTTTGCGACATTCGCACTACTCGTTATTGCCTCTGTGCCTATTGCTATCTCACTAGGTATGGCAACGCTGCTCACTATTATTTCGACGGGTACGTTAAGCGTTGATTTCCTTGTAAGTACCTTAATCACGTCTGTTGATTCGTTTCCAATCATGGCAGTGCCATTTTTCATTCTGGCAGGTGACATCATGGGCAGCGGTGGTATCTCGCAGCGTTTGGTGAACTTTGCTAACTCACTGGTAAAAAACATCACAGGTGGCTTCGCGATTGCTTCGATCATTACATGTATGTTCTTCGCTGCTATCTCTGGCTCAGGCCCAGCAACGGTTGCTGCCGTCGGTGGCATCATGATCCCTGCGATGATCAAATACGGTTATGACAAAGGCTTTGCAACTGCGGTTGTTACTGCAGCAGGCGCGATTGGTGTAATGATTCCGCCAAGCATCCCTATGGTGATGTACGGTGTGTCTGCTGGCGTATCCATTGGTGATTTGTTCATTGCCGGCATCATCCCTGGCATCTTGGTCTCACTGTGCTTGATGGCGTGGGCATACATCTACTCAAAAAAGAAAGGCTACAAAGGGTCAGACGAACCGTTTAGCTGGAAAGAAGTATGGGCTCAATTTAAGCATGCTCAGTTGGCACTACTCATTCCCGTGATCATTCTGGGCGGTATCTACGGCGGTATATTCACTCCAACAGAGGCGAGTGTTGTAGCTGTCGTCTATGGCCTGGTAGTAAGTCTATTTGCCTACAAAGAAATAACCTTCAAAGACTTGCCGCAAATCTTCACTAAATCCGTGATTACTTCTGTGATTGTATTGTTGATTGTGGGTACAGCGACCGCTTTTGGTAAGTACTTAGCGCTTGAGCAAATTCCAACGCAGATTGCTAACGCGATGCTTGAGTTCTCGGATAGCAAGGTGATCTTCATTATTTTGATGGTAGCACTGCTACTTGTAGTTGGCTGTTTTATGGAGACAGTAGCTGCAATCATTATCCTGACGCCTATTCTGGTTCCTGTGGCCATGCTATTCGGATTCAACCCAGTTCATATCGGCATCATCATGGTAGTTACTCTGGCTATCGGATTTATCACGCCTCCTCTGGGTCTAAACTTATTTGTAGGCTCAAGTGTTTCTGGGGTCTCTGTTGAGAAGCTCTCAAAAGCAATTATTCCGTTCTTCCTAGCCATGATGTTTGCATTAACGCTGATTGTATTTATTCCCCAGATCTCTCTGGTTCTGATTTAAATAAGGTATTTATTGTGAAAATTATTGATGTCATTCCACACGCAATCTCTGTTCCACTTGAGACACCGTTTTACTTTGCTCAGGGCTGGGTCCATAACCGTAGCTCAATGATCATTGAAATTGTTACCGATGAAGGAGTTATCGGTTTTGGTGAAGCCTTGTGTCATGGACTGCAAAGCCCACACATCGCTGCTGCATTTGTCGAGCATACCTTTAAGCCATTGCTACTTGGACGTAGTCCGTTCGACGTAGAGGTACTTTGGGAAGAGATGTACAACGTGACTCGTCCATATGGTCAAGGTGGTTCAGCGGTAAACGCGATCAGCGGTGTTGATATTGCCCTGTGGGATGTCATTGGTAAGGCTCTAAATAAACCGATCCACTCCCTCATCGGTGGTGCATTCCGCAAGGAAGTCACCCCTTATGCTACAGGCTTCTATCGTATTGCAGACGCAAAATACCCAGAAGCCGCGATCGAAGAAGCACACCGTTATGTCGATGGTGGCTTTGAAGCCTTCAAGCTTAAGATTGGATTCGGTGTAGAGGAAGATATCGCCTTCATTCGTTCAATTCGCGAAGCCGTCGGTAATGACGTGAAAATCATGGCAGATGCTAATGGTGCTTACAACGCGGCTGCAGCACGTCGCATCATCAAGGAAACAGAAGAATTCAATCTGTATTTCTTGGAGGAACTATTGGCACCTGAAGACATCACTGGCTACCAAGAAATCAAGAACCTTTCTAAAACTTATATCGCCGCAGGTGAGCAACTGTTTGGAAAAATGGGCTACCGCCCTTGGCTTGAACAGAGAGCACTAGATGTGATTCAACCTGATCTATGTTCTTCAGGTGGTATCACGGAATGTAAAAAGATTGCAGCAATGGCACAAGCAAACCACACCATGATGATTCCACACGTGTGGGGTTCTGGCATTGGTATTGCGGCTTCTTTGCAGTTTATTGCTTCACTACCAAGCTCACCACTATCACTCAACCCTATCGAGCCAATGCTTGAGTTTGACCAGTCTTCACACCCATTCCGCAAAGATCTCATTTGCGATGGCATCAAGATGCAAAACGGCAAGGTACAAATTTCTACCAAACCGGGCATAGGCGTTGATGTGAATACCGACATCATCAAGCAATACAAAGTTAACTAACTAAGCGGAGTTAACTAAATAGGCAAAGTTAACTAAACGAAAGAGTTACCTAGATACACAAAGTAAAGACATCAACTAAACCTAAAACTGCGCGTCTTAGGGCGCGTCTGTGAGCTGTAATTATGAATCAAAAAAACACAATCAGTTGGCTAATTCTAGACTGGGGAACGACAAACTTTCGTGCCTTTGCCATGGATGAAAAAGGAAAGGTCGTTGATAAAACAGAACGAAAGATGGGACTACTTCAGGTTGAAGATGGTGCCTTTGCAAGCGAACTTGAATCATTACTAAGTAAGTGGATTGGCGATTACCAACACTTACCAGTTTATATGGCTGGCATGGTTGGCTCTGCACAAGGTTGGGTTAACGTCCCGTATGTTTCCACTCCAACTAATGTGGAGTCCTTGGCTCAAAACACCCACCAATTCGAGCTTCCTTGGGGGGCACCCGCAACCATCATTCCGGGTGTCAGCCATTGTGATAAACATGGCAACTACGACGTAATGCGGGGCGAAGAGGTCCAGTTATTTGGACTTCTAGAGTTAGCAGGTAAACCGACGCTTGAAGCAGCCTTTCCGGGCACTCACAGCAAACACGCAAATATTGAAGCGGGTAAGTTAGTCTCATTTTCAACCTACATGACCGGAGAGCTTTTTTCCGCACTGTCAACACACACCATCCTAGGACGTGGCTTACCTGAACAAGTCAGCTCTAACGCTGCTTTTGTAAAAGGGGTAAAAGAAAGCTCGAACCCGTCAATTACCAATCAACTCTTCAAAACCAGAACACACCGTCTGTTCGGCAATCTAGAAGAGAATGAAGTGTTTGATTACTTATCAGGGCTGTTAATAGGAAACGAAGTGCGAGAACTGCATCAAGAGAGCATCTACTTAGTAGGCGGAAAAGCCCTATCAGAACGCTATGACCAAGCATGTCGTCAACTGGATAAAACAACCGAATACGTGAATGGCGATGACACTTTCATCGCTGGAATATTAAAAATTAAAGAGGCAATGAACCATGACAAATAAAGACTTTAATCTAAATGATCACCTACCACTCGTTGCCATTATCCGTGGTGTGGAACCAGCAGACTGTATTCGAGTAACACAGATTTTGATTGAAGAAGGCTTCTCAATGATCGAGGTGCCATTGAACTCACCAGACGCACTGACCAGCATTAAGATGTTGGTCGAGCACTTTGGGGACCAATATCTTATTGGTGCCGGCACTGTCACTACACCTGAAAAAGCGCAAGCAGTGATAGATACAGGTGCAAACCTAGTTGTCACACCAAACTTCAACGAACAGGTCGTGAAAATGTCAGCGGCAGCAGGTTGCGTAAGCTTCCCTGGCGTGGTCACTCCGACAGAAGCATTCGCTGCACTTGCGGCTGGTGCGACAGGGTTAAAACTATTCCCAGTATCTATGCTTGGTCTTGATGGTTTTAAAGCACTGAAATCCGTACTGCCTCCAGAAGCAATCTGCTTACCTGTAGGAGGAATCAACCCTACCATCGAGAGCATGAAACCTTACTTGGACATCGGTGCGAAAGGTTTTGGTTTAGGAGCCTCTCTCTACAAGCCTGGCTTATCTGACGACGAGATTCGAGCCAACGCCAAAGCATTCAACATCGCCTTTAAAGCGTCTATCGCTGAGTAAGTGAGCCATACAAAGTAAGCTGTAAACAACGATACGGCTCATATTTTTCTACGTGATGACTCTAACTGGTCATAGAGAATAGTATGAGCCGTATTTCGTTTATATTTATCTTAGCTCGCCGCCTGTTCCCAATCAGTCAGTAACTTCATGATTACGCGAGAGTCTTGATGAGTCGTCATAGGTGCAGCAAGCTGTGTGTCACCTTGCTCAACCGCTTTTCGGATATTGTGCACTTGATAATGGAAGCCGTCACCTTGCGCTTCGACTTTCACTTCACGTTTCGATGTTTCATAGATCTCAACCGTGAATGTATTCTCTTCAGTCGGTAACCATGGGTTGGTGTCGAGAGTGATGCAACCTTTGCTGCCTAAAATCGTAAAGCCATGCTTTAAGCCGTGGTCTTCTGCAGTATGGATTTGCGCAGTGAACTGATCATTGAATCGCATCATTGCTGACGACTCGCAGATATTTCCATCTTGACTACGTCGGCCAATGGCTGAGATCTGCAGATCATCAAACACACTCTCACCAAACTGGTGTTGCGCGACAGAGTGAATCAGCGACATTGGGTAACAACCCAAGTTGTATAGCGCACCTTTACTCGCAGGGTTCACAAACTGGTCAATCGCCGCAACGTATGAGCCTTGAATCGAGCGTACTTCACCAATCTCACCAGTCGCCAGTTCTTGATGAAGCTTGGCAATCAATGGATGGTTTAAGTACATCAATCCTTCTGCGAAAAATACGCCCGCTTCTTCTACGGCTTGTAAAGCTTGTTCGGTTTTTTCCATATCAACCGATAACGATTTTTCACACAGAATCGCTTTGCCTTTTTGAGCGGCTTTAATCACGTATTCGTGGTGGACGTGGTTAGGTAGCGCGATGTAGATAATGTCGACCGACTCATCTTCAATCAAGGCTTCATAGCTGTTGAAGGTTCGTGTTGGTTGGTACTGCGCGGCAAGCTCATTGAGTGTTTTCTCTGTGCGTCCTGCAACGGCATACAGTTCACTTTGAGTATCGCCTTTAATCGCATCCGCCATAATGCCTGAGATAAAGCTGGTTCCTAGGATTCCCCATTTCATGCTTAGATATCCTTCTTGTGAGTTTCAAAGGCTTGTACTAATTCAGTTATATCACGCTCGATAAATGCTTGCGTATGACGCATTCCAAAGTGCTGATTGATCGCTTCGCGGTTAACGTATTGTTCCAGCAAGATCACACGATCGCTTTGGTTTTCGTCATAGGTTGCTATTGCTTGTAGGCAGCCCGATTCGCTCTGCATATCTAGGCAAAACTGTTCGATGGCTTCAACCGCAGCCTCACGTTCAATATTGGTTTTAATCTTAAGTTCGGCAGTAACAAAGATGGTTTCGTTTGTTTGAGGCATTTCACGCTCTTATTTTAGTTAATTATCGGTTTGTCATTAATATAATTAACCCCTAATAATTGATAAACTCACCTTTTGTTTATTATTTATCAACCAAGAGTGTTTAATGGATAAGTTAACCAGCATGAAAGTCTTCGTTTACGTAGTGGAACAGGGCAGCTTTCGCAGCGCCGCCAACCACTTCAACCTGTCGGCGACCATGATCAGTAAACATGTCCATCATCTTGAATCGAGCCTCAACTCTCAACTGATTCATCGCACCACACGCAAGCAGTCTTTAACCGATTCAGGGCAGCTCTACTATCGAGAATGTAAACGAATTCTGGAAGACATCAGCAATGCTGAAAATCTAATTCAAACCTTAGAAAACCAGCCTCAAGGCACGGTCAAAATAAACTGCCCAGTGACCTATGGGAACAAGGTGCTTGCCCCGATAGTGGCGAAGTTCCTTGCCAATAATCCGACGATTAATGTCGAGCTCGTACTGAACAACGATCTTGTCGATCCTTATTCATCTGATATTGATTTGATTGTGCGGATTGGTGACCTGTCAGACTCCAGTTTAGTCGCCAGATATTTAGGGGATTACGAGATGTGTTACTGCGCAGCTCCTGCATACCTAAACCAACATGCAGAGATTCGTGTATTAGAAGATCTCGCGCGACACCCATCACTTGGATTCAGTTATAGCAGTCGTCGTGATGTGAGTGGTCGAGATGCACAAACGCGGAGTACGCAAAACAATGAAGCGCAACTCCTAGCCTCTCAGAACCACCAAGCAACGCATAGCGCGGTGAATAAAGGGCAAGTGCGTTTGATGTCGAATAATGGGGATGTGTTGCGATATGCCGCCCTGCAAGGCGTAGGTGTGTTATTGCAGCCAACTATTTTAGTGTCAGAAGAGATTGAACGTGGTGCTCTGTTGGAAATTTTAGCTGGTATGGCACCTTTGCCTAAGCCGATTCACTTACTCTACAAAACCAAGCAACTGTCGTTGAAGAACAGAACCTTTGTCGAGTTCTTGTTAGCCGAGCTTGCTGAATAACGAGATGGTTTATGTAACTAGGACTTTTAAGCAGCGATAAACGTTAAACCATTTGCCAATGACTCATCAAGCGCTTGCCAAGGTCAGAAGGCGTGGTGTTATGGACGACCATCTCATCGCATTGGTTAAACATCATGAAGTGTTTTAGCTCATCACATAAGGCATAAACAAATGATTCATGTTTCTTGATTCGCTCTTCCATAACCAAGTTACGAATATTGAGTAAGCGACTCTTCCTATCAACCTTACAATCCATTCGTGCCACCAGCTCACCTTGCCACAGAATCGGCAAACTAAAGTAACCAAACTGGCGCTTGGCTTCAGGAACATAACACTCAAGAAGGTAATCAAAGTTAAACAGTGATTGCATTCGCTTACGTTGAATCAACAGGTTATCAAACGGAGACAATATCTTTAACTTGATTCGAGAAAGAGGTTGATTCAGAAGCTCAAACGCATTAGGCAACACATAATAATCAGAGCCTTGAACATCCACCTTCACGACTTGTTTGTCTTCAAGCATCTGCTGGAGTGTTTTCTGAATAAGTGGTTTGGTGTTCTTAAGGAGATAGCTCATTTCCGATGCGATTCCCACACCGTTCGCTTCTAAATAACGCGTGATCAGATGCTCGATATACTCTTGTTCAGTGGGTTCAGAGGTATCAATGCCACTAGGCAACACTCGCTCAGTTAGGTCATACACCTTATGAAAGTTCACTCGGCTTGGCACCATTAAGTCACCTTGCATAAACAAAGTCTCTAGTGCCTGTTTAGCGGGTTTCCCCCCCCATCCGCCGGGGTTTGGTCTATCCCCTTCAAAGTCTTTCGCCATCAATGGCCCTTCGTTCTCAATGCGTTTGAGGACATGTGCCATGAGTGCGTCGTCTTTTTTATACCAATGCTTAAGCTTACCGCTCGCAAACCCATTCTTTCGATGCAGGCTGAAGCGGTAGTCTCGCATAGGTAAATACGCGGCGGCGTGCGACCAATATTCAAACACTTCTCGACGCTCTAACAGCTTATCCAGATGATTCAGTTGGTAGCCTTGATTGCGATTCCAAAGCGTGTGGTGGTGAGCTCGCTGAATCACAGAGATCGTATCAATTTGCACATAGCCAAGGTTTTCAATCGCTGACAGCGTGTTCGCCAAAGCACCGCCATTACGTTGCTTTTTGGGCGGTAGCTTCTTAGGTGGCAATTTTTGCGAAAGCAATACCATTTTTTGTGCTTGTGCGAGTGAAAGTGATTCCATGAAATTCAGACTCTAATTGATAGCAATGATCGGCTTATGATTCCGCAATAAGCTCTTGAAGGATTTGCTTGTACGTTTCTACCGTCTGCGCGCCTGTCACTGCACTCTTGCGGTTGAATACCACAGTAGGAACAGCTGAGATGCCCATGCGTTGCCATTCAAACTCTTGCGCTTCTATTTGCTTTAAGTTGTCGATGTTCTTTAGGCGTTTCAGTGCCTTCGTTGAATCCAAACCAACCGCTTCAAGTTCTTGTGCAATCACTTCAAGATCAGACAGATCTTTTTTCTCTGAAAAGTGCGCAGTAAAGAAGCGTAGCTTTAACTCAGTCTGTTTACCGTGCGCGAGAGCAAAATCAAGCAGCACATGTAGGTGACGTGAATTCACCATTCTCATGCTGTCATAGAAATTGAAATCAAACCCAACCGCTTTGCCACGAGCTGCCAGTTGCTCACGTGAACGTTGGCTCTCTTCCGCACTAGAGCCGTATTTTCTCATGATATGCTCACGCAGGTTTTCACCCTCTTGTGGCATATCTGGATTCAGCTCAAACGGCTGCCATTCAAGTTCAATTTGTTGTTCTAAGCCAAGTTCTGATAAGGCTTGCTCTAGGTTTTTGTAGCCGACAACGCACCAAGGGCACATTACGTCAGAAATAATATCGAGTTGAAGTTTCTTGCTCATCGTCATTCCAAATATCGTTGCTAAGGCGTATCCAATTCGAAATGGATACCCATATTTCTGATCAGACTACAATAAACTGAACACTCGTTCAAATTTAACTCAATGCACCAGTAGCGAACAAAAAAGCCGACTCATGTTAGTGAGTCGGCTTTGATAAAAATCTAAAAAGGATTTCGAACGTTATGCGAGAAGTTTCTCTAACACTTGGAATACACCAGCATCAACGTTACTTGGCGCGCCAAAGCGTGCGATCTCTTTCAGCTTAGGATGTGCGTTCTCCATTGCGTAGGAGTGGTAGCTCTCTTTAAGCATTTCGTAGTCATTCAGGTAATCACCAAAACTCATCGTCTGTTCGTAAGTGAAACCTAATGTGTTCTGAAGATGCTTAATTGCCGCCCCTTTTGAAGCCTCAGCATTCATCACATCCAACCAAATTTTTGCACTCACAACCACTTGGTAGTTCTCACCAAACTTAGCATTGATGCTTGGGTTCACTTTCTCTTGTGAACCGTCGAAGTGGCAGATAGCTACTTTGATGAACTCGTCTTCTACTGCGAGTAAATCTTCTACTTGCTCGCGGCGATGGTAGTACTTAGAGATCTCCGCTAGAGCACGTTCGTCTTTGGTTTCGATGTATGCTGACTTCTTACCACACAGCACCACATGGGCACCTTCGATAGCACGAGCTTCTTTGATGATGTCTTTGATGGCATCAGTATCAAGCAAGCAGCTGTATAGCTCTTGGCCTTTGTGCATCACCAATGTGCCGTTTTCAGCAACAAACATCATACGCTCTTTAATAGGAGCAAAGGTTTCCATCAAGCTGTAATACTGGCGACCCGATGCCGCAGCAAAAATAATGTCTTGAGCTTCTAGTCGCTCATAGAGGTTAAAGAATTCAGGGTCTAACTTTCCGTGTTCATTAAGTAGAGTGCCGTCCATATCAGCAGCGATAAATTTGATGTTCTGTTGTGGCATTTCAGAGCTTACCTATAAGTAATACCAATCGTAGTAAATAACTGTTCATCGTAGCTGGTTAAAATACTCGATAACTGCGTTAGAATTTTTGATTGTAGAATAACTACTTACCAAAACATTCCGCCTTTTTCTCAAGTCTTTTTCCTGCGCTATTTCTGATCATTTACTTACTGTGATTGGTATGAAAATTAAATAGTAAATTATGATTTTTCGTTATCTTGGGTAACGGTTCTGCGTTCGATTATATCGCTATAGTAGCCAGTGAGTGCAATGCTTTTCGGTAAGCTTCTTTGTTTGAATCTAAGCTTAAATCTAATACACCAAACTCACTCCTGACGATTAAACCTTCAATGAAAGTGATGACCGATTCACTGCGCAGATCAGATGTTGCAGTACCTACCTCTCCACCACCGCTAACGGCCTTTAGAATAATGCTCTTGAGCCATGATTTGTGCTGTTGTGCAAGCATCGCAATGTCATCTTCCGATTCTTTAAATTCGGCGAGTGCGTGCATGAACATGCAACCTTTAAAATCAGGCTGTTCAAACCAAGCAAAGTGCCAATCTAACATTGCATTCAGTTGGTTTTGCAATCCGGAGGTGGATGACAATGCCGCTTCTAAACTCGACTCGAATCGCTGGTGACGCCTAGCCAGAACGGCTTCAATCAATTTAGCTTTTGAACCAAAGTGACGGTACATAGACGTCTTAGAAACTGCTGCCTCATCTCGGATCATATCCACCCCCACGGCAGTATAGCCAAGACGATTAAACAAAGACTCAGCCACATCCAAGATTAGTTCTTTCTTACTCATCCTATCCACTCGTTCAATTGGGGTCTCAAAATTTTACGTTGTAAAGAGTGTACAGATCTGTATCATTCAAATCAAACAGCACAGATCTGTACACTTTTATTTTCTAGTTATAGGTGGGAGTTCGTGATGATAAAAAAACTGATCGGTGGAGGAGAACTACCTCCAAAGGCAACGCTGAGCCAACTACTTAAGGGCTTTGTCGGTGGTACGGTAGGCATATTGATCTTATGTTTGCTTGCTGAACAGTCGCAAGTGCCTTGGTTAATGGCACCGTTTGGCGCGACTTGTGTGTTGTTGTTTGCGGTGCCAACCTCGCCGCTTGCTCAGCCACGCAACATCATTGCGGGTCATTTCATTTCAGCGGCAGTCGGGCTCGTAGCGCTGTATGGTTTCGGTGATTCTTATTTAGTGATGTCGCTAGCAGTTGGTAGCGCGATATTTTTGATGCAGTACTTTCGAGCGGTTCATCCACCTGCTGGCGCTAACCCGATTGTTATCGCGTTAGCAGGCACATCACTCGTCGATTGGACCTTCTTGTTTACGCCTGTTTTAGTCGGCAGTGTCGCGCTTGTTTTGGTTGGCGCCATGCTCAATAACACCTCGACACAACAAGGATGGCCGCTGTATTGGGTAGGAAAATAGAGCTAATCACTTATTTCTAACTCACGCGGTAATCGCTAAGTTGGCCTTAATCAATGATGTGATATGGCATGTTTGCTCTTTAAGTTTTGCGACTTTTAAAATTCGCATTGACCGACAAAAGAAATAGGCTTACTATTAATCGTCTTTTAACGATTGGAATTAAGTGAGCTACCTAAGTATGACTGCAACATGCCAAGCAACAGAAAGCTGTTCTCTACCTCTTCCGCCGAGTAATGCTGAAGCAGAAAAAGAAATGGCAGCGTTAGCAAAAGCACTCGCGCATCCAGCGAGAATTCGCATACTTAGTATCTTGTCTGCATTGGAAAAGTCGGGCGGCTGCTTAAACAGTGATCTGGTAAGTGAATTGGGTTTAGCTCAATCAACGGTATCAGAACACTTAAGAATATTGAAAAGCTCTGGTTTTATCACTGCTGAGTCTATCCCGCCGAAGATGTGTTACCGCATCGACCGCGACAATATTCAACGCTTCGAATCGGTATTTAACAGCATTCTAAAATAGAAGTTCACGCTTGAGGGATCGGCTTTGGTAGCCTTTACTTTTAAGCGTGTTTTTTTGTCACAATCAATCGTTTTTCGACGATTTACGATATTAAAAAGAGAGATTACCATGAAACCAAAGTTAGGTTTTCTAGATCGCTACTTAACACTCTGGATCTTCATCGCCATGGGCCTTGGTGTACTGCTAGGTACCCTATTCCCACAGATCGAACAGTGGAACGATTCAATGTCTGTTGGCACCACCAACATTCCACTCGCGATTGGCCTTATCTTAATGATGTACCCACCTTTGGCTAAGGTTAACTACAGCCTATTGGGCACTGTGGTAAAAGATAAGAAAGCCATCAAGCTCTCTTTGATTATGAACTGGTTGGTTGGCCCTATCCTAATGTTCGTATTAGCGCTTACATTCTTGGGTGACCACCCTGGTTACATGGTCGGCGTGATTCTAATTGGTCTTGCACGTTGTGTGGCAATGGTTCTAGTTTGGAACGACATCGGTGGCGGTAACAAAGAATACGGTGCCGCATTGGTTGCTCTGAATAGTGCGTTCCAAGTGGTTAGCTACAGCTTTATGGCGTGGTTGTTCATCAGCGTTCTTCCTCCAGTATTCGGTTACGAAGGCATGCTGGTTGATATCTCAATGATCGATATTGCACACAGCGTACTTATCTACCTAGGTATCCCATTCTTAGCAGGTTTCTTAAGCCGTAAGATCCTTGTGTCGATGAAAGGTGAGCAATGGTACACCGACGTGTTCATTCCGCGCATTTCTCCAATGACACTTATTGCACTGCTAGCAACGATCGTTCTGATGTTCAGCCTAAAAGGCGAGATGATTGTTGAGTTGCCAATGGACGTATTGTTGATCGCTGTTCCACTGACTATCTACTTCACAGCGATGTTCTTCATCAGCTTCTTCATTGGTAAGAAGATGGGCATTGAGTACGACAAGAACGCATCAATTGCATTTACAGCAACAGGTAACAACTTCGAGCTAGCTATTGCCGTGGCTATCTCAGTATTCGGTATCAACTCAGATCAAGCATTTGCAGGCGTTATTGGACCACTGATTGAAGTACCTGTGCTGATTTACCTAGTGAACGTTGCACTTAAGATGAAAGACAAGTACTACAACGGTCTCACAGTGAAATCTGCGAACTAAAAAATTACATATCGCTTTAAATAGAAAGGCTCACAAAGTAATTTGTGAGCCTTTTCTCTATCCAGATTAATCCAATTTAAGTCTCATCCAGCTTATGTTTCGTCTAATAGGCCTTTCAATGCTTGTTCAAGCCAAAGCAAAGCAGGTCCTTTCGAGCGTGTTTTCGATAAAACCAAATCAACCGGAGGCGACCACGTTTTGTGGTCAAATGAGACGTTCACCTCAACTAAGCGCTGTTTACTCAACTCTTCTTCCACAAGGTGTTTGGGTAAGTACGCCCAGCCGACATCACTACCAAGGATCATTTCCTTGATGACGATAAAGCTATTCGACCACCATACCTTGCCCGCTATAAGTGGAAACTGATCCATCATCTTACCTTTATCCCCCCTCAACATGAGCTGACGATGAGGCAGTAAATCCGACAATTTCGCTACACCCGTTTTGGCTAGCTTGTGGCTTGGGTGACAAACAGCAACAAACGGCAGATGCCCAATAAAGCAAGGTTCAGAACCGACATCAAAAGCCAAGTTGGTGAACATTAAACCAAGATCCGCCTTCTCTTCAACCACGAAGGGATTGACCTCTGTTGTGGTACAAGCGATCAACTCAACTTCAGTTGCAGGGAAAAGTTGGCTGAATTCACTTAGGATTCTGGGTAGGTTGGGGACCAATAAAGAGTCATCCAATGCGATTTTTATAAGCCCTTCTTCGCCCGTTCCTATCGCACTAACGGAAGCATTGAGATCTTCAACCTGAAGTACGATTGCTTTCACTTGTTTAAACAGTTGCTCCCCTTCTTTCGTTAGCGAAGGTTTGCGAGTCGAACGATCAAATAACTCTACATTGAAATCTATTTCAAGATTGCTGATGCCTTGGCTTACCGCCGATTGCACCTTACCCAAATGACGAGCACTTGCTGAGAAAGAACCCAGCTCTACTGCGTAAACGAACATTTTAAGTTGTTCAATGTTATACATACCACCAACCTATTATCACCATTGGTGATAGTTACTATCTTTCTATAATCATAATTAAAGATAATATACCTTTCAAACAGCAAATATAGATTCAAAAGAAAGAGAAAGTACATGTCACACAAAGAACGAATTCTACATATGGTGCTATTTGAAGTGTTCGCACTGATCATGATGGCGGGGCTAGCAACCTACATTACTGGCAATGGAGCTGGGGAAATGGCGGGGTTAGCGCTTGCGATGTCGCTGATAGCAATGGCTTGGAACTACGTCTACAACTACGGCTACGACAAAATCTTCGGGGCAAACAGAACAAAACGAACGAAGAAAACACGAGTTTTACACGGATTGGGATTTGAGCTTGGCTTAATGACAGTAACGCTGCCAGTTTTGATGTGGGTGTTAAAGCTCGATTTTCTAACCGTATTGATTATGGACATCGGCCTAGTCATTTTCTTTGTACTCTACGCTATCGGATTTAACTGGGCGTACGATTCAGTAAGAGACTACTTTGTTACACAAGGCAAAGTTAACGCTCTAAATTAATTCACCGATTCGCTCAAATATCATCACTGAGCGATAAACAAAACGAATTGCCAGATTCAGTATGGATCTGGCATTTTTTGTCATAGTGTAAGTACATCCTTGTTTGTTAACGCTTTTCCAACATTTGAAAACCCAGATAAGTCCACAAGATCCAAGTTTAATAAACCACCACTCGCGAATCAGCATCACAAATCCAGCCACCAACTCCTCGTACCAGTTGTGCGTCTGCTTACATACAGGTACTTTTAGCGACCTCATGGGACATACATTCGCGCAATAGCGTCCATACAAGCTTCTTTTTCGAGCAAAAGTGTTCGGTTTAACATTTCAAGCCAGTTTAATTAACAATTTTATGCTCAAACGCTCATTTTTAATGTTCGTTTATTTTCGCGTTCGCAAATTTATGCACAATACGCGTGCTAGATAAGCAAAAATAACAAGGACTCGAACATGACAACAAACAAACAACCTTCTTTATTTGGGCAATGCCTCGCCGAATTTATCGGTACTGGCCTGCTCATCTTCTTTGGCGTTGGCTGTGTGGCTGCACTGGTATTAACAGGTGCAACATTCGGACAATGGGAAGTTAGTATCATCTGGGGCTTCGGCGTATCTATCGCGATTTACTGCACAGCTGGCGTTTCTGGCGCACACATAAACCCTGCAGTAACCATTGCATTAGCCATGTTCCATGGATTTGATAAGGCGAAAGTAGTGCCTTACATCATCTCTCAATTACTTGGTGCCTTCTGCTCTGCAGCTTTGGTTTACAGCCTATACAGCAACTTGTTTACAGATTACGAAATTGCTCATAACTTTGTTCGTAGCAGCCAAGACGCACTATCAACTGCTGGTATCTTCTCGACTTACCCACATGCTTCACTCTCTTTCTTCGGCGCTTTTGCTGTGGAATTCGTGATTACTGCAGTATTGATGTTTGCCATTCTGGCACTGGGCGACGAGAACAATGGCGCATCACGTGGCGCAATGAACCCTCTACTGATCGGTATTCTTATCGCGGTAATCGGTGGCTCATTAGGTCCACTAACTGGCTTTGCTATGAACCCTGCACGTGACTTCGGACCAAAACTTTTCGCTTACTTTGCAGGTTGGGATTTTGCATTGACTGGTGCTCGTGATATTCCTTACTTCATCGTTCCAATTCTTGCTCCTATCGCTGGTGCGTGTTTTGGTGGCTGGTTGTACCCACGTGTTATTGGTGCTCACCTACCAGTGGAAGGCCATGGCTGCACAATTCCAAACCAATGTGAAACAGAAGAAGAAGCTGAACAAGCTCAAGCTTAACCCCAAGCGACCTTACATTTACTAAAATATAAATAACGGAACAAAAAGGATTCTTACCATGACCGAGCAAAAATACATTGTTGCCCTAGACCAAGGCACTACAAGCTCTCGCGCTGTAATCCTCGATCACGATGCAAACATCGTAAGCTCTTCTCAACGAGAATTTACTCAAATTTATCCAAAGGCTGGCTGGGTTGAGCATGATCCAATGGAAATCTGGGCGACTCAAAGCTCTACATTGGTTGAAGCTCTAGCTAAAGCAGGTATTCGCAGCGACGAGCTAGCGGGTATCGGTATCACTAACCAACGTGAAACCACCATCGTTTGGAACAAAGAGACAGGCAAGCCGGTATACAACGCTATCGTATGGCAATGTCGTCGTACGGCAGAAATTTGTGAAGAACTTAAAGAGCGTGGCCTAGAAGACTACGTGCGTGACAATACAGGTTTAGTCCTTGACCCGTATTTCTCAGGTACAAAAGTAAAATGGATTCTAGACAACGTTGAAGGCGCTCGCGAAGACGCTGAAGCAGGTAAGCTACTGTTCGGTACGGTTGATACTTGGTTGGTTTGGAAGATGACTCAAGGCCGTGTACACGTTACGGATTACACTAACGCATCACGTACTATGTTGTTTAACATCAACGACCTATGCTGGGACAGCAAGCTACTAGACGAGATGGGTATTCCAGCATCAATGATGCCTGAAGTGAAACGCTCTTCTGAAGTTTACGGCCAAACGAACCTTGGTGGTAAAGGCGGTACTCGTATTCCAATCGCTGGTATTGCGGGTGACCAACAAGCAGCGCTTTACGGTCAAATGTGTGTTGAAGCTGGCCAAGCGAAAAACACATACGGCACGGGCTGTTTCCTACTGATGAACACAGGTCAAGAGAAAGTAACGTCGAAGAACGGCCTATTGACGACATTAGCATGTGGTCCTACAGGCGAACCAGCTTATGCACTTGAAGGTGCGGTATTCATGGGTGGCGCATCTATCCAATGGCTACGTGATGAAATGAAGCTACTGGCTGGCGCAGAAGACTCTGAGTACTTCGCAACTAAAGTAGATACGTCAAACGGTGTTTACGTTGTTCCTGCATTTACTGGTCTAGGCGCACCATACTGGGATGCTTACGCTCGCGGTACGATTGTAGGCCTAACTCGTGGCGTTAACTCTAACCACATCATCCGTGCAACACTGGAAGGCATTGCTTACCAAACTCGTGACGTACTGGATGCGATGCAAGCGGACTCTGGCATCAAGCTAGCAAACCTACGTGTTGATGGCGGCGCAGTAGCGAACAACTTCCTAATGCAATTCCAATCAGACGTGCTAGATACAGAAGTTCACCGTCCTGAAGTAACTGAAGTAACGGCTCTGGGTGCAGCATACCTTGCTGGTCTAGCAGTTGGTTTCTGGGACAGCATCGATGAGCTTCAAGACAAAGCAGTACTAGACCGTACGTTCTTGCCACACCACGATGAAGAAAAGCGTAACCGCCGTTACAAAGGTTGGAAGCGTGCTATCAAGTGTGCACAAGTTTGGTCTGAACTGCACGATGACGACGAAGAGTAAAATCGAGCGTTCGAATAATCACTCTCTTATCGATTGAATTGTTCGTTCCTCAGTAAACGAAACTAAAAAGAGCACTATTTTGTGCTCTTTTTTGCGTTTGGAGCCAATTTTTCATTGTTTTGATCAACGTTTTTGCGGTTTGGACATAATTCCTTACCATCATTACTTCTCTCTCCTCATCAATTCGAGCACAATAGCGCGAGTTAATATTTTCGATTGTAACGCGCTAGAACCCATAGCGTGCAGGGAGTGGTAAGTTAAGTGAAGCAGATACCAAGACACCAGCAGATTGTAGACCTGGTAAAAACACAAGGATATGTGAGCACAGAAGAGCTCGTTGAAAAATTCGATGTTAGCCCACAAACCATCAGACGAGACCTCAATGAGCTGGCTGATAGCAACAAAATCCGTCGTTATCACGGTGGTGCAACCATTCCTCTTAGCTCAGAAAACACCTCTTACAACACGCGTAAAGCGCTTAACTTCAATGAAAAAGATGTGATTGCCGACGAGCTGGTTAAACACATTCCAGATGGTGCAACCTTGTTCGTTGATATCGGCACTACGCCAGAATCGGTGGCGCGCGCGCTGAACAAAAACCACAAACAACTCAGAGTCGTGACTAACAACATCAACGTTGCCAGTATCCTGCTACCAAACCCAGAGATAAAGGTTATCTTGGCGGGTGGCGAGGTAAGAAACCGTGATGGCGGTATCGTGGGTGAAGCAACACTCGATTTCGTGAAGCAGTTCCGCCTCGATTTCGGCATTCTAGGGATCAGCGGTATCGACTTTGACGGCTCACTACTCGATTTTGACTACCATGAAGTTCGAGTGAAACAAGCTATCATCGAAAACAGCCGCAGCATCTTCCTGGCAGTCGACCACAGTAAGTTTGGTCGCAACGCAATGGTTAAGCTGGGTAATATCTCTCAGGCACACATGGTGTTTACTAATAAACAACCACCAGAAGAGATCATGAACATCCTTAAAGATTCAGACATTCCATTAGAAGTTATCGAGACCGCTTCTCAACCACTAGCGTCGGACGAATAAAAAAACGCTCAGAAATCATGTTCATTAAAAGAGCCCATTATTGATAGATCACTTTATCGATAATGGGCTTTTTTGTTACTTGGAAAGTCGCACTTGAACATGATTAATATCACTTCTATGCTCGAATGAGAGTTATTTGGAACCTTCGCTGTCATAAGCGAAGGTTTTTTTATGCGCAAATCACATAAAACGCGCATAAACGAAAATAATAAATGACCGCAAACGAAAGTTAATATAGGATTCAATTATGTTCTAAAATGCTCGTTCGCTCAGAAAGAGGTCAAAACCATGAGTGCTCAACAAACTAATTCAAACAATAGTACATCTTCAACTCTAGACTTAATCGTTATTGGCGGCGGCATCAATGGTGCGGGTATCGCGGCAGATGCTGCTGGTCGTGGTCTAAACGTTGGTTTATACGAAGCAAATGATTTCGCCTCTGCGACGTCTTCTGCAAGTTCAAAGCTAATCCACGGTGGCTTACGTTACCTTGAACATTATGAGTTTCGTTTAGTTTCAGAAGCACTTGCAGAGCGTGAAGTGTTGCTGAGAAAAGCACCTCATGTTGCACAACCAATGCGTTTCCGTTTACCGCACCGACCATTTTTACGTCCGGCTTGGATGATCCGCTGTGGCCTATTCCTTTACGATAACTTAGGTAAACGTACGACGCTTCCTGGAAGTAAAACGGTGAACTTGGCTCAATCAGGTTTACTGAAGCCAGAAATGAAAACAGGTTTCGAATACTCAGACTGCTGGGTAGATGATGCGCGTATGGTATTGCTGAACGTATTAGCGGCGAAAGAAAACAACGCAGAAGTACGCAACTACTGCCGAGTTGAAAAAGCGCACCGCGAAGGCGACATTTGGCACGTAACGATTCTTGATGTGATGACAAACCAACGTTTCGAGCGCAAAGCGAAAGCATTGGTCAACGCAGCTGGCCCTTGGGTGAAACAGTTCTTTGATGATGGTTTAGAACAAACCTCACCACGTAATATTCGCCTAATCAAAGGATCACACATTGTGGTACCGCGTGTTCATGACGAACCACAAGCGTACATTCTACAAAACAAAGATAATCGCATCGTGTTCATGATCCCTTACCTAGATAAGTTCTCGATCATCGGCACCACCGACCTTGAAT
This sequence comes from Vibrio sp. Makdt, assembly GCF_027587015.1. NCBI lineage: Bacteria > Pseudomonadati > Pseudomonadota > Gammaproteobacteria > Vibrionales > Vibrionaceae > Vibrio > Vibrio sp. Makdt. The sequence goes on from NZ_JAPPTH010000008.1 coordinate 194,421, forward strand.
ACAAAGGCGATCCTCGCGAAGTGGCTATCGACGATGTAGAAGTTGATTACTTAATTGATATCGTTAACCAGCATTTTGTTAAGCAACTAGAACGTGACGATGTGGTCTGGACATACAGTGGCGTACGACCGCTTTGTGATGATGAATCTGACTCGCCACAAGCGATCACTCGTGACTACACACTGGAGCTGGATGCAGAAATGGATCAAGCACCACTGCTATCAATCTTTGGCGGCAAGTTAACGACTTATCGTAAACTCGGTGAAGCGGCACTGAACAAGCTAGAACCTTACCTTAAACACATGGGCGCACCTTGGACAGCTAACGACACGCTACCGGGTGGCAACTTCAGCTGTAGCCGCGAACAGCTTGCAGCAATGATGCACACGAAATACCCTTGGGCATCTGAAGCACTGCTACTTCGTTACGTGACCCAATTTGGTACTTACACATGGGACCTGCTTGAAGGCGCTACATGTGCGGCAGACCTTGGCATCCAGTTCTCAAGCGAAGCACACGGTGTTTACCAAGCTGAGATTGATTACTTGATCAACCAAGAGATGGCAATGACAGACGAAGACATCTTATGGCGCAGAACCAAGCTTGGCTTGTACATGAGCGAATCTGAGCAACAAGCATTGTCTGATTACTTAAAAGAGAAGCTACAACGTAAAGTGGTAAGCTTTTCTCAAGTAAGCTAATCCACCAGCCAACAAGCACAGTTCAACAACCTGATGAATAAACAAGCTTAGCGTCCCCCGCGCTAAGCTTTTTTATTATTTGCCTACACTATTTGCGTTCAATTCCTTGCACTTCAGTAGTTGTCACTCGACCAAATCGCCCTGTTACCCTCTTCTATTTTCAACAAAAGCTAAATAGTGTTTTATCAAATGGGTTAATTATCAATTTTATGAAAGGTTGCTATTCTTAATCTCAACAAAACAACACATTTAAAAACGCTCACGATGTCAGCGCTTTAATAAGGAACCTATTCCATGCAAAAAGTCATTCTGATCACAGGCTCTACCGACGGTATCGGCTTCGAAACAGCAAAAGTACTCGTTCAGCAAGGTCACCACGTTTTATTGCATGGACGTAACCCAAGCAAGCTTAAAGACGTTGAGCAGCAACTTATCGCTCTCTCTACGCAAGCGAAGATCCAAAGCTACGTGGCAGACTTGTCTATTCTGGCAGATGTTGATGCGCTGGCTGACGAAGTGATTGCCGAGCACGAGAAAGTTGATGTGCTGATTAACAACGCGGGTGTGTTCAATACTCCCAACCCAATCACCAAAGACGGTTTAGATGTTCGTTTTGCTGTGAACACAGTATCGCCGTATCATCTGACCAAACGCCTGTTGCCAATATTCGATTCGTCGAGCCGTGTGGTGAACTTATCGTCGGCAGCGCAAGCGGCAGTGAGCATAGAAGCACTAGAAGGGAAAAAGCCACTTTCTGATGGCGATGCTTACGCGCAAAGTAAACTGGCGATCACTATGTGGACACGTGAGATGGCAAAAGAACTAGGTTCTAATGGGCCAATGGTAGTTGCTGTTAACCCAGCTTCTTTATTGGGCAGTAAGATGGTGAAAGACGCCTACGGCATTGCGGGCGGCGACCTGAGCATTGGTTCTGAAATCCTCGTTCGCGCGTCACTCTCTGACGAATTCGCAAAAGCGGGCGGTCAATATTTTGATAACGACAACAACACGTTTGCGAACCCACACCCAGATGCGCTATACGGTGACAAAGCACAACAAGTTGTCGCTAAAATTGAAGATATCATCAAAGCGACGCTTTCTTAATTGCGACGACTCATGCTGAGTTGATTTGCAAATCTCAATAAAAAAGCCCTGTGTTTCTAATAAGTTAACTTAGAGACGCAGGGCTTTTTCGTACAACGTTTGTCTCTACGTTTGTTCCCAATACGGTGGGTTACCGTAGTAGTCCGAGAAGTAATCAATAAACGCTCTTACTTTGGGAGCAAGCAGCCTAGTACTTGGATACACCGCCCAGATCGCAGGTTCTGAGGTGAGTGGGTAATCTTCCAACACTTGAATGAGCTGACCACTTTTCAGTTGCTCATATGCACACCAATTCGACGTCACTGTAATACCAAGCCCACCGACTGCAGCATCACGTAGTGCCTCTCCGTTATCTGCTCTAAAAGATCCGGTCGCCTTAATCGTTTTCGGTCCGTTTTCAGTATGAAAGGTCCAATTTTCTAGGCCAATCAAGCTAATGCATTGATGGTCATTAAGGTCTTGAGGCGTTGCAGGTTTGCCATGTTTGATGAGGTAATCTGGCGATGCACATACCACTCGTTTATCTGTGGCAAGCTTACGCGCAATCAGAGTCGAATCCTTCAATTCAGAGATTCTAATCGCGATATCGAAGCCGCCTTCCACAAGATCGACCACGGAATCTGACAATCTGAAATCGACTTTTAACCCCGGGTATCGGTCAAGGAACCCCGGTAATGCCGGCACTAGGTGCAAACGCCCAAACGAAGCAGAAGCGGTCACACGCAACGTTCCGGTTGGTGAATCACTACCCACCCCAATCGCCGATCTTGCGGCATCCACACTCGACAGGACCTCTTCAACATGAGGTAGAAATGCTTCTCCCTCTTCAGTGAGTGACACTTTACGAGTGGTGCGATGTACCAGGCGAACACCTAAATTGTCTTCCAATTTACTGATGTGGGAGCTAGCAACTGCGGGAGATAAACCCAACTCTTGGCCAGCCATACTGATGTTATGTGTAGACGCTAAGCGAACAAACAATTTGAGGTGTTCAATGTTCATGTGATTACCAATAGAATCTTAAAAATTATATTGCAATAACCCACATTATGCGTCATCCCACTAACAATACAACATATGCCGCTACTTTGATGAGATTCAGATAATCGGAGCCAAAAAGAAAAAACTCCCGAAGGAGTTTTTATTATCTATATCTAGAAACTGTCGTCCATTAGCTGTTCAAGCGAGCATATAGCGCATCTTTCAACACAGAACGGTCGTGCTTCAGTTGGTGCATTGAGCCATCATCAATGGGTGAATCTTTCAGCTCAAGCTTACGAATCTCTTTATCAAGGTTGTCGTATGTCTTCATGTCAGTTGCAAAGCCATCATCAGTTTTAGCAAGCTCAGCAATTTTGTCTTTCATTTCAGGAAATTCGTGAACAAGAGAGTGATTTTCACCTAGCATAGAAACCTCTTAAGTTGATTAAAGTGATTGGTATTACACATTCATTATTAACCTTAGCAAGGGACTCAAATAACAAATGAGATCCAGTACACAGCATAGAATATAGACAATTTAGATTCACAAATTTACAACATCCCCCAACAAAATCGAGGGTGTTAAATTGAATTGTCTCAGTAACGATATAGGCTCACGAGAATCATGAATTCTCGTAAGCACTACTTTTATCTTGTTGGATTTGAATCCAGCGAACAGGTCTCAGTTTTTGAGTGAGACCTTTCAGCTATCAGTTACCTACCAGGAAAAAGTTTGAATCACGCTATCCTTCGCCATTGGATTAGATGTGATCGCATGATTCACCTTGGCTAAGAACTGCTCTCTAGAATCAAGTAGGAAGCCTTTCTGAGTCACGATGTTGTTACCGTGGTCACCCCAATAGAAAGTATCGATATTGAGGTTCTCGAGTAAGTATTTTTCCTCTTCTAAGATCTGAAGTTGAGTCGGCATGATGAACGTACCGTCATTAACTTGCTGCTCCAAAGCCGTTCCTGGTTGTATTGCTAACGCCATTGGCGCTATCTGCTCAGGTTTCATGATATTCAGCAACCTTGTTGTCTCGACAATGTGCTCGCGGGAACGCTCACGACCGCCGAGTCCAAAAATAAACGACAGTAGAGTTTCGATACCTGCCTCTTTTGCCAGTGCCATACCCTCAATAGCTTGCTCTGGTGTCATACGCTTTTTGATATTATCAAGCACAACAGGATCACCAGACTCAAGACCCGCATACGCCATGCTTAACCCTGCACTTTTCAGCTCTTTAAGCTCACTCAAGCTCTTCCGACGGAAATCATTCAAACCGCTATAGAGTGATATTTTTCTACTTTCAGGAAAGGTGTGACGAATCTTATCCAAGACCTTAAGCAGATAATCCGTACGAGCCGCCATCACGTTGCCATCAATAAGGAAAATCGATTCAACGTAAGGGTATATTAGGCGCGCTTCTTCAATATCTTTATACACGTCTTCGATGTCGCGAACCTTAAATCGCTTATCGCTGAACATATTACAGAACGTGCATGTGTTGATGCTGCAACCTAATGTGGTTTGAATAAGAATGCTCTTCGCCTCTATCCATGGACGATATACTTTTCCCTCATATTTCATATTGGTATCTCCGGTCTACAAGCACAGAGCGTGCTTGAATACACCAAAGCGTATCAACGTCAGCATTCGTTGATAATCCACAATATAGTCGAATCAGTTTTTAGGTTTTAAATAAAATACCCTCTCCAGATGGAGAGGGTATTAATGTACTTATTGATAGAGGAGGAGCTTTAATCTCAATGTGAGATGATTAATAACCTACTGCTTAGGTTCATATAATTTTGTTGGAACTTCGGTTTCACAACGCTCAAGGTCATAATCTTGGGTCGTGCCACTATTACCTTGAAATCTCATTCTAACGATCATGCCTCTATCAACAAACCAACGAAGGTCTTGGCAAGAGAAACGATAGCTCGATTCCAAAATATGTGCAGTTGACCATCGAGAATTTCCCGGCAGTGACTCAACGTAATAGATCACGCCATTCTCTGTAATCGTCATTCCTTTTATGTCGCTTAGATGTTCAATAGCGGTATCAATTGTTTCTTGATCTGCTGTTGGTTGTAACTCTTCAATTGGGACACTCAAACAGCCAGAAAGAGCCGTTGCTGACAGACAAGCCAAAAAAATAGATTTCAATTTCATTTTTATTCTCATTCAATTACATAGCCAAAATAACGCTAGAACGAGATTCTATTCACGAGGTAAATAAATGTGTATTAGTATATCCACTAATTTATAAAAAGTGTGATACAGAGTGCTTATTCACTTAATTTGGGGCTTTCTAAAAGAAGAAAATGACTCATAACGCACTCTCATAGAAAAGTCCGCAACCTATTGAAAATCAGAGATTTTAATTACGCATCAACCAACTGATGGTGTACGCGCCAGAAAGACAAGCTTAATGACTGAAAGCTAACTGTAAGTTAATCGCTCGTCGCCAAACGCACCGCGGCTTCTGCATGAATGGCTGTAGTATCAAACAGGGGCACATGGGTATGTTGTTGCTGAATCAGTAAGGCGATTTCAGTACAGCCTAGAATGACGGCCTCTGCTCCTTGCTGGCTTAGCCTCTCAATGATCTGATTATAGATAGCGCGAGACTGTTCTTTTACTTCGCCTCGGCACAGCTCTTGGTAAATGATGTTGTGGACTTTCTCTCTGTCATCCTTGGCAGGAATCACAACATCGATACCGAATTTATCGATTAAACGCCCTTTGTAAAAATCTTGTTCCATCGTGAAAGCGGTGCCGAGTAACCCGACTTTCTTTACGCCCTGTTCTAGCAGCTTTTGCGCGGTAGTATCAGCGATATGTAAGATAGGAACCGTGATCTTCTGTTCGATTTCAGGCACGACTTTATGCATGGTATTGGTACAAATTAAGATGAAGTCTGCGCCACCTTTCTCAACAGATAATGCCGCGTCAGCTAAAATATCGGCAGTCTCAGCCCAACGGCCTTGGTGTTGTAACTTTTCAATCTCATCGAAGTTCACGCTATACATACAAATCTTTGCAGAGTTCAACCCTCCCAGCGTCGCTTTAACACCTTCGTTAATGGATTTGTAATAGCTCATGGTCGATTCCCAACTCATACCACCAAGCAAACCGATCGTTTTCATTTTTTATTCCTTTAATTTCTGACTATCTCGATCAAAGCGTCATGCGTAAAAAATTTATAGTACGATCTTGCTGAAAATGAGACGAAGTCTTCGCTATTTACCAAAAGGCTCGAATGAACCATCCGAGCCTTTGCTGTTTTGTCCGAATGTTTGTGTGGGTTAATACACCTCACACCAATCGGATTTCATGTCGATTAACGTCCAATCATCTCTGGAGTTCGCTTCGTCGAGTGCTTTATCAAGCCTACCCACATGGGACTCACGATCATACTTCCACTCGCGCTCGGCATCGGTGTGATGAACAATCATCGCCATTGAGTTTGGTTGACTGGTTGCCCACTGCATCATCGCTTGATCGCCGTCTGAGTTACCTACTGCTAGAATCGGCTTCTTACCGATAATATGCTGAATATTGCTGACCTTTCCGGCTTTGTCATCAATGGTCAAAATGGACGAACCTTTGGTAACGGTCGGATTACCGTCGTTGTAGCTGTAGTTGTATTTAAGTGCGCTACCGATGATCTGTTCTGACGGGATATTGTAAGCATCAGGAGCCCACACTCTCATGAAATCAACACCACCACCCGACACGATGTAAGTCTTGAAGTCATGCTCTTGAAGGTAAATCAGCATCTCTTTCATTGGCTGGTAAGTCAGATCGGTATAGGCTTTGTTGAAGCGTTCATCTTTCGCTGCAGCTAACCATTGCTCAACATCTTTTTGGTATTGTTCAACTGTCATACCAGAATGTGTCGCCATGATGATTTTCAATAACCCTTCTTCACCGCTCCCTAGAACACTCTTGATGTCACCTTCAAGCACGAACTTAAACGGTGCTTCCGTTTTCCATTCAGGGTGTTCAGGCGCCATCTCTTTGATTCGATCTAACGCGAAAGCCAATTGGAAATAGTATGGCTTTTCAGACCAAAGCGTGCCGTCGTTATCAAATACAGCAATACGATCTTGGACCGCAACGAAGGTATCAGATTCAGCTTGGGTGGCTTGCCCAACAAAGTCGACGATAGCGGATTTGCTCTCGCTGTCCTTCCAAGAAGGCAGCAAATTGGGATCACAATCTTTTGCAAAAGAAGAGAAAGAGAGGCTAGATAAAATTGCAACGGACAAAAGGGTTATTTTCTTCATAGCACTACCATGTTGTTGAATTATTTGTAGGGTTTAATTCAATTCATCCTAGTTGGTCTACTCTGATTTTCCACTTATGGACACTATAACCAATACTCATGTTGGTATTAGATTGGTACCACAACAAGGACTGACCGAGAGTGCTATACGACGTATTTCTCGAGAATTGAGATTTTAAAAGAGACAAACAAAAAAAGCAGCACTTCAATTCCTCAAAGTTCTGCTTTAACGATCCATGACTGCTTACGCTCTGCGCTTTTTGAACGCGTGCCAGCCGGCGCTGAAAACTGTTTTTAACACCACACCGAGTGCGCTTAGTTTAGGGTCGGCATTCTTGCCAGAAGCGATGCGCCACATCTGATGTTCATACCAAACTAGCCCGACCATCGCCATCTTGTCTAAAGCGGGTTTTCCTGTGGTTGGCACCGTTAGCGGCATGGCAGCTGGCATTAATTGATAATAAACAAAACCTTAAACAGGTGACTTAAATCATCACTTTATCGTGTTTTTTTTGACCTTAGTAAATGCTGTCGATTTCCATTTATCTGTTCTGACTTCTTCACCGGGCGTGTACATACGAAGCACGGCATACCAAGGGTGATTTGGGATGGGCAGGAAGTTCGGATTGTCTTCATTCCCTTCCACATCACTACTCATAATGATGGTGTAGCTGCCATCCTTGTTCGGTGTTAATGTGCGGTCACCACGAGAGTGACGGTTCAGGGCGTTCTTCTCCATCAAACGAGTCTTGCCGCTGTAAGCCGTGTATGACCAAAAGCCGCCCTCTTCAAGCGGTGGCGCATCGAAAGTCACAGTGTAATCATATTTACTGCCGTCTAACACTGCGCCTTCAGTATCAAAAAAGTCACCACTGTACATGGTGTGTTTGGCAGGCAATCCCCATTGTCCCATCAGGGTGCCGTAGGCATGTTGATAGCTTGCAACTTTTGTCATCTCTTCGCGAGTGCCAAGCACATCACGCGAATCATCGAATCCTGCATTCTTGATTCTTTCTGCGCCTTTTTGCTCGCCTAGCTCAATCAATTTCAACTGCTCATCACTCAAGATGTAGTCTTCATTGCCCAAACCGAGTAAGTCGAACTGTTGCAGCAGTCTTTGATCGTGATGCTTCATGGTGCCTTCTGACAAAATGAAGTTGGTACGTTCTACCCAGTTCGAGTTCTCTGGATCGGGATACTCGCGCTCAACGGGTTTTGGTCCTTTCTGGCCTAGATATTCCGAGAGTGTTCGAATGTTCCATTGGTCCATCAGCTTTTGAGCCGTTGCTGAGTCATCACCACCGAGATCCATAATGCGTCCCATCATTTTCACCAAAGGGTGTTCAACATAAATGACTTGATCGACACTCGCAGGAACCTCCCCTTGCCAGCCTTCCACCGCATACATAAAGCTGCCACCTTTTGTACCGCGCTGCGGAGAACCAAATGCCGAGTCAGTGAAGTGCTGCATATTCATGGTGTGGAAAAGCCAGTATCGGTCTTCATCGTGATCTGGAATGGTGATTATCACGGGCTCAGCGCCAAGGTCCATCCAGCCCATCAGATGCAGGGTATCGTTATTGATCGTTGGGTGGGCAGTGTAGGTGTCATCCGCTAGAACTCGAATGTTCTGAAAGCGGTTCAGCGAATACTCTTCTTTAATGACAGTCTGATAAAAGTATTTGTACGCCTCATCAATCGAGTACGCGTATTCATAGGCCAGTTGCGCAAGCTGCTCTTTATCTTGTTCTAGCCAAGCTAGGCTCGCCATCTCAACCGGTAAAGTGTCACGCGTTATTTCAAAGGTGCTCTCAGCAGGTAACTCTGTTTGATTCGCTAGCGCATAAGCTGGCAGTGAAACGAGAAAAGCACAGGCTAACGCATTAATAATTCTGTTTTTATTCATCATTGTTGATCCTAGTTAGAAGCGAGTACGGAAGGTGAGCCAAGTGTTGTTGTCAGTATCACCACTGAAAATGATGATATTGTCTCTATCAACCTTGTAGCCCAGCTGCATTTCAGTAGAGAAATCTCGTGTGTTCTCACCATCTAACCCGTAGGTGTATTGAGGAGCGAGTAGAAGATAAAATTGGTCAGCAAAATCGTACTTTAAGTAGTTAATACTACTGATGATTTGCGTGTCCTCAAACTGATTACTCTCCTCCCACATTTGCCCGTACGTTAGGGCGCTGTACAGGTTAACCTTGTCGCTCAGCTTGAACGACTGCATGATGCCCGCCGACGCGTAGTTTGAGGTCATGCCGTCGTTGGAGAAGTCGTGTCCAGCATCAACAAACAAGCCAGTGCCCGTTTTCTTGTTGGGCGTGAAGAATCGTGCTCGATAGTTTTCAAAGTTGTTTTTGCCTTCTAGCTTACCCAATACTCCCCAATCGCCACGATTCACGCCAAATTGGAAGGTAGCGCCAAGCCCTTTATTGCCCGCAATTAGCTCACCTCCCGTATAAACGGCCATGGGGTCAGCCATGTCACTGGCAGGTTCTTCTTGAGCGGAAACGGAAAATGCAAAGGAGATAAGAGCGAAGATAGAGAGTGTAAAAGTGGAAAAAGTGCCCGTGAGCAGACGTAATGGTTTTTTCATATTGTAGTCCAGTAGTCAGGTGTGCTTGTTACAGCACACCTTGCATTAGTCGTATTTGGTGTTAGTCAGCAACCACTGATTTATCTGCCATACCGATACCACCCGCTTTCTGTCTTGGTGGGAACGCTTTTAGGGATTTTTGATATTCAGCCGCCGCTTTTTGTAGCTTTGGTAATACCCAAGATTTCTCTTTCATCCATAAAAACCAACCGCGAGTATCTGGGCTACGCTCATACGGGTCAGCTTTGATATTCACCAGCATCCCAAGTGGCCACGCCTCTGGTGGTGCAATCCACTCAGTCTTGGTTTTTAGGTGTACTTTCCAGTCATCAACACGGAATGCATTGAGGTCTTGTTCGTTATAGAAGAAGAATTCATGACGCTGGCTCGGCTCGCCTTTGGTCAACATATCCAGTTGGTTGTAGCCATCAAGGTGGACTTGGTATTGCTGACCATTCAGCTCTTTACCCTTCAACAGATCTTGTTTGATCTCGGTGTCACCCACAGCAGCCATGATGGTTGGCACCCAGTCTTCAGATGTCATGAAGCCATCTGTGTATTCACCTTGAGGGATTTTATCCGGCCAGCTGACCAACATCGGCACACGGAAGCCGCCATCCCAAGTCGTTCCCTTTTGTCCTCTAAACGATGCAGAGCCAGAGTCCGGCCAGTGGTCAAGGTTCACACCATTATCCGAGGTGAATAGAATGATGGTGTTATCGATCTCGCCCAGGTCTTCGAGCTTATCGAGCAGCACACCGATTTGGTCATCAAGTTCGATTAAACCATCGTAATAGGTATTGATTTGACTCGCGCCTTGGTACTCCGGACGCACGTGTGTTTTTTGGTGCATGCGCGTTGGGTTGTACCACATGAAGTAAGGCTGATCGTCATTCTCTGTTTCATGCTTATCAAGCCAGTTCATGGCGAAGTCTAAGAACTCGCCATCGACCGTCTGCATGCGCTTGGCACCCAGCGGACCTTTGTCTTCAATAGTCTGTTTACCGACAACACCGAACCTTGGATCTTCTTTCATATCCACCGTATCGGTCGCTACAGTGTGAAGCACATTACGAGGACGACTTCTAAAATTCGGGTCTTTAGGGAACTCCGGCTGTTCAGGCATCTCCATAACGTTGAGGTGGTAAAGGAAACCGAAGAATTCATCAAAGCCGTGCACCGTTGGGAGGTGGCTATTGTTATCGCCTAAGTGACTTTTACCGACATGCACGGTCGCATAGCCTTTGTCTTTCAGCATTTCGGCTAGGGTTGGATCTTCTTTTTGAAGGCCAAGCGAAGAGCCCGGCTGACCGACAGAAGTTAAGCCTGTTCGGAAAGGATATTGACCTGTGATAAAGGCAGAGCGCCCCGCGGTAGAGCTGCCTTGTGCATAGTAATCACTGACCATCATGCCGCGTTCAGCGATGCGGTCGATGTTAGGAGTATCAACCGCGCCGAGGCCACGGTGGTAAGCTGAGAGATCGGTTGGGCTAACATCATCAAGCATGATAGCCACCACATTCGGTTGGCTAGCCGCCTGAACGTTAACACTTGCCAACACCGAGAGCGCCAGAGCGGATTTAACAAAAGACTTATACATTTATAACCCTCATTCACTATGAGTAAATCGCTAGAGCCACACCGACAATGATGTATGCCTCAAGCGAACCGTTGTTTAGATAAATGGTATAAGAAAGAGGCTAAAAATGGCTTGATAGCCACTATTACGATTTTTAATAGCGGCAGTTTAGGCAGGGTATTCTTACTCTCGGATCAAGAGTAAAACTAAGGCTGAATCAGAGTGGTGATTTCGCTCTGCAACCAATCAGTAAACGGGTTATTGCGATTGGCTTGGTGAGTAAACAGGGCTAACTCTCGGCGATAGGTGTCTTTTAGCAACTCAGATGGCAGCTCGGCACAGCGATACTCTTCACCCACGTGCGAGCGACACTTATTGGAGGTGATGTAGATAAAATCGCTGTCTTTGACGATCTCTAACATCAGGTTCATGTTGTTGCTTCTAAGAGCGATGTGTTTATCCAAGTCGTACTTTTTAATCAGCATTTCCGATTTAGAAGGCTGAATATACCCAGGTATCATATTGATACATAATGGGTATTTCATAACATCCTCCAGTGCATTACCTTGCAAAGGATGGTCTTTGCGTAGCACTAGCATGAACTTATCAAACCCCACAGGCCGCTCGGCAAGGGTTTTATTGACCTCCATCGGCAAATAACTCACGCCCCAACTGGTGCGATTGGTTTCCAAGGTTTGCACACCATTATCCAGCCACGGAGAGCACTGAAAAGTGACATGTGGCGCAGCTTTAGTCAGTGTCTTCATCAGCGGAACCCCAATTGGCACAAGTAGTGGCGTGGGCAGCATGATTTGCACTTCGCCTTTGAGGTCGCTGAGGCTCCACTCTTTATCGGGAACATACAGATCATCGATTTGCTCCAATAAGGCAGGCAGGCTCTCAATCAGCTTCAAACATTTAGGGGTAGGTTCAAGGCGAGCTTTATCTCTGACAAACAGTTCATCATCAAACTGCTCCCTTAACTTACGCAGCATCACACTAACGGTTGGCTGACTCACGTTCAGTGCTTTCGCCGCCGTCACCGTTTGGCGCGTCTCGTTGAGCACCAGTATCAGTCGCAGCAAGTTAAGGTCTTTGGGCATCTTTAGTCGCACCTCATAAAGAAAGCGAGTCAGTTAAACAGAGGGAAATAGGCGGGTGAGTAGCCCTTTATCATCGCCTCTACCATAGGTAATAGCTTAGGCAGTGCATGGCGAAAAAACATCTTATAGCCTTGGCATAGATGATTCATCGCACCGCCGTCTTGAGTTGTGGCAATGCGATTTTTTGGACAACCACCCTGACACATCTCAACAAAATCACAGCTTCGGCAAGTACTGTTTAAGTCGTGATACTTGTTGGTACCAAACGCGACTTGCTGCGGTGACATCGCCATTTGTGCTAGCTTATCACTGGTCATAGAACCAAGTTTATGATCTTGATAGCCAAAATGGTCACAACTGTAGACCTGCCCATCATGTTCCACCATCAACTGCTGACCACAGGTTGCACTGTGATGGCACATCTGGCTAGGGTAACCCATCAAGATCATTAAGCAGTTCTCAAAAAACTGAATATAGGCCTTGCCCACATCCGCAGCGCTCCAAGCATCAAAGAGGTCACACAGGAACTGTCCCCATTGCTCGCCCGTTAACGACCAATCGTGCCCCGTTCGTCTATCCAGTTCGTGATCCATACACGGCTGAAACTGCATATAACCACTGCCATTTTCGACCAAAAATTGATAGATGGTTTTCGCATGTTGGTAGGTTTTATTATTGACCACGGTGAGCGTATTGAACTCAACATTATGTTTCTTCAGATAGGAGATGCCACGCATGGTGCGTTCGAAAGAAGAGTGTCCGTTTTTATCGATACGAGCAATGTCATTAAGCAGGTTGGGACCGTCGATACTGATCCCCAACATGAAGTCGTGTTGAGCAAAAAAAGAGGCCCAGCGCTCGTTGATTAAGGTGCCATTGGTTTGCATGGTATTGACGATTTGCTTGTTCACTTTTTTGGACTGCTGAGCAGCAACCGCAGACTGATAAAACGCTAGCCCTCGCAGCATGGGTTCACCGCCATGCCAAATGAAATCAACCTGTGTAGCCTGAGCGGGTTGCGCCTCAATGTGCGAGTGGACGATCTGCTCCATCATGCTCTGTGGCATCGATGATCGCTTGTCGACATCTTGTCTGTTTAAGTAGTAGCAATAGCTGCAATCAAGATTACATTGCGCCCCTTCTGCTTTGATGAATAGACTGAAAGGATGAGTTGATGCGTTCATATTGCCCCCTTAATTTTGGGTCAACATATCAACCGCCAATCAAGCAAACAATAGCCCCTCGCGCCTCCTCTCCTCCGCACGGGTTTACTGCCTGTTAGTCGCCATTAAATTTAAAATAAAAACAACAACTTAAATAATAAAAAGGACGTATTAACAATCTTAATATCGGCTATTACACTCCTTAATCACACTTCCTCTTATGCTCTGCACCATAGACTTCCAACAATATAGGTGTTCCATGAGAAAGCTGTTTTGTAAGAAAAAGGTACTGGCCACTTTGGTGTGCTCTTTGTCCAGTGTGGTGGCGATGCCGTCTTTTGCTGAGCAACCAGTCACGCCAGAAGAGGAGCTTGCTTACAACTTAGGTGTGCAAGCATTCGTTTATGGTACTGGACCTCTCACGGTTGCTGCTGTCAGACAAACCACCACTTCGGTCGATGCCGCCATGGACAATGGTATGGCGCCTCTGAATGAGATGGGTAAAACACGCGCTTTGTCTGGGCCGCAAGAGCAAATCGTGCCAACCGTCAATAACGACACGCTTTACTCACAGGCACACTACGATTTAGACCTATCCGGACCAATGGTGCTGGACATCCCGAAAACCGATAACCGTTACTATATCGTGCAGTTATTGGATGCTTATTCTGAGTCGATTGATGATCTGCACATCAAAAATGCCGGAGACCAAGGTTCAAAAGTGCTACTGGTCAACAAAGGCTGGAAAGGTGAGGTGCCAGACGGTATTGATCGCGTCGTTGAATCGCGCACCCCTATGGTTTGGTTGATTCACCGTACTGGCGTTTTTGGCGAACAAGACCTTAAAGATGCGCTCGTGGTGCACGATCAGTTCCTAAGTTACCCACTCAACGAACTCGATAAAAAGCATACACCGGCGAAACTCAAGCATGCGAGTGGCGGAATTCCACCGATGGCAAGGCCAGAAGGGTTAGAATGGTACGCCTTAATCGACCGCGAACTCAGAAAGAACCCGATTCCAGAAGATGCGCCGATTGTTGAGCAGTTTGAGCAAATTGGGATTGGCGGTGATACGCCGTTCAACCCAGAAGCGCTTTCCCCTGAACAGCAAAAAGGTTTGCTGCGAGCAATTGAGTCGTCTCAGAAGATCATTCAATACGCAGGGCGCAGCATCGGCGATATTAACAATGGGTGGTCGATGATGTACGAAGGGGGTCGCTATGGAAACGACTACTTGAGCCGCGCCAGCATCAACCTTCGAGCTGCAGGGTTAAACGTACCTGAGCGAGCACTCTACCCAAATCGATACACAGACTCGAAGGGCGAACAGCTATCTGGCCAGCATCAATACCGCATGACCATGCCTGCCGATGCGCCTGCGGAGGCCTTCTGGTCATTAACGATGTACGATGCTAAGCACCTGTTTATGGTTGAGAACTTCATTCAGCGCTACTCAATCTCGACCAACCGTAAACAAGAACTTATTTACGCTGAAGATGGCACTCTGCCGATCTGTATTCAGTACAACAAGCCAACCGATCCAACATGTAACTGGCTACCAGCACCGAAAGATGACTTTTATCTGCACATGCGTCTTTACGAGCCAACACAAGCGGTACTCGATAACCAATATCCAGCTACCGCAGGTAACCAAGCTCTAATACTAGAGAGCGAAGCCAGAAACACCCTACCCCCATTACCGCAGCGACGCTACCCGCCGTCGCTGCGGTCAATCTCTCGCTAAACAACATGAGACTCTTGTTTTGAAAACTCCGTTAATCGCACTTCCTATCATTATGGTTGGTGTGTTCACCTCAGTCGCGCATGCAGGTGGCTTAAACCTTTCACAAATCGCGACGACCAAAAGTGTTGGCACCGCAGGCACCGGAAATGTCACTGTAAATGATGCCTCTGCAGTGATCACTAACGCAGCCGCACTCTCTTCCATCGAGGATGACGCTTGGATACTTGGCGTACAATATCTGGATGTAAAGTCGACCTTTGTACGCAGCGATAGCCAAGCAGAAACCACCGGCAGTAGTGGCTCCGTGTTGCCTCACCTCTCTTACGCGGCGCGGTTAAACGAACGCTGGGTTACGGGTGCAGCTTTACATGCAGCCGGAGGGATAGGGGTTGAATATTCTCAAGGCGTTGGTGCGAACCCAGCCCTGCTAATCAAAGAAAACAACATCGCAACGGTTAACCTCACCTCGTCATTGTCTTATGAATTAACTGATACACTCTCGCTCGGTGGCTCACTCATCTTGCAGCATGCCTCACTCAAAACAGAAGCGATACAAGACCGTACGCTCGAAGGTGACAGCCTAGAACTCGGATTTGGCTTGAGTGTAAACCACCACATTACCGATACCACGCAACTGGGGATCAGTTACCAAAGCCAGTTTGACCACGACCTCGAACTCGATAAAGCCAATGCCTTTGGAGTCAGCTCTGAGTTGACTTGGGTACGAAGCTTGAACCTTGGAGTACGACACGCTTTGAATGACGACCTTGCCCTGCTTTTAAGCACCAACCTAGAGACATGGCAGGACTACGATGAGAAATACTCAACCACTTATTCGCTGGGTGTAGGCGTTGAATACACGTATGAAGATTGGTTGCTCTACAGTGGCATCAGCGGGGATACCAGTCCATTAGACAACGACAACCGAGACATATTATTGCCACTCGATCAGCAATGGCGCATTGGCGTAGGTGCCGAGCGTAAAATTTCTAGCGACCTGCATTTTGGCTTAAGTTACCAATACCAAGACCTTGGCACAGCAGAAATTGATGCGAATTCTGGTCTGTTCCAGCCGACGGGCAGTTACTCAACCAACCGAGTGCACTTTATTACGTTGTCGCTTCGTCATTAAAGCGAACTCTTAAGCATTATTCGCTTCTAGCAAGAAACGTTACGAAAAAAGGATTGGCTGTGAGAGCAATCCTTTTGATTTCATGAATCTTATACCGCTAACCAGAAAGAACCTATCCCCCTTTACGCTCATGGTAATTGTCGTTATTGTGATTCTCTACGTCATCATCACAAGGACAGTCTGAGAGTTATGAACAGCACGATTGAAACTATTCTGGGGCACCGCTCCATTCGTCAATATACAAATCAACCGATTGAAAAAGCGCAACTAGATGTGATTATTCAGGCTGGTCTCGCGGCTTCGTCATCGAGCTTACTGCAGGCTGTTTCTATCGTGAGAGTGACAAACAAAGAGAAGCGCAAACTGCTAGCAGAATACGCTGGCAATCAGCCTTATGTTGAAAGTGCCGCTGAGTTTTTGGTGTTCTGTATCGACTATCAGCGTCACGCTCAGATTAACCCTGACGTAAAAACCGACTTTACTGAACTGACCCTGATTGGCGCGGTAGATTCTGGCATCATGGCGCAAAACTGCATGCTGGCTGCTGAGTCTCTTGGTTTAGGTGGCGTGTACATTGGTGGCCTGCGTAACAGCGCACAACAGGTTGATGAGCTATTAGAACTTCCACAGCACACAGCCGTGCTATTTGGTATGTGTTTAGGTCATCCTGCACAGCAACCAGAGATAAAACCCCGCCTTCCAGCTCATGTGGTGATGCACGAAAACCAATACCAGCCATTGAGCCTAGATGAGATCGCAAGCTACGACGATTCAATGCAGAGCTACTACGCCAACCGCTCAAGTAACCAAAAGCAAAGCAGTTGGTCACAGCAGATCACACAGAAACTCTCTGGTGAATCTCGTCCTCATATTCTGCCGTACTTGAACAGTAAGCAACTGACTAAGAGATAGCATTCAAGATCTAGCTCAGATAAAAAGCTCAGTTTCAATCACCACAAACAAAAATGTCAGCGTATTATGCGCTGACATTTTTATTCTCTATGGTTCTGATTTTCTTATAGATATTTCTCTATCGGGAGAAGCTGTAGGAAGCCTGATTGCATGCGCTCCCACTTGCCGGTTTCTGGTTCGCTGTCCCAACTTTGCTCACCTGAGTACCAGTACACATCACCATCTTCTAGCTCCAAACGCCAACTGTTATCTTCGCTCATCGCCTGTTCGATAGTTTCAGCTAGCGTTTCAGCAATCGCTTTGTTTTCGATGATTAACACCGACTCCGTATTTAGGTAAGTCGAGCGCAGGTTGAAGTTGAATGAACCAATACTCGCAATACTGCGGTCAAATACCACTGATTTAGCATGCAGACCATAAGCCGTCTCTGGCGCACACTTAGACACGTCTTGGGTAGATGCTTCACACAACTTGGTATCTGGTTTTAACTCAAACAGGTCGATGCCATGCTCTAACATATCGTAGCGTCTGCCCGCGTAAGCAGAGTGGTTAGTAACCAAGTCATTTGACGCCATTGAGTTAGTCAGTGCCTTTATCTCAACGCCTTCGTCATTCAACGTTTGCCACTCATCTAATTGGCCATCATCGAATACCAAGTAGGCCGATTCAAGTAAGATCTCTTGTTTAGATTCACTGGCTAGCTGACCTAGCAAAACCGCCGTTGCTTTAGGTTCATCAGTATTGTCTGAATCAACAGGCACAGGGCGATCGTAAGCGAAACGAGCATTCACCCAAGTCATCTCATCAAGAACCTCTTTCAGCAAGCTATCTGCTGCTTCATGATTTAATGGTAACTCTGGGGAGTTTTTGTATTGTGGAACCGTTATATCGTCAATCTTTGAAAGATCCGGTTGCTCTTCGTCACCCAACATAGCGACAGGGTAAGACCAACGACTATCCCAATACTCAATAAAGCTGGTTTGGATAGTGGTAACGACGGTACCCATCACCAATACATCACGATCTCGGAAGTTGATCTCGTCAGAAAGATCGAAGTATTCATCACCAATATTACGTCCACCCACCACAGACAAAGTGCCATCTACAGTGAACGATTTATTGTGCATACGACGGTTTAAACGTGAGAAATCACCAAGGAAGCTCAACCACTTACTGAAACCACGGCGCGTTGGTGTTGGGTTGAAGATTCGAATCTCAACATTCGGGTGAGCGTCGAGTGCTGACAGTAGCCCTTCACGCTCATTGAGGTTGATGTCATCCAGCATCACGCGAACCTTAACGCCACGATCAGCAGCAGCTAGCAGGCGACTAGCGAGATACTTGCCCGATTCGTCCGAGTTCCAGATGTAGTATTGAATATCGATGGTGTGCTCTGCGCTTTCAACTAGTGCCAAGCGCTGAGCCAATGCATCCCAACCGGATTCTTGTAAACGAACGGCAGTCGTCGCCTGCTCTGATTCGGGTTGATATTCATCCGCCAAAACCGATAAAGCGCTTGGTCCATAAGAGGTGTACGGTTCTGCCGGGTGATCGATGCCTTCGGGTAATGAAGAGCAGCCACCGAGTGCGGCGACGAGTAATAAGGTTAAGCTGATGCGTTGGAGCACAGGCATGTGTTTGACTTCCTTTTCACGGTGAGGTCTTTGAATTGGCCTCGACAACTTTTCAACGACCAAGTTGTTCGAGGTTATTCATTGATTATTACTGCTAAATCCAGAAATTTATAGGTAATTATCCAGTATAAATAAAACTTAGCGACTTCATCGTGAGGAACACAGTACCGAATTCACCTATTCAGGCGTCGATAGTGACTACTAGGTCACGATGCTTTCAGTTGTTCGATACCTAAACAATAAAGACCTAAAGGCTTTCTCACCATCTCAACCGTAATCTCAGTTCTATCCGGGTTACAGTTCAATGCAAGCGCATAGCCATGCAAATAGTCTACTAGCAAATGAAGAGCGTCTTCGGTTTGCTCTGCTGTGAGATTCAACGGGCTCACTACCGCTTCAAAGCGCTCACTAAATACCTCAACGGGCCCAAGCGATTTCATCGTCAGCAAAGTTTCGAATAGCCCACGGTAGTCGTTCAACACCGACAGGTAGCTCACGCTAAGCTGATACAGATTCTCTTGCCACTCTTGGTTTTGCTCAGGCTGTGCCACTTCACCGACCAATGAGACAGTGATCGACTCCAATAGATCATTTTTGTTTTTGAAGTAATGATATATCGCCATCGCATCGACACCGAGTTCTGTGGCTAGCCCTCTAATACTCGGAACTTTACCGCCTTCACGCATCATGCCCTTTGCCGTATCTAAGATCTTCTCGGCACTCAGTTGGCGTGATCCACTCTTTGGTCGACCTCGTTTTTGATCCTTGACAGTCATAACACCACCTCTTAAACTTAATTTCTACACTGTAGAATATTTTAATTTAATACAGCGTAAATGCCAAGTTCCTGTTCAATTTCGGAGTTAACAATGTCAAATATTGTCTTTATCGGTACGAGTCTTGATGGTTACATTGCAGACAAAAACGGTGGTCTAGATTGGTTACAAGCCATCCCAAATCCAGAGGGTGATGACATGGGGTACAACGCCCATATCGATCGTATCGATGCTTTGGTAATGGGCCGAAACACCATGGATATGGTGCTGAGCTTCGGTATTGATTGGCCTTACACAAAACCGGTTTATGTATTGAGCAGCACGTTGACGGAAGTGCCTGAAGAGCTTGAAGGCAAAGTGTTCCTGATGAAGGGCGAGTTAACTCAGATCATC
Source organism: Vibrio sp. Makdt (assembly GCF_027587015.1). Lineage (NCBI taxonomy): Bacteria > Pseudomonadati > Pseudomonadota > Gammaproteobacteria > Vibrionales > Vibrionaceae > Vibrio > Vibrio sp. Makdt. The sequence continues at coordinate 214,537 of NZ_JAPPTH010000008.1, forward strand.
GAAGACCTCAACAGCAAAGGCCTTAACAATCTATATATTGATGGCGGTGTGACCATTCAAAACTTCCTGAAAGAAGACCTGGTTGATGAACTGATTATCTCGACAATCCCTGTCGTTCTTGGTGGTGGTGCTCCGCTATTTGGTGACCTAGTCGCTCCTCTCGACTTTACGCTAAAAAGTGTCACGACTTACCTTGATCAAATCGTAACTACTCACTATTTACGTAAGCGTTAAGCCACTTAAATGATCGATGTTGATGAGCCAAAATCGAGTTGGCTCATCACGCCTCCTTTACTTAAGAAACCTAAAGTCTGCAACCCAGCTCTATCCTCGAAGCCGTTCCTCATTCTGCTCACAAGCTAATTATTGACAAGCTAAGCCGACATTGACACTCTGTAATGCTGCGTTGATTTTGCCGCACTAGCTGCACTGCAGTTCTAACTTGTTAAGATAGGTAAAATATGAACTACCCAAGCACTCTTCCAGCACCTCACAAAGCACTTCTCATCAAAGTGGTTGATGTCTTGTCTCAAGATCCTCGTATATGTGGCATTGCCGCAAGTGGCTCCTTTGGCGCTGATTCGATGGACAAATACAGCGACTTAGATTTTGTTATCGCGGTCAACCCAGCCGACTATGAAAGCGTAATGCAAGAACGGTTCAACATTCTTGATAGCATTGGCGGTAAAGTCGCCGCCTTCACGGGTGAGCATGTTGGTGAACCACGTTTAATTGTGTCGATATTTGGCCCAGAACCTGTGCACGTTGATTTCAAATTTGTCTCTCTGCCAGATGCAGCAATTCGAGTTGATAACAACCAGGTGTTATGGGAACGAGATAGCTTATTAACCGATGTATTCAGCAGCGCGGAACCACGCTACCCACAACCAGACCCGCAATGGATTGAAGATCGTTTTTGGATTTGGACGCACTATGCCGCAACCAAGATAGCTCGTGGCGAATACTTCGAAACAGTTGAGTTTCTCTCTTTCATTCGTCAAAACGTTCTATCTCCGCTGGCGCTAAAGCAAGCTGGGCTCACGCCGTCTGGTGTGAGGAAAATTGAAGAACGGCTGCCTGAGTTTGCGCAAGCACTCGTAAAAACCGTCGCGATGCCAGAACGTGACGCATTGATCCCTGCACTCAAACAAGCTGTCACACTGTACCTTGAGTTGAGAGGTAACGAGCAAGTCAACATTGATGATCATGCTCAGTCATTTTGTCTTCAATACGTTGAGGAAGAGTTAAGCTAATTCCGTATTAATCTAATTCCGTATCAAGTAAACCACAGGTTTTAACGGTCAATTCATAAATGCGCCGAGGGCTAATTGCTCTCGGCGTATTCGTTCTCAGTACAATCATGATAAGTACGGCAATCTTGACACGACACTTGCAATAACGGGTTGATCGCTCCTACACAATCCTACCCAAAAGTAGTACCATTTATCGTATCTCATTCTTAATGGTATTTATGTCTTATGAAGCTTTTAGTCGATCGCACTGGTGAACAGTTTTTAGAAATTCTGGAAGAATCAGGAGACAAACTGACGGTTCAATTCATTAGCAATGAAGGTAATCGAAAAGGTAAGCCGTTCCAAGATAGTTTGAGTGGCTTGTTCCTCACAGGCTGGAAGCCTCGCACGACCTCAACCGCTATTGGCCTAGAGCGCTTTAAAGAAGGCAAATTACAAGATCCAAAAGTGAGCTTTGCGCTTCACCAGCTCTACCCACTTGGCCGAGATGTAAAACTACCTTCTGGTGATATCGCCACAATCGCAAGCTACGCCAATACCCACAGCGACGGCTACTATATGTTTGTTCGTCTCAATGATGAATTGAAGCGCCTTAAGATGACGCCAGAATGGGAGCTATTACCTTCTGTTGTGAGGCTAGCCTTGCCTTATTACCCTGCTCCAAGAAGCCAACAAGAACTCGACAATATTGATGATTTTGATGCTTGGGCTGGCGGGTTTTAATACTCTTTAGCCCATACCCGAAAGACTGTAAACCTAAGTTTATTATCAAATAATTTTTGATAATTATTCTAACTGCGCGCGGTTTATCGTTTTGAATATCCCTACTATTATTTATCCATCGACACAGACGAGCTAGATAAACAAAGCGCTCTGTGACAAAGAACAACACCACTTCGGTGAATCAAATAATATAGGTAACGAACATGACACAACTGACTATCATTGCAAACATCGTCGCTAACGAAGACAAAGTTGAACTGGTTAAAGCAGAACTGCTAAAGCTGATTGATATCACTCGCGCTGAAGAAGGTTGTATCAATTACGACCTACACCAAGACAATGAAAATCCAGCGCATTTCACTTTCTACGAAAACTGGACATCACGTGAACTTTGGCAAACACATATGGGAAATACTCACCTTGCTGAGTACATGGCAGCAACCGAAGGCAGTGTGGCGTCATTCACTCTCAATGAGATGACTAAGATCGGTTAGCCACTGACCGCACGTATCAACAGACAACAGAAAGCCCGTTCAGATCACCTGAACGGGCTTTTTCGTTGAACTTGATATTCTCTAAGCTACAGACTCGCTTAGTGTTGGCTCAAGCACTGTTGCTTGTTGTTTCTGCCATTTATCCACGACCAATGCAGCAATCATGTCACCTTCTACATTAACCGCAGTCCGGAATGTATCTAACGGGCGTTCAATAATCAGCAGAATCGCAATCGCTTCCAGTGGTATGCCAGCGGCCAATAACACCAGCTGCATGCCAGACATAGATCCAGATGGCATACCCGGAGCCCCCACAGAAGAGACCATCGCCATAATGAAGATCATCACCAAACCAGAAGTCGTGAGGTCCACACCAAACAGTTGAGCCAAGAAGATTGCCGCAACACCTTCGAAAAGTGCCGTACCATCCATGTTCATCACTGCGCCAAGCGGCAACACCATGCTACTGGTACTTTGCGATACACCGAGCTTTTCTTCCGCGCTCTGCATTGCCAGTGGCAAGGTAGCAGAACTTGATGACGTTGCGAACGCCATCGCCATTGGTGCTGAGATTCCTTTGAATAGTGTGCTAAAACGAATCCCAGTCATCACCTTGGCAATAGTCGGTAAGACAATCGCTCCGTGGATCAGGGTCAGCACAAATACAAGCAGAGCAAACAGTGCCAATTGCTCAAATAATGACTCACCACCACGAACGGTAAAATCGAGAACAATGGCGAAAACCGCGAGCGGAGCTAAACGAATGATCCAACCAACAATGGTATTGATGCTCTTGTTCAAGCCATTAAGCACCTCAAAAATCGGGTGTTTTTCTGGCAATGAAGAAAGTAAAGCAATACCCAGCATGAATGAGAACACAACAATCGCGAGCAAGTTACCATTGGTTAACGCCGCGACCGGGTTCACTAATGCCATGCTAAAAAGCTTGCTAGCAATCGCAGCTCCACCTGCCGCATCTTCGCTTATAAGCTGAACATCATCTCCAATCGTAGCAACGCTGGTTAAAGGCTCCCAAGCAGGCAACAGCAGTGAAGCACCCAAGCCCAAAGAGATGGCTATCAACGTCGTGAAGCTATAGAAAAGCACCGTATTGCGGCCAATTTTCTTCAATCGAGTGATCGAACCAATGCTTGTTATACCTTGCAGTAACGAGAATAAAACCACTAACCCAACGACCATTTTTAGCAAGCCGATATAGGTAGTTTTGCCAAGCATTAAAAACTGATACCAACCCGATTGGGTTACATCAGATGTTGGAGAAATAAGTTGTGCGAGAAACCAAGCAAGCAATGCAGCGAGCATTAGTTGAAGAGGTAGAGAGTGGCGAAGTTTGGTCAACATAAGGATGATTCCAGTAACCCTGTAGGACAATTCAGATACCTTTATTAAAGGGAAGAACCTTTAATAAAAATATTAAAAAATAAAGCCCGTTAGATTTGATCTAACGGACTTTATGAAAACCAGATGAGGTTTAAGATTTAAGGCTATTTATCCATGTGTAGAACAGTACGGATAGACTCGCCTTTGTGCATTAGTTCGAATGCTTCGTTTACGTCTTCAAGACCCATAGTGTGAGTAATGAACTCTTGCAGTCCGAACTCACCCGCCATGTAACGGTTTACGATTTCTGGAAGCTCAGAGCGGCCTTTAACACCACCGAAAGCTGAACCACGCCATACACGACCTGTTACCAGTTGGAACGGACGAGTTGAGATCTCTTGGCCAGCGCCTGCAACACCAATTACAACTGATTCACCCCAACCTTTGTGACAACACTCAAGAGCTTGACGCATCACGTTAACGTTACCGATACATTCGAATGAGTAATCAACACCGCCGTCTGTCATCTCAACGATAACGTCTTGGATTGGCTTGTCGTAGTTCATTGGGTTGATGCAGTCAGTCGCGCCAAGTTGTTTCGCTAGCTCGAATTTGCTCTCGTTAATATCAACACCGATGATTTTGCTTGCACCAGCCATACGAGCACCGATGATTGCAGAAAGACCGATACCGCCTAGGCCGAATACAGCAACTGTGTCACCTTTTTCAACTTTAGCTGTGTTCAGTACCGCACCCATACCAGTGGTTACGCCACAACCTAGAAGACAAACTTCCTCAAGAGGTGCTTCTTTGTTTACTTTCGCTAGTGAGATTTCTGGAAGTACCGTGTACTCAGAGAAAGTAGAACAACCCATGTAATGGAAGATTGGCTCACCGTTAATAGAGAAACGGCTTGTGCCATCTGGCATTAGGCCTTTACCTTGAGTTTCACGAACCGCTTGGCAAAGGTTAGTTTTACCAGACTTACAGAATTTACATTCGCCGCACTCAGCTGTGTAAAGTGGGATAACGTGGTCGCCAACTTCAACGCTTGTTACGCCTTCGCCGATCATTTCAACGATACCGCCACCTTCGTGACCAAGGATAGAAGGGAAGATACCTTCTGGATCGTCACCTGAAAGAGTAAATGCGTCAGTGTGACAAACACCAGTAGCAACGATACGAACAAGTACTTCGCCAGCCTTTGGCAGTTCAACGTCAACCGTTTCACGCTTTAGCGGCTCACCCGCTTTCCAAGCAACCATAGCTTTAGATTGGATATGAGTTTGACCAGGTTTGATTTCGATAGTCATGTGATATTTCCTATATTAGTCAGTCAACGTTGAGCTTGTTTGTTATCGCTCTCTCGTTTTGATGGGGCTAGTATAGGTGTGACCATCCAATTTGATAATCCCATATTTTTAAGAATGATTATTACATATAAGTAATAATAAATAGTGAGATTAACTTCGTCTAACGGTGAATCAAAGGCTTAGCCTAGGCTGAATAAAATCGATAAACGCGGAGATACGCTTAGATACCGAAGATGATTTATAGAACACCGCATTGACTCGCTCTCGATCTGTATTCGCAAGTTTGTCTTGTTCCAGAATAGGGATTAGACGCCCTGCAGCCATATCTTCCTGCACCATAAACCCCGATAAACAAGCTATCCCATTTCCAGCCAATACAAGTTGACGTACGGTTTCGCCATTACTGGCTGTCACGGTAGGCGCGACATAACTTTGGTTTGGTAAAGGCCAATGGTTAAGCACTTTGTTCCCTGCAAAACCCACAATTTGATGCGAACTCAAATCTTCAGGTTTGGTGGGTAGCCCACGCTTAGCGAGATAATCAGGTGATGCCACAATATGGAGTAAACTTTTTCCTAACGGGCGCGCGTGCAATGTTGAGTCGGACAACTTACCGATTCGAATCGCAACATCAGTTCTCTTTTCCAGAAGATCAACGAAGCCTTCGTTGGAAGTGAGTTCCAACTCAATGTCTGGATAAGCCTCTTTGAATGACTGCACCAAAGGCACTAGCTGATGGAATACGAATGGACTTGCGGCATCGACTCTTAAACGACCTTTTGGCAACTCACCGCGCGACACGATTTCTTCTTCCGCGCTCTGGATCATCTGTAACCCCAACCTGACTGAATCGACAAACTGCCGTCCTTCTTCCGTCAATTCCACGCGTCTCGTTGTTCGGTTGAATATTGAGACGCCGAGTTGCGACTCAACCTTACTCACCGAACGAGATACCTTGGCGACTTGCACATCCAGCGCCTCTGCCGCCGCAGAAAAACCACCAGCATCTACAACGGTGAGTACCATTTCTAAATCATCTGAACGGGTTAGCATGAGGCTCCTTCGCTATCTTCATTTTGTTTAATGTCATCTCGCTTGTGCTCATCACAGCTCAAATCATCTATGTCTTTTCGATCTCATCAGCTTAATCCAATGATCGGCTAAACCTCCAATTATTGCAAATAACACAAAGGTTATTTGTTAATGATGGCATTTTTCACAAATATATTTTGCTAGATAATCCTCGCCATCAAACGAAGCGCTCCTATTGCAGTCGCAAGCTGCCCCATTTTATCGCGCTCGGTATTTAACAAAGAACAGTAAGAGAGATGATTATGCCATTAGCTTTACTTGCATTGACGCTCAGCGCCTTTGCCATAGGAACCACAGAGTTTGTTATCGTTGGCTTAATACCAACTATGGCAACCGATCTCAACGTATCTCTACCTTCTGCAGGCCTATTAGTTAGCCTTTACGCACTGGGCGTTGCCGTTGGTGCGCCAGTACTGACTGCACTTACCGGTAAGTGGAATCGAAAACTGGTACTGCTCACCATCATGTCGCTGTTTGTGGTGGGTAACTTACTGGCATGGCAAGCTCCTGGCTATAACACCTTGATCGCCGCACGTATTCTCACCGGCCTTGCACACGGTGTATTCTTCTCGATCGGCTCAACCATCGCGACTGGATTGGTTTCAAAAGACAAAGCCGCGAGCGCAATAGCAATCATGTTTACTGGATTAACAGTTGCTCTGGTAACAGGCGTGCCACTAGGTACTTATATTGGTCAGACTTTTGGCTGGCAAGCGACCTTCTTGATCGTTGCTCTACTAGGCTTAATTGCTTTGATTGGCAGTGCACTGTTAGTACCTAACAACCTAAAACAACCACCAGCGGCTAAGTTATCAGCTCAACTAAAAGTTCTGACTCAACCAAGACTGTTATTGGTTTATGCAATCACAGCACTGGGATATGGCGGCACATTTACCGCGTTTACGTTCCTTGCTCCGATCCTAGAAAACGTGTCTGGTTTCGACTCAAGTGCCATCAGCCTAATCATGTTGGTCTACGGTGTTTCAGTCGCGGTAGGTAACATCTGGGGTGGTAAGATGGCCGATAAAATGGGGCCAATCAAAGCGCTGACGGTTATCTTTTCTGGTCTAGCCGCGGTACTGGTTGTGTTTAACTTCACGGCAGTTAACCCTTACGCATCAGTCGCAACGATTTTGGTATGGGGTGCTTTTGCCTTCGGTAACGTTCCAGGTTTGCAAGTCTACGTAGTTAAGCTGGCAGAGAAATACACGCCAGATGCAGTCGACGTAGCATCAGGCTTAAACATCGCGGCCTTCAACGTTGGTATCGCACTTGGTTCTTGGGGCGGCGGTATCATTGTTGCGGAGTCTGGCTTAATGAACACGCCTTGGATTGGCGCAGTGATTGTCTTAGTGGCATTGGCCCTAACTCGATTCAGTGGTCTGCTAGACAAAAGAACGTCAAAAAACGAACTTGGCTTTCAAAATACATAATTAGGTCAGGTTAGATAAAGTGGGAAGTAAATGTCTCACTTTATCTAAGCTTTCGGCTTATTTTATAAATCACACCCACCTGATAATAATATTGAATTAAACAATCAAGAATACACAACATTTCTTTGACTTAAATCAACCCAAATAACTTTTATAACATTTAACTATATAACCAATTTAGTTAATTTCACCCAATAGGGTGATGATAAAAACATCACTTAGCGGGTAATATATTTTTCAGAAAAATTAAAAATATATTTAAAGTAAAGTCATTTTCGGTTTAAAAAAGGAAGATAGATGAAGGAATCAAGACCAGATATTTCACTTAATGGTGGGGTCATAAAATCCTTACCAGAATTAGAAAATGATTTAAGACGCGAACTGCTTAATATTGGAGTTGAGCATGCAACGTTAGTGATTCAATCACACCGAAATACTCCAGTATTTCAGTATATAGATGGACTTAGCTCTCGAATATCGATCTCAAAAAGAGTCATTGAAAAATTACACTCTTACATCGAGTCTCCATCCCTTGGAAAAAGTGGCCGACTGGATCACAGCCCAGACATGTTGATCGATAATCATATCTTTGATCATGAACGCCTTTCAATCATTGAAGACAACCTACATCAGTACGGCACCACAGATTCTCTAATGTATAACCATAATGTCATCCTGATCTACCACAGTGTTAGCCCGGTAAAACCTGAAGATCTTCGTCAACTACAAACCATCTGCGACATAACCCTCGCATGGGCAAATACTTGGGTTGCCCACAACACAATGTGGTCACATTGGTCTCGCTATTCGGAAACAAATACTCAAAGCACTTCTCCTTCTTTAACTAAATCAGAGTCTGATGTTCTCGATTTGCTTATTAAAGGATTAACAGGCTCAGAAGTCGCAGACATACGTAACGTATCTAAAGAAACAGTAAGAACTCAAATTAAGAGTATTTTGCACAAAACTCAATGCCGAAACCAAAATCAATTAATTTCACGTTTTGGGCAAGGTCAATGGTTGATGAACTCTCCGACCAAATCAGTTTACACCTAGTCTAGGTTACTAAATTAATAAGGGTAGGTATTTATGTCACAACCCCTTTCTGCTCCATATGTATGTGTAATCACACGAGATCCAGTGTTAGCTAGGCTCATTCGGGATATTGTTAAATACTCATTTCCATTGCATCAATTTCAAGCTCTAGACTCATTCTCTGAGCTCGAGATTAATTACAAAGGCATTGTTATTTATGACAAAAAAACCATACCTATGCCAGATCGATGTGGTGTGTCAGTCGTCAAAAGAGCAGATAGATGGATAGCGATCAACACAATATGCTCTTCTTGCTACGATTATTTGCAGCTAGGGTTTTGCGGCCAAGTAGAAATAAGTCACTTTGAATTTTTACCTCGCGCAATCAAAGCAGTACAAGATGGAGACTTATGGTTCCCGCGTCATGTAATGGAAAGCTTCATTATAGATAGATGTGTGAGCAACAGTATTATAACGCCTATTTCTATTACCGAAAAAGTAACATCAAAGTTCAGCCTTACAAAAAAAGAAAAGCGAGTTTTTGAATTAATGCTCCAAGGTTTTTCCAACATTCAAATAGCAAAAGATACAAATGTAAGTATAAATACTGTGAAAACACATGCTTACAACGTCATGTCTAAACTAGATGTTCATTCTCGGCATGAACTATTTATCAAGGCTCATGAATTAACAATTTAAAATTAGCACTCTTTTCATACTTTTTAATTAAGCATATCACCCACCGTTGCGAGGCATATATCTTAACAACAAATTATTATCTAGTTGTTGTCGGTAATAACACAGGTAATGAGGGAATAATTATGAAAAAGTTAATGATAGCAGTAGCGGTAGCAGGAGTGATGTTTAGCGTAAATAGTGTTGCTGCACCAAATGGCGCATCTCCAGTAAGCTTTCAGGAGGTTGGGTTTCAATACAGCAATGATGCTCTGTTTGCTAATGCAAGTAACAGCGATGGTGCATATATTCGTATGGAAGGCACTATCCCACAACGTTGTGTGCTCAACTTACAGGCAGAAGGGCAAGCAGACTCAGTAAATGGCGATATCCGTTTAACAGGCATGCTCGATGATAGTAAAAACACAATACTAGGTCTAACGAGTAAACCTGTAGCTAAGCTTCGCGCGTGGTGTAACTACGGAAAATCAATGGATGTCGATATGACCGCAACACCATTCAAAATGACTCGTTTTGGCATGGCTATTGGTAAAGAGCGCATCGATTACACATTACAAGCAAATCAAACTGATGTTTTCGATACGAGTAATGCAAGTGATGGCCGATTCGGCCATACAACAGGCAACTTCAAAGTCAAATGGAGCGGTAAGCATCAAGAAAACAAAATTGCTGAAATTCCTCTTTCTATCACAACAGAAGGTGCTGCTTTAGCAAGAGCAGGTAACTATCGCTCAACTGTGTATGTGAAACTCCAAGCAAAAACTTGTCACGCATTTTGCGGATTTTAGTTCATAAATTCGAGCCCACTCAAGTGGGCTCTTGTCACCAAGGAAGGGCTTTATGAAAAACTTCATTTTATTTATCCACCTATTACTCTTCCAAACCGTTGCTTTCAGCTACGAAATTACGCCCATGTATCAAGAAATGAATGAATTCGGCAGAAAAGCACTGACAAGCTACACCATCAATAATACTCAAGACCGTTCACTTCCAGTCGAAGTGGTCGTATACGATGTGACCTATGACGAAACAGGAGAAGTGCTCACGCTCAATGAAGACAGCTTTTTAATTCTACCTCCTCAAATTATGGTTAACCCCTTAAGTTCACAAAAAATTCGAGTTCGTTATATCCCAAGTGACGCACTCACCACGACAAAATTGTATCGAATTGAATTCAACGAATTAGAAGTGAAAGGCCAAGAAGATAAAGAAAGTAAAATCAAAACACTACTGAGTTTTTCAACCCTCGCCTTTGTCTCACCAAACGCCTTAGAACCAACAATGAAAACCTCGCTCAAAGACAACAATATCATCGTTGTTGAAAACACAAGTAAAGTGCTCATCAACCTACTTCAATCAGTGTTCGAACTACAGACCAGTAATGGAAAAAAGGATCTTCCTTGGAATGAGATTGATACAAAAATAAGTGGTTACTTGATGCCTGGTGCGATCGCTTATTACCCAATCCCAAAGACTCTTGGCAATGTTACTGCCGTTTCTATAAAGCAAGAAAAATAGCACTGAATTGAAAGACTCGGTATTTTTGATATTAGGAGGGGAACATGACCCGATTTTATACAACCCTCCTGTGCATCTCTTTATGTTTATTTGTAGAGCCGAGCGCTTATGCCACTGATTGGCTATTTCCATTCCCAATCAACTATCTCGGCTCAACGGTCGGAGAAATCGATGCTTTTTCTGATGGTAAGACCGTATCTAAAGTAAACAGCGTTCAATTGCATACTCTTATTGGTCCTGCCCTATCAACAGAAGTATCAGGCAAACTATCTACATACAAAGATAACTTTATTCCAATTGATGTCCTTGAAGGCTGGGGAGTTTTACTCTCTTTCTCCTCATCTGATATGGAGATTACATTGTCTTTTGTTCAAGATGCTAGAAAAGAGCAGACTCTGACATTCAATGCACCTTATTCTCCCCCTATCTATTCAAAATCATCATTTTTCACCAATATTAATAACTTGAACTTTGGCGTCTCTGATACACAAGGAGTCGAAACTCAAAGTGACGAACAACAATGGAATATTGAGTGGTTATCTACAGGTAACTTTGCTGGTGCTCGTGGAGTGAATTATAAGCTTTCAGGGTATTTTGATGGCGGAACCGATGACGAACAAACCTTCTATCGTGGTGATATATCTGCCTTTGTCGACCGCGCAGATGTCCCTTATCGCTTAACTTTTGGCGACCAAGTTAACAGCACATCGGGGCATCTACCAAGTGAGCAATTTGGTGGAATTGGTTTTGAACGCAATTACTCAGCATTGCAGCCGAATCGCAGTATTCAAGTTGGCGGTACACAAGCACTCATCCTAGAAGAATCAGCCGACATTGACCTCTACATTAACGGTTCTTACATCACTGAATTTCGTTTACCTCCAGGCCGTTACCAATTAGACGACTTACCGCTTTCTTCGGGAAGCAACGATGTTCGCTTGGAAATTGAATATCAATCAGGTCGAACTGATTCCATTCTCTACAGCGTGTTCTACAACTCTAAACTACTCAAAGAGGGGATATCTGATTTTGGTGTGTACCTTGGTGCCCCTTCTGAAATTGAAGACAACCGCTATGAATACGATACTGGGAGTCTTATTTCCACCGCCTACTATGACTATGGATTAACCGACTATTTGACGCTTGGGTTGAATGGATTCTATCACAAGGATGGTTTCATATTAGGAGGCATAACTACCCTTGGGACAACGCTGGGTAATATAGGCCTGCGGCTCTCTGGCAGCCAATCCAGCGAGTATGACGAAACAGGTTACATCGCTAGTTTGGATTACGCAGCCTCCCTTTGGGACCAGAATAACTACAGTGCACCCAACTTGCGTATTGCCCTTGAATCTTATGATTCCTTTTCCTATCAACCTTGGACTGAAGAGGGTTCTACTGGTCATTCGGCAGCCGTCAGTTATACCTTTGGCATTACCGACGATATTTACTTATCCGTTTCATACAACCTAGATAAAGAAAGTGGCTACGATACTGAATGGAGTGCAGAAGCTTCAACATCTTGGTCTTATTCAAATGTTGTTATTGGCTTGGGTGTCACTCACGAAGAAGATCCGAACGAGGGAACTTCAAATACTGAAGGTGTGGTTTCGGTCGACTGGACTTGGAGTTCAGATGATGGTCAATACTCTGCAGATCTCGGTTACGCTAGTGACACTGAAGTATTAAGAGCCAACTTCAGCAAACCGAGTAAAAACCAAGTTGGTCAATATGGTTACGCGTTATCTGCAGACGTTGAATCTGATCAGGGCCAATATCAGGTGCGTGGCGATTATGTGAGTAACCGAATTCGCTACGACGGTGACATCACCTACTACAACGCCACCGAGTCTGAAGACACCGTAGTCACCTCATTTAGACCAAGCACAGCGTTTAACATTAGCGACGGCGCTTTATCTTGGTCGCGACCGATATACGGTGCGGCAGCAGTCGTACAAGTTCACGACACCTTAGAATCTGAAGTACTGATCAACAGTGATGACAACGACAAAGCCGAAGCTATCTCTTCAAAAAGTCTCAATAATGCCGTGAGCCTTTCAACCGCTCATACCTCTCAAAGCTTTACAGTGTATGCACCCGATGCTCCGATTGGCTACGACATTGGTAACTACTTCTACAACGTTACTCCAGGCGCGTACACCAGCCATATTTTCACTGTTGGCTCAGACGCATCTAAAACTGTTATTGGCAGGTTGAGCTTAGATGATGGGAAACCGTTGTCACTAACTCAAGGTTACTTCATCAACGATACGGGTGATTCCACCCCATTTTTCACTAATAAAGGGGGTCGGTTCGTTGTAGAAGGGATCCGCAGCGGGCACTACAAGATTCAAACCATGGACTCAGAGATTGCGGGACACATGAACATCCCGGAATCAGAGGACAACTTAATTCGTCTTCCAGAGATTCAACTCATACAAGGAGCGAACCATGAATAAAAAAAACTCGATGAAAACAGTGCAATGGTTATTATCGTCAACTCTACTTGCGTCAGTTCTTGCATCACCCTCAACCGCTTTTGCTGCGAATTGCACAGGCGTCTGGGACATTACTCAATTAAGCAGTGCACCGATCGAATTTGATAAATCAGGATATGCCAATATCCGATTTGAGTTGAAAAAACTTCGTTCTAAAGCTGAACAATGCGCACTAAAATCTGTGCGTTTAAAAGTGCTCGACCGTCCAAAAGCTTCACATATTCACTTCATTAATCAGAATCAAACCATGTTGTCCTATGACCCAAAAGAGCGTGAATATTTACTGAACTCTCAACACAATCGTCCGGTTCGCTTTTCGTTGGTCGACCCCAAAGCAAAAATCAGCTACGCAGCGAAATATGCGGTGCCATTTCTCGTCAAATTACAGTTCGAAAATGACCAGGTCCTTACACTATCAGCGAACGCAAACTACAAAGTTAAGTCATTCGTTTCTTTAGCTTGGTCAGGCAAAGGCAACAGTTTTCAGAAAACAACATCAGGGTATCGCTGGGCTTTAGGCGTTCTATCAAACAACAAGCGCTACCAAACCGATTTTGTAATCAGTTCAAATTCACGCACCGAGCTATGGGTAAAACCAAAGCATCATCAATTAGTTAACTCTCAAAACCCTGAATGGACGATTGACTACAAGCTTACCGTTGATGGAATTGAATTATCACCAACGCATCAAATGCTTCCGATAAAGCGTTATTCAAGTGGAAGACACAACATCCCTCTTGATTTAAGAATCACTGGCAATACAAACCTATCGCGAGCAGGACATTACAAAGAAGAGCTACAGGTACAAGTAAAAGCCATAGACCCCATTTATTGAATGGACTTATGAACTATCACAGGCTTCGAGCTATAGAGACAAGGGTGAACCATATGAATATATTGACATTCATGATTAAACAACGCCACTGGATAATAGCCTGTGCGACACTTTGCATCTTATGTTTGCATACTGGTGATATTAGAAGGTTGATTGGGTTTATTGAAAAAGACCAACAACATAGAACTCAGCTCATCCAGTTTCTGGTCCAAAACAATGTATCTCGAACTCTCGAAATGTTAGGGACAACACTTTCATCTTCCCCCAACCATATCGACATCGACCGCTTGAAGGACATCCTTCATAGATCATCATCTTCACTCCATGAAAGTGACTACCACACCATTGCTCACCGCTTTGGCATAAGCAACGAATCTTCTTTGTTCGCCGATGCTATCAAGCGTGGCCGTACACTATGGGCGCTAGACTATGACCAAGCCACCTTTCAAGTACATTTAGTCGCAGGTAATGTACAACCACCCAATTATTTTGAAACCCACTTTGACTTAAATTCCTACTTCCCGCACATCGATTCTGCAGCAAATACCATTTTAGTGATTGAAACGGAACAGCATGAGTTTTTCCTGCCCTCTGGAGAGCCTGCTAGCGTCGCATTTGATAACAACCGTAATCAATGGAGTGCTGATTCAACCTTTCACTTCACTGAAATGCGCATCGGAAGCTTACCTTTTTTTAGACTCAGCACAGATGATCGGTACTTTCATCTAATCACTGTCAACTTACCTCAACTGAACGCAAAGTTACTCGTGTTCGACAATATGACAACCTCGGTAGTAGAAGTCATAAGCTCACTAAAAAACCTTATTGAAGTCATGCTCATACTGGGTTTGCTCTACTTATTGACGCAAGCGTTTTCTCGATATCAAGAAAGAACAGCTCAAGCACTAGAGTCTGACAGTCTCACAGGGCTTAAAAACCGACTCTATCTTGAAAGCGCAAATTCACGCATCGCTCAAAACCAACAACCAGAACAACCGAGGTGCGTGGGTGTGATTGCCATTGACCTTGACCACTTTAAGATGGTCAATGATAAGTACGGCCATCACATAGGTGACTTAGTTTTAATTCGAGTCAGTGAAATCCTAATAGAAAGTGTTCGAAAAAACGATGAGTGCTACCGAATTGGCGGTGATGAATTTATTGTCATTATTAAAGCCGAGAAACAGTCAGACATCGTAAAACTAGCCGACCGTATTAGGTCAAAGGTTTCGAACGACCCTCAACTAAATAGTATGGTCCATGGTGGAATTTCGGCATCATTGGGGCTTGTTGACTTATCTACTGGACAATCCATCAAAGAAGCGATTATCTGTGCCGATGAATTATTGTACCAAGCGAAAAACAAAGGAAGAAACTTGGTACAAAGTTCAATTCGACCGACTATGACTACGTGAAAAATAGCGGAGTAAAGGTATTGATAGGAAATAAAAGCTATCAATATAGCTAAGATCAGGTGTTGTCAATTGGCTTCAAAACTCGGCACGGGTTACCGACCGCAACCACATTATCTGGAATATCTTTGGTCACCACACTGCCAGCGCCAATCACGCTGTTTTTACCAATGTTCACGCCAGGGCAAATGATCACACCTGCGCCAATCCAAGCATTGTCACCAATCGAAATTGGCGTACCGAACTCCACACCTTCGTCAACACGACTCTTCACATCAAGCGGATGTCCAGCTGTTAACACCTGAACATTAGGCGCGAACAACACATTGTCGCCAATCGTGACTTCCGCGACATCCAAAATCACGCTGTTAAAGTTAGCGTAGAAATTCTTACCCAGTTTGATGTTTGAACCGTAGTCACAACGAAATGGCGGCTCTAAATAGGCACCTTCAGAGTCAGGAATCAGCGTATTAATCGCCGTGCGCCACTCTTCGGTATCTGGAATGCTGTTATTGAGTTTTTGCAATACCTTACGACACTCGATTCGCTCGCTATATAGCTGCTCGTCCCATGCTAAATAAGGCTCACCAGCCAGCATTTTTTGTTTTTCTGTTTTCACGTTACTTACCTACTCTTTCACATTACTTACCTAATAATGGTCAACACATCGACCAAAAAACGCAATATCGCACATCTAATAAAACGGAGTAAGCAAGGTTTGAGCTCGATTTCAGAGATGTGTAGCCCATCACTTTTTGTAGGCTAAATATGAAATCGACTCTCTGTTAATTGAGCTTAAATACGCTGAGCGACTGAATCACGAATCACTAAACTGCCCGTCGTATCCAAGGCTTGTGCTTGCTCGCTTTCACCGACGATTTGCAGAATCGCTTTTTGCGTCATTTGCTCAAGTGGGACGCTCACAGAGGTTAAACTTGGTGTTAAAAACTTACCCACTTTGCTGTTATCAAAACCGACGATAGAGATATCTTGAGGTAAAGAATATCCCAGCTCAGTTAATGCCTTAATCGCGCCAATCGCCATGTCATCGTTCTCAGACAGAATTGCAGTGAAGCTTGCTTTGCTTTCCACTAAAGCTTGCGCGGCACGGTAACCACTCTCCATCGTCCAATCACCTTGAGCAACGTTAGTTTCGTTTAGCTTAATATCGTGCTTGGTGAGCACATCTTGATAGGCTTGATAACGCTGTTCATCGGTCGACGAGCCTGCTTTACCACGAATCACTGCAATGTTTTTATGACCCTGCTCGATGATGTGTTCAACCATCAAACAAGCACTTTGGTAATGGTCTGTGGTGATTGCATGATTGGGCTTCGAAGGCATTTCTCGGTTGAGCACCAGAATCGGCGTATCAGTGCTTTCGATAATCTGCGCTATCTCACTTTCAGTTAAACATTGCGGATAAATGATGATGCCGGCGCATTTCATGTCGAGTAGGAAATTGATCGCCTTCCTTTCGTCTTCAGCACTGTGTTTACCATCGGTGATAACCAGTTGGTGATTCGATTTTTCGCTATAAGAAGCCGCGTGATACATCAAGGAGGAGAAGTAAGGGCCGTTGAACAGCTCATTAGTGATAACAAAACCGATGAAGTTGGTCTTCTTGGTCGCCAATTGCTGAGCTAGCAGGTTTGGTCGATAGCCCGTTTCTTGAATCGCATCAAAGACCTTTTTCACCACATCTGGGCGCACGATATTCTTGCCATTTAAGACGCGAGAAACCGTCGACTTTGATACACCCGCGCGGTTCGCGACATCAAGCATTGTGACCATTCGCTTCTTTTCCTCATATAAAAAATTAGCCGACATAGGCCGACTAATTTAATGCTAATTCATATTGCGTATAACTTTATATTACGTGTAACTACGCAGCACAACGCATTCTAAATAGTGGCACCGTTAGATGCAATCACACCTTTATACCACTCGAACGACTTCTTGCGTTTGCGCTCTAAAGAACCAGATTGATCGTTGTGCTTATCTACGTAAATGAATCCATAGCGCTTTTTCATTTCGCCCGTGGTAAACGACACCAAATCGATGCAGCCCCAAGGGGTGTAGCCCATGAGATCAACGCCATCAATCGCAACAGCTTTTTTCATCTCTTTGATGTGATCGCCAAGGTAGGCAATGCGGTAGTCATCATTGATGCTGCCATCTTCTTCAATGGTGTCGACCGCGCCAAAACCATTTTCAACGATGAACAAAGGCACTTCATAACGCTCATAAAGGGAAGCTAAACAGAAACGCAGACCCGTTGGATCAATTGGCCAGCCCCAGTCGCTCGACTTAATAAACGGGTTATCAACCGAGTTTTCATGACCGCCGTCCATCGCTTCATCAGTAGACTGGTGAGAAGACGAGTCCAAGGTGTTTGACATGTAGTAGCTAAAGCCAAGGTAATCCGCTTTGCCTTCTTTCAAGATCTGCTCATCTTCAGGCTGCATTTCAATATTAAAACCTTTGATGGCCCAATCACGTTTTGCGTAGCTTGGGTAATGACCGCGAACCATAACATCTGAGAAGAAGTAGCGATCACGCATTGCTTGCTGTGCCACCATGATGTCTTCGGGTTTTGAAGAGCGAGGGTAAAAAGGCACCATCGCACACATTGCACCGATCTGAAGATCTGGGTTGATCTCGTGGCCTTTCTTCACCACCAGCGCACTCGCAACAAATTGGTGATGAACTGCTTGATACATAGCTTCTTGCGGCTTTTCGCACTGCGGGAATTTCACGCCAGAGCATAACCAACCGAAGATGTCTGCCGAGGTGTTCATCTGGTTATTAATCTCGTTAAACGTCATCCAGTACTTCACTTTGTGCTGATAACGCTCCATCACTGTGGTTGAGTACTTAACAAAGAAATCGATCACTTTACGGTTCATCCAGCCGCCGTATTCTTTGGCTAGATGGTAAGGCATTTCAAAGTGGCTCAGTGTCACAACTGGCTGAATATCGTATTTCAGAAGCTCATCAAATAGGTCATCGTAAAACGCCAAACCCGCTTCACACGGTTCAGCTTCATCGCCGTTCGGGAAGATTCGTGTCCACGCAATGCTGGTGCGGAAGCACTTAAAGCCCATCTCAGCAAATAACTTAATGTCTTCTTTGTAGCGATGGTAGAAATCAACCGCCACTTGGTTTGGGTAGTTTTCGCCGTCGATCACGCCATCGGTGATTCGACGTTGTACACCATGAGCGCCCGCTGTTAATACATCAACAACACTCACACCTTTACCATTCGCATCCCAGCCGCCTTCTAGCTGATGCGCCGCAACCGCGCCACCCCATAAAAAATCGTTTGGAAATTCGTTGTTCATACCATCACTCGCTACAAGTTATTCGCTAGAAAATAGATAGGTTTAAGATAACAAACTTAAAAGCTGCAACTCTGAAACCGATTTCAAGATGTAATAAAGATACACATTGAAACCGGTTTCAACAACTGTTTTTGATCTTTTTTTGATCACAAAGTGAATCTAAGGGAAGTGCTCATGATTTACAGCTAACGTTCAAAAACGCCAATACTAAATACAAAAAAACCAGCTCAACTAAGGTTGGGCTGGCTTTACATTGTTCAAGAAAAAATAGAGCAGGCTAAGACAATGGCAATTGACGGATCATTTGTTGAACCTCATTACCATATTTTATGCGCTGTCTGGTCTCTTCAAGCGCGTACATTTGAGTCTTCTTCGCTGCAGGATTAACACTTCGGCCTTCGGTTACCATATTATCCGCTGATGACTTTTCCTGATCTAATCGCCCAGGTATCGTTTTCACCGTAGACCAGCCCAAACTGCCAATCGAGCGCGCCGTCATTATGCCTTGATAAATTGTATAACCTCGTGCACTCACCTTTACTTGCCCAAGGAGGATCTTAGTGTAGCCGCCATGAATCGGAGGAGGCGTGTACGTCATTGTCTTGCCGCCCTGAGTCATTCTGGTCGCAATCACCTGCCCCTCAGAACTCCCTATTCGCATTGCTGGGTTCGTTTTATTGGCCCATGCCACATTATACTCACCGGAAGGTCTGATTTTATTCATCAAGCGAGAACCTAGGCCTGGCTGTGTGACATCTTCCAAAGCACCACCTGCTCTTACCCAACGCAGATTCTGAACCGATTTATAGGCCGAATATCCACCACTCACTACACCAATAATATCGAATGGGATCGTCGCTATATCGAGTTTGCGGGAAATGTCCCCATCATCAATCACACCAGACGCAATTTGTAATGCACCGCTGGTCATTCCTGCAATACCGCCGATGATGCCCGCAGCTAATACTAAACTTGAGCCACCAGTAGGCGCGGCCAATGCAATGCCAACTATCCCGGCAAGCACACCAAAAGCACCAAATAAGATCTTGCTGATATTCAGGTGGCCACTTGGATCGGTGAAGTTAATAGGATCATTGTGACAATACACATAAGCGTTATGCACACCCTCATTAAAAGGCGCCAAACTGTCGGGGGCATTGAAGCGCATCAGCTTAGGCTGGTAGACGCGATAGCCTTGACCTAAGTGATAACCTTGCAACACAGGGTCTAGCCACTCACCATTGAAGCCAATGTCTGAGTGAGAGATTGCCATCGACTGCGCCATCGCTAAACGAACTGAAGTCGGTAGCAAGGATATGCCACCAGCCACTGCAGCAGTTTGACCAATTTTAATCAGAAACTGACGGCGATTAAGTGGGGTAATAAATACCGAGTCTTTATTCTTCATTTGCATTCCCCGCTTGCTCACGTTGTCCATATGGAGAGTAACGGTACGTTGAGCCCGTTTTTCCTGAAGTATTAGAGGCAACGACAGATCCATTTTGATCGGTCGCTAACAGATTTGTATCCGAACCTGACTCTGACCATATTGGGACCCCTTCGTGATAGATATACTGAGTCAGTGTGCCGTTTTCCTCTATTGCTGAGAGGTCACCCCATAGATAACTAAAGTGGCGAGATTCAGATGGCGACAGCTGAGCCGAAAGTCGGTCATTACTGTCATAGTGGTAAAGCCATTCAGTATTGTCCGCAAACACGCGTCGTAGGCGGTCGAAGTTGTCATACTCGAGCACGCGACCATCCGCATCTTGAGTCATGTTGCCATTCAAGTCGTACTCGATTGATACTTGGCTATCCAGTTGTGGATGAGAGTGAGTAATACTGGTCAACCGACAAGGGTCATCCGACTCGTAAAAATAACGAGCAAAATCTTCAGATTCAGCCGTCAATGTACGTTGGGTCAACATGTTACCCAACTCGTCGTAGCTCCACTCAATTGAAGTCATTGGCTGTCCCCAATCACTCAAAGGTCCCGTCCCAAAGAATTCAACCTTAGTAAGCTGAGCAAGCTCGTCATAGGTATAGCTTTCTGACAGGTTGCCTAATGTCGCACACTCTTTTGTACGAGAATCGAGCAAGCCTAGCGCGTTATATTCTTGTGATTGCTCAAAGATATAATGGTCGTTCAAGGCAATAGCGCGGTTCACTTCTCGACTGTATTCATCCCACTCAAGCTCGGTGATTTGAGTTTGATTTCCAGACACCAAGGTTTCGACAATCACACGATCAAACTCGTCATACTCGTAATAAACCGTTGTCGAGTTTGAGCTCAGCTTCACCAAGCGTCCTAGTTCATCATAACCATACTGTCGAGTATCCGTGTCGCCATCAATGGCAGCGATAACCCCACCATCCGAATAGCTGTAGTAACGAATCTGTCCTTCGTTCACCTCAACTTCAGGTAACCCCTTCGACGAATAGGTAATGGTACTTTGATTGCCTTCACTATCTTGACTCCCGGTTTGCAAGCCGGATATTGGGTCATGACTATAGTTAGCAACCTGCCCATCAGACGATTTCGCACTCAACACACCCAGCTGACTATCGCGAGTAAACTTACGCACCGGCGCTGACAAGCTAGTTTCGGTTTCAGGAATATTACTGCTGTCTGAGTAGGACCAACTCAACGCCGCTTGAGTACTCGCACCGCGTCGCAGTGTTCGCTGACGCCCTAAGCCATCAATGTCACGTTTCCCCACCGTTGTCCCGCCAATCTTTAGGTCTATAACCTGTGACTGATCGGTATGCTCAGCATAGGTGATGTCGTGATCGACACCGTTCGCTTGAGTCATGCGAATCACGCGATCAAAACGGTCGTAATGGTAGTGCTTGGAATGAGCAAGTGGGTTGGTTTCTTTGATCAGCCTTCCCCACGAGTCATACTCATAATTCCAGCTATGGATCCCTTGCTCTTTTTTATCTTCAAGGCCCCAAGTGTTTAGAGAGCTGACCGTCATGGTTAAGCCTTCAATACCCTGAGTTTTCTTACGCGATGCAAGGTTGTTAAATTCAACGCGACGTTTTCCGTTCGCAAGTAGTGTCGATTTAACTTGCCCCCAGTCATCGTATTCATAGCTCTCGGTCAGCACCACAGGTGCCGATCTAGAATTACGATCAGGCAGTACATCGTAGGTACTCTTACTTTGTAGTCTGCCGAACGCATCGTACATTTTTGTCCATACGACTGAGTTGCCAACCTTGGCTTCTAATTCTCGCCCTTGACCATCCCAACTCTGTTCACACAAATTACCTTTGCAGTCTGTTAACAACAGAGTTTGTCGGCTCAAACCTGTATCAACAAGGTATTGGTACGAACGGGATGCACTTCCTTCAATACGCTCTTCGGTGGTTCTTCGCAGCGTGTCATACGCAAATGAACAACTGACACCATCCGAGTCGACATGTCGCGCTAACTCGCCAATATCAAGGTAGTGACCGACAACAAGGTTGGTTTTCGTATTATCATGACAAGTCAGTTCTTCGTGTTCTTCAAGGACATCATTATCCAGTGCATACTGATAGCGCGAAGTGGCAGAATAGACACCATTAGGATGAAGGATGTCATTTTGCACCGAAGCCAGTCGACTAAATGAATAGGTATCACGCGTATCAGTTTGATAGGCATAATGAGTTTGGTAGCGTTGCGTATCTTCTTCTAAGCTCAGCACCACGTCTCGCTGACCATTTAAACCCTCTAGAGAAGCATACTGGTATGCGATCACTCTTTGTTCTGAGCCATTGTCTAACGTGCGAGACTTGACGAAATTCACCATGCCCGTTGGTGATGCCGGACAGCCCGTCTCACCATTTTTAGCATAGTATTCATAGTGTTCCGTAATACTATTCTCGTCGACAAATCTAAGCATGTTGCCGTATTCATCATAGTCCCAGAATCTATTTTGAGCTTGGCTATCCGATCCAGAAAACCAGATCTGCTCCTCTTTACTGATCAATGAGTACTGAGCGGGTTGAGCGGAAAACTCTTGATTATCAAGGGCGGGATAGTCCAACCTTTTCAAATGAACAAGGTTGCCATCGACGTGTCGAGCTTCTTCAACAAGTAAGTGGAATTGGTTGTAGGTTTGAGCAGTGACAATAGAGCCATTTTCAATTTTTTGTACGCGATAGCTGTACTCTCTGCCGCGCTCCAGCAAATTATCAAGCCCTTCGCTCAACTCGCCACCAGGCGATCCGTACCCCATAAAATTACGACTATCGGTACCAATGCTGTCATAGGTTGTCGTAATGATAGGAGAGTTGAGAGTCAGCACATCATGAGCAGTCACCGCAGGTAGATAGGTCATCGAATTAATTCGAATACCATCGGCTCGGTATCTTAGCCTTTCAGTCAAACCGCAAGGATGGACCACTTCATCAATTAACGTGTACGAACCAATATCTTGATAGCCAAAGCCATAGCTACCCGCACGCTCGGGTAAATTGCATTGAACCAGCTTACTGTTGTTTAACGTAAGACTAAAAAAGGCTTCATGGGTGCTGCCAATATTGGTAAAAATGTTTATGCGCCCTGCGCTCACATATTCAACCCACAGCAGTGCCGTTTGCTTATCTGTTCTGTCGTCCCAAACTTTGTCCAAGCGCTTCTTGCCGCCAACATTGAGCCAAGAAAAGTAGAGGGCATGTCCATTACTTTGAACTACCTTAATGATATTGCCATCTTTATCTAGAATATCAGTACGGCCATTTTTATAAGTAATTTCGTAACCATTCGCACTAGACGATACCGAAAAATCGAGCAACTTTTTGTAGCGAATACTCATTTCTAGATTGGCATTTAATTCGGCGCGATAGGATTGTCCATTGGCCAGATAGAGTTGTTTGTTTTCAATATCGTATCGCGGGAGATTCAACTTCCAGCCTTTACCAAAACCAAGGTTGTCGGCTGAGTAAGGAGAGAATTGAATGGAGATGTCGAGGTTTGGTCCCTTGAGCCAGTTACCAATAAGAGAGCCAAGTAAGATTTGGTATGAGTAGCTTCTGGTTCTTTGGTCTACGCCGCCCGAACAAAAGCTATCAAAGTTAAAAGCATTTGAAGTCCAATTAGACATAAATTTCCCCTAAAGTGGATGAGTTAGCCCAAATGGTTGAGCTAACTCTGTTTTGTTCGAATGTTATTGGCTAACTAGGGTCCAACGGGTGTAATCCCATTTCTGACCACCACCAGTAAATTCACTTTGAGGATAAGTAAGCTTCAATGGTCCCTTGTTACCGTATTGGTCAAATACAGTAAATCGGTACTCCTTTTGCGAATCGTTGTTTGATGTTGCGTTATTCGAATATAACAGCTTGCTAAGAGTCACTGATCTCAGCTGTTGGTTAACACGCCACACAGCAGTTCTGCCTTCACCATAAGCACTATTCCAAACATACTCGTCAGAGACATTGCGCTCTGAACCTGGAACAAATATATAACCTTTCACAGAGCGATTATCGTCTGGGCAATCTGAGTAGCAGCCCAACCATTCATCGTTTAGGAACACTTTATCGCTATCCGACTCGTCAAAGTTATCCATAGCAACCTGAACCAGTTGAACGGACGTATCTTTCGGCGTCACATAAAAGTTACGCATCTCTGCTTTATCAAAATAGAACCCGTCGGCATTGGCTTCTTCCCACACCAACTCACCTTCTCCAAGCTCAGAAAAGTCAGCAGCACTGTAAGACTTAGGCTGCACGCTTTGGTAGAACGCACTGCTTTCATTCGGGAAGGCACAGCTATCGTAGTAATTGTTGTCATACTGGCTTCCGGCATCGAACTTAACCTTCATACACACTTCACGATATTGAGCGACTTCGTTGCTATACACCCAAGCGGTTAATTTAGTATCACTTGCTGAAACACGAGACGTAGGAAGGGTTTTCGAGTAACCGTAACTGCTGCCCATTTGGTGAGAGTAGTCATTTGGATTCAACGTGTATCCCCAACAACCTCTTCCGTAACTGCAGTCTTTATCTTTGCCTAACTCCTGCCCACTATTCTTTAGGTAAAAAGATATCGCCCCCTCTAAGTCACTCTTAGATACGGTCACTGGTCTGCCGTAGCTATCCGCAAAAGAAACAGAAACGCTGAGTTTTGACTGCATTCTTCCGTTAGCATAAAAAGGCATTGGTACACCATTGCTTTCATTATGATCAGCTGTCAGATCATCGTCGACCACATGATAATCACCATTAATGGCAGCAACACTTACATTAGAAAAAACACACGCCGACATTGCTAATAACAATGACTTCTTCATCGATAACTTCATAGTATTGACCCTCAACATTATTCGTTAAGAAATTAAATAAAAAGCACAGTTATCTTTAGATATGACAGTTTTTTGATAATTAAATCATCTTAAGGTCTTTGCCTTATTTAATGTTCACATCATCAAATTTGTAAACGCCATTGACCATTCCGATAACCATTACTTACAACCCATTTAATTGATTAAACGGACATCGCCAAGTTAATTAATCACCTTAGCAATGTAAAATTTCTAAATATTGAAAAGCCTAACTAAGATATAAAACAAACTTACAAACTATCCAAAAATAAAACAACAAGTTACATTGATTTAAATATTAATAGTTCAACAATATTCAAGTACTCACTCACCCCCACAACAAAGAA